>CAYVKR010000247.1:0-4532 GCA_964452025.1 uncultured Anaerolineales bacterium
GTAGGGCATGGCCACCTAAAAATCCGATTTCTTGGACCTTTTTTCAGTAGAGTCATATTTTGGCCTTGGTGAAAAAAGCCTTTTTACCGCAGAGATCACAGAGAACGCTGAGAAAAATGAATGTTATGTTTAACTATTTTTACATTTCTCCGAATTTCATGATAGAAAATCATAGTACACCTAAGACTCTCTGTGCCCTCTGCGTGCTCTGCGGTTAGATCGACCTTTTTTCAGTGGAGTCATATTTTGCTTCTTTCGGCGATATCCGTCGATACTATTGGATACGTTGAACCTATTAATGTGGGAATGCCAACAGGGGAATAGGAACTGCCTATGCCGATTTTTCTCAGCATTCATCTCAAATCTGACCTCACGTCGGACGACCGCGATCTTATTCATACGATTCTTGCGCAACAAAAGCGGGATACGTGGGAGCCATCGCCATCGGCTACGTTGAACGTCACGCTGAGATCCTGGGATCCACTGAAGGCCCTCCTGAGACTGCAACAAGAACTGGCCTCACAAAGCCGGTCGGCAGTCATGGCGCTCCACGTCGGCAAAGGCATCCGCCTCGGAGAAACATACACAGGCCCCAGCGTTGAGCACGCGCGTTACATCGCCGAATCCGGCTGGCCGGGCCAAGTGCTTTTCAGCGAAACATTCGTCGCCGCACATGACCCCTTGCCTGATAGCGAGGTCAAGGATTTGGGACGATATAAACTCAAGGATCTGACCCCCTCCCAACACATCTATCAATGGACGCATCCTGACCTACCTGAACGCGAGTTTCCACCGCTGCAAACGTTGGACCGTGTACCCCACAACCTTCATCCCCAAAGTCGTCCCTTTGTCGGACGGCATGCAGAGATAGCGAAGCTCACGACGCAGCTGCAAGAAGCGGGCCCCCGGCTGATCACGCTCAAAGGGCCTGGTGGCATCGGTAAAACGCGCCTGGCACTTCGGGTCGCAGCAGAGACAGCCATCCACTTCTCAGACGGTGTCTGCTTTCTACCGCTGGCGTCGATGGATGCCTCGGAGACGCTCTCCTCGACCATCATCGATACCCTCGGATTCAAGCTTTGGGAATCAGAATCCGCCCAAGACCAGCTCCTGGGCTATCTGCAGCCCAGAACTTTGCTACTGATCTTGGATAACTTTGAACATCTCTTACCGGCGCCCCCGCTGCTGATGGAGATGCTTGAAGCTGCGCCCACTCTCAAAGTGTTGGTCACGTCCCGTGTGGCGCTGCAGATCCCAGAAGAGCAGATACATACCGTCACTGGCTTGACCTATCCATTGAAGCGCAACGGATCGACCCAAGACATCCCAGATGCTGTCCAACTCTTTGTCCAATCTGCCCGTCGTGTTGATCCGCTTTTCGTCCTATCAGAGAAGAATCGCGCCGCAGTGTACAGGATATGCCGCCAGCTGATGGGTATGCCCCTGGGCGTTGAGTTAGCAGCTGCATGGATACGGGTCTTCTCCGCTGCCGAGATCGCCGATCACCTCACGGAAGACATGGCGGTACTGCAAACGAATCGCCGCGATATTCTGCAGCGCCATCACAGTCTGCATAGGATATTCGAGCATTCATGGCAGGTCCTCACGGAAGAAGAACGTGACATCTTTCCCCAGCTCACCGTTTTCCACGGCGGATTTCGAGCAGAAGCGGCTGCGTTCGTCACCGGCGCGTCGATGGAGGTTCTGACGTCGCTTCACACCAAGTCATTCCTCTCCAAATCATCGGATGAACGTTTCTATATCCTTCAACCCCTACGGCAGTTTGCCGCAAAAGAACTCGCTCTGCGCACGAATACCTGGCAACGGCTCCAGGACCAACATGCTGCCTATTACCTTGATCTGGCGGCAGAACATGCAAAGGACCTGTGGACAGATCGTCAGAAAACCGCGCTCCGCACGCTGACGCCAGAGATCCAGAATATCCGGGCAGCTTGGCGATGGGCGGCGGCGCGAGGTCAGATGGCAACTGTGAACAAAGCCGTTGAATTCATGTACCGCTTCCACCGGATGCGAGGATATTTCCGGGAAGGTGAAAATCTCTTCCGGTCGGCCAAAGAAGACTTAGCACACACTCTATCAGACAACACGACGCCAGAAGCTCAGGGAACCCTTGCGAAGCTCCAGGAATGCGCAGCCATGTTCGCTTTGCATCTCTCAAGGTTGAAGATGGCGCAAAAAGGGTTGGAAGAAAGCCTTATCGTGTTCCAAAAGTTGAACCTACAACGCTACGAAGGCTTTGCACTTATCGGTCTAGGTATGATCGCTTACGAGCACGGACAATTGAACGATGCCAAAGCCTATTTTAGTCAAAGCTACAATCTCTTGAGCAGACTCGGTAACAGACAGGCCTCCTCCCGCGCCTTACACCAGCTCGGCAATGTCCATTACGCGTCTGGTCGATACCAACAGGCTCTACGTGAATATCACAGAAGCATGAAAATCCACGAGGCGCTTAGAGATCAACTTGGCATTGCCAATTGTCTCTATAGCATTGGGCGCGTGGAATCCATCATGGCGAATTTCTCCGAAGCCAGGGAAGCCTTCACGCAGAGTCTGAACCTCTATCAAAATCTTAGGGATAAACAGGGACTCGCTGCTGTCCAAATGGAATTGGGCTTGATTGACAGTATAAAAGGGCAATTTCAGAATGCGCAATTCCATTTTGAAATAGCGCTCAATCTGCGCCAAGAATTGGGGAGTCCAGCCCTTGTTGCGGAGGCACTTATTCACCTTACCGGTATATTCTACGTACTGGGCGAATCAAAGAAGGTTGGAGCAAACGTTCACACCGTGTTAAAACTCCGTTCACAATATCAGCAGCCGGTCATACTGGGCTATACATCCATGCTGTTTGGAGTATTCGCACTCGCAGGCAATGATCTCGCAAAAGGCGTCACTCACTTTCAAGAAGCCGTAGCCATTATGTCTTCCATCGGGTATCAGCGCGAACGCATGCATGCCCAAGGGTATCTGATTCTGGGTTTGATCCTTCAAGGCAGGCTAGAGAAAGCTGAAAAACTCTGTCGTGAAGATATTGACCAAATTGATTTGACCGGAGCACGTCAGTTTCGTGGCTATAGATTGACCGGGTTGGGTATGATTAACGTAGCCAAACAATCGTATGCAGAGGCCAAACATTATTTTCACCAAGCCATTGTCGAAGGGGTCGAGATCGGCATGAAACCGGCGGCCATCGACGCACTTCAAAATCTAGCTAGCCAAGTCGTCGCGCGAAGCAATCCAGAGACAGCGCTTGCGTGGCTTACGCTGGTCATGCATCATCCGGCCTCTGACGTCTTCCAAAAACAGAACGCCCAACAGGCCTTTGAACAGCTCGCCGAGCACCTGCCCGCCGAGCGTGTGACAGCGGCGCGTGAACGCGGGGGCGATCTGACCTTGGACGAAGTCGTCACTGAAATCCTTTCAGACAGGAGGAAACCATGCCTGACGTAGACCTGAACATTGTCGAGCAGTATCGCGTGAAACCGGGCACCCAGGTCGATCTGAGCGCCTGGGACGCCAACGAAAAACGTGCCTTCCCGCAAGGAAAGAAAGCGGGCAAGCGCCTGCTCAAATACCTTAACGATCGCCTGGAAGCGCTTCAGGAGCTCTTCTACGCCGAGGGCAAGCACAAGTTGCTGATCGTGCTGCAGGGGATGGACACGGCGGGTAAGAGCGGCGTCATCCGTCACGTCTTCGACGGCGCCAATCCGCAGGGCGTCAAGGTCGCCAACTTCAAGGTCCCGACGCGGAAGGAGCTGGCCCACGATTACCTCTGGCGCGTCCACAAACAGACGCCGGGCACCGGTGAGATCGTCATCTTCGACCGCAGCCACTACGAGGACGTGCTGGTCGTCCGCGTGCACGCGCTGGTGCCGCCCGAGACATGGTCGCGCCGTTACCGGCACATCAACGAGTTCGAGCGGCTGCTGGCGGACGAGGGCACCACCCTCCTCAAGTTCTATCTCCACATCGACCTGGACGAGCAGAAGGAGCGCCTGCAGGATCGACTCGACGAGCCGGACAAGCACTGGAAGTTCAACCCCGGCGATCTGGCGGAGCGCAAACTCTGGCCCCAGTACACCGCCGCCTATGAGGACGCGCTCAGCAAGACCAGCACCGAATGGGCGCCCTGGCATATCATCCCGGCGAACCGCAAATGGTACCGCAACCTCGTCATCTCCACCGTCATCATCCAGACGCTGGAAAACCTCGACATGCACTTCCCCGAACCTGACTTCGACCCGGCGGACATCCAGATAACCTGAAAAGGAGATCGGGGACCGCAGACGGCAGACCCTACCCGGTCTCCCATCCCCCGTCCCCGGTCAGACACTTCATTCCACGTTGGGGCCGGCGTCCTCACCGCGGGGTATACGACAAAATATAAATAGCCGCGAAATCCATTTCGCGCTTCAGTGCGCGATTTAGAAATCGCGGCTACATTTCTCCAATCAGGGTCTCTGGGATTTCGCCGGGTGGCCCAAAAACGATCTTAAATTTTCACCACG
>CAYVKR010000248.1:0-4524 GCA_964452025.1 uncultured Anaerolineales bacterium
GGCGCCATCGACCCCTATCACTCCAGCCCCTTCCACTTGATCGGCAACAAGCGCTATCGGCCCATCGATTACTTCCAGCAGATGCTGGACGGCATTGAGGCGCTGGATGCCTTTGTGCTGCACGCCTACACGCACGGTCCATCGCTGGAACGCATCACGCATCGGGCGACCTTTGGCGATCCCTTTATGGACGATCACTACTTCGACTTCCAGACCTACCGGCACTTCATGGAGCGCATCCCGGCAAAGTGGAAGGACACGCCGGCGGTGATCACGGAGACCAACCACGTCTGTCAGAGCAGCAACGCGCCGGCCTGCGACGACGCCAGTCAGCAGGGCTGGGAGAACGCCAATATCGGCTGGGTGCGGAAAGTCTACGAGGACGTTCACGCCTGGAACAGCCGGCCCTACGCGCAGCAGATCCAGGGCGTGCTGCTCTACCGCTGGTCAGGCGACCAGTGGCGGCTCCACAACAAGGATCAAGTGCTGAGCGACTTCAAGCAGGCCATGCACAACGACTACCGCTGGCGGGCGCAGCCCATCACGGAAGCGGAAGTGGTGAGCTTTGGGATCAGCTTTGCAGCCGTGGAGCCCAAAGCCGCCGTCGATGATCTGACCCTGCTCTGGGGCCTGGGGCCAAAGGCCGCCGAGGTACTGAGCGCCGCCGGCATCACCACATACGCTGCGTTGGCCCAACACGACGCCGACTGGCTCTTGGAGATGCTGCGGGAGATCGGCTATCCGGCCGTGCCACGTGTCGTCGCCACCTGGCCCACGCAGGCCCGGCTGGCCGCCGAGGAGAAGTGGGAGACGCTGACGACGCTGCAGGATAGCCTATGACCTATCAACTGACAGCCAAACGCGGGAGGCCATCGCAACCATGAGCACACCAAGAGTTCTGGGCATCAGCGCCAGCGGTCGTCCCAACGGAATCACCAGTGAAGTGATCAAAACGGTGCTGGACGCCACCGGAGAGCCCTATGCATACGTCTCGTTGGCCGAGCAACGCATCAATGGCTGTCAAGCCTGCCTCCAATGCGCCGTCGACAGTCGCTGCCACGTCGAGGACGACTGGCTCGCCCTCAGCGAAAAAATGCTGTCCGCTGAGGCCATCGTTTTCGGCGCGCCCAATTACTACGGCACCATCAACGCGCTGGGCCACGCCTGTCTGGAACGTACCTTCTGCTTTCGTCACCAGGAGCGATTCCGTCTGGCAGGCAAACTTGGCGTCGCGGTGGGCGTCGACGGACCACAGGACCCCTCACCTGTTCTTGCATTTATACGGAAGATCATGGCCTCAAACATGATAGCCGTGGTAGGCACGGTCTACGCGACGGGCTACTCGCAGTGCTACACCTGCGGCTTCGGCGAAAACTGCACCGCCGGCGCCGTCGTCCACCGGCACGGCTTCGTGGATAGCATCGAAGAGGAGCTGCTTCCCCCGCGCCTTGCGGACCAGGAGCGCGCGCAGTTCGAGGCGCGGAGTGTCGGCAGGCGCCTGGGATCCATTCTGCGCACCCGGAACAAATAACCCCCTATCAACAAGCAAGACGGGGCGGGAAATTCCCGCCCCGTTTTGCTGTGCGTCAAGATCAGGCAAACCGCGCCTTCAGCTCATCCGCGAGCGTCGGCGTGCCGATGACCTGCAACTCGTAGCGTACGCGCTGCATGGGATGCGCAATCTTGATGATGCGCGTCAGATCAATGGGTGTGCCGACGATGACCAGATCGACAGGCGCGTTGTTGATGGTCTCTTCCAGATCGCGCATCTGCGCCTCGCCGTAGCCCATGGCAGGCAGGATGGCGCCGGTGCGCGGGTACTTCTCGTAGGTCGCCATGATGGAATCGACGGCGTAAGGACGCGGGTCGACAATTTCGGCGGCGCCGAAGCGCTGGGCCGCCACGAAACCGGCGCCGTAGGCCATCTCACCATGCGTAAGCGTCGGGCCGTCCTCTACGACGAGCACGCGCTTGCCACGAATCTCCTCAGGCTGATCGACAAAGAGCGGCGACGCAGCCTGTACCACCGTCGCTGTGGGATTTAGTTCGGCGATACTGTCGTAAATCTCCTGCACCCCCTCATAATCCGCCGTATCCATTTTGTTGATGACGATCACGTCGGCAGCGCGGAAGTTAGTCTCGCCGGGATAGTACCTCGTCTCGTGGCCGGGGCGGTGCGGGTCCGCGACGGTAATCCACAGATCGGGCTTGAAGAAGGGAAAGTCGTTATTGCCGCCGTCCCAGACGACCACATCGGCCTCTTTCTCCGCCTGTCGAAGAATCGCCTCGTAATCGACGCCGGCATAGACAATCACACCGCGATCCATATGTGGCTCGTACTCCTCACGCTCCTCGATGGTGCATTCATGTCTGTCCAGATCATCATAATCGGCGAAACGCTGGACGGCCTGCTTGGCAAGATCGCCGTAGGGCATGGGATGGCGGACGACGACCACCTTCTTGCCCAGCGCCTGCAACGTATCGCAAACGTGCCGCGTGGTCTGAGATTTACCGGAGCCCGTGCGCACGGCACAGATCGCCACGACCGGCTTCTCGCTCTCAAACATAGTGGCTGCGGTGCCCAGAAGGCGGAAATCGGCGCCGGCAGCATTGACCAGCGACGCCTTGTGCATCACGTACTCGTGAGGAACGTCGGAATATGAAAAGACGACTTGATCCACATTATGTTCACAAATCAGTTCTTCAAGCTGCTCCTCAGGATAGATGGGGATGCCTTCGGGATAGAGCGCTCCTGCGAGTTCTGGCGGATACTGTCGTCCTTCGATGTTGGGGATCTGCGTCGCCGTGAAAGCCACGACTTCATAGCGCGCATTGTCGCGGAAGTAACTGTTAAAATTGTGGAAATCCCGCCCAGCGGCGCCCATGATGATGATGCGAATCTTTTCCATAACGTCTGCTCCTTTCAACAAAGGTGTATACTAGCTGGCCAGACATCGCCCGCTACGCTTGGCGATGCCTAGAACACTCTACTGAAAAGATCGCTGCTTTTCAAGTGAAGTTCCGAAGCAAAAACGGCGCCAATCCTCACGTAGGACGGCGCCGTCGTAGACAAATCGCAGTTATCAGCTTGTAGGCTGGCGGTGCTCCCTGATGGCCTGAGCGACTTCGTCGCGCTTAGGAACCAGCGCACCGAGCACGCCATTTACAAAGCGAGGCGCACTATCCGACCCATAGGTTTTGGCAATCTCCACCGCTTCATTGATGGCGACTTTGGTAGGGATGTTGCCTACGGTGAACTCAAAAAGCGCGATACGCAAGAGGTTACGGTCAATCGCAGCCACCTGATCCAAAGGCCACTGCACAGCGTGGCGTTGGATGAACTCATCCAGCACGACACAACAGTCTGAAACACCGGTGACCAGCTGTCGGCAGTACTCTAGAACTTGAGAGGGCACCTCCGGCTCGCGTTCATGACAGTGGGTCAATACAGCACCCAGACCATGATTGGTCATATCGAGCTCGTACAGTGCTTGTAACGCCAATTGGCGGGAGAGGCGACGTCCGCCTTTCATAAACGAGGGACCTTAGCTATGCCACAGGAGCTCAAGTAGACGGCTGAGCCGTCTCCGGTTCTGGAAAAACGACGTCCTCAATATAGATATTGATGACCCTGACGGGCATGTCGATCATCTTCTGGATCGCTTCCTGGATATCACGCTGCACGGTTTTGCCCAACTGTAAAAGACTCACATCCGGTTCAGCCAGTAAATGCACATCCACGGAGACCTGCCCCTCATCATCAACCCGCACTTCCACGGCTTTGTGACCAATCCCCAGGAACCGCTCCACGTCGGTCTTCTGAGCAATACGCGCGACACCTGCGACATTCTGCGTCGTCAGGGACGCAATGGTCTCCAGAACGGTCGGCTCAACCGTGACTTTTCCCGGAATCTTCTGCTCTTGCTCCATACCCACCTCCTCTGTCAGCTGGATTTACTGAGGTTGATCAAGCGATGTCTTAAATCCAGACTATGCGGGATTGTAGGACGGGCGGTTCTAGTATTCTTCTATCTCCAAAACCTGACGTCCACGATACATGCCACAGTGTTTGCAGACCTGATACGGGCGCTTCGGCTCACCGCAATCAGGACAATCTACCAAATGCGGCAGTGAGGGCGCGGCCCAGTTTTGTGCACGCCGATTCTTGCGGCGGCGGCTGGTAATTCGATGCTTCGGTACGGCTCCCATTCGTAAACTCCTTCTAGCGTTTCTTTTTGCACGTTATAAGTCTGTGTATCTAAACAAGCGTCATTATACGTGCAAGAAGGCGTTTGTCAACCTGACCATAGATTGGGCAAACGAAGCAGTTCCAGGGTGGTTCAAACGCCATAGGCGGCTTCCCATCATGTTTCCCTCCCGCATCAACCCCGGGTTCGTTTGCCTTGCCTTCGTCTATACAGATTCTACGGCGCAGGGGGTGTTTTCTCCAGCTGACTCGCTTCGAAATGAGGCTCTTTTGGACTTCGCATGATCAGACTGAAAGTTTAACCACAGATTTCACAG
>CAYVKR010000249.1:0-4519 GCA_964452025.1 uncultured Anaerolineales bacterium
GCCCTGATCTTGCCGACCAATCTACCGAAACCCCGGCGCCGGCGTCTGCAAGATCACCCTGTAAATAGAGACAACTTTCAACCTGTAACCCGCAACTTACAACTAAATACTCCAGGAGGAAGCTATGATTGTCATCATGAAACCGCAGGCGACCGCAGGACAGATCGCTGCCGTCGCCGCAGAGATCGAAACCGAAGGCTGCCAGCCCCATCTCTCCTCGGGCAAGGAGCACACCATCATCGGCGTCATCGGCAACGCCCGCGCCTTGAACCGCCACCGCATCGAGCGTCTGCCCGGCGTCGACCGGACGGTGCTTATCCAGCGGCCCTTCAAACTGACCGGACGCGATTTTCATCCCCAGGATACCGCATTCCCCATCAACGGCGTCAGTATCGGCGGAGAGCGCCTCATCGTCATGGCGGGGCCTTGCGCCGTCGAAAGCCGCGATCAACTGCTGGCGACGGCGTGGGCTGTCAAAGAGGCCGGCGCCCACGTGTTGCGCGGCGGCGCCTTCAAGCCCCGCACCTCGCCCTACAGCTTTCAAGGGCTGGGGGAAGAGGGCCTCAAGTTGCTGGCCCTGGCCCGCGAGAAGACCGGCTTGCCCGTCGTCACCGAAGTCATGGCGCCGGAGCTCGTGCCGCTGGTGGCCGATTACGCCGACATCCTGCAGATCGGCGCGCGCAACATGCAGAACTACGCCCTGCTCCACGCTGTGGGTGAAGCGCAACATCCCGTGATGCTCAAGCGCGGCATGATGGCCACCGTCGAGGAGCTGTTGATGGCGGCCGAATACATCCTGAGCCACGGCAACGGCCGCATCATCCTCTGCGAGCGCGGCATCCGCACCTTCGAGAGCTACACGCGCAACACCGTGGACATCAACGCCGTGCCGCTGCTCAAGCAGCTGAGTCACCTGCCTGTCATCGTCGATCCCAGCCACGGCACCGGCAAATGGGAGCTGGTGGCGCCCGTGGCCCGCGCCGCCGTGGCCGCCGGCGCCGACGGCGTCATGATCGAGGTCCACCCCCAGCCGGAGAACGCGCTCTCGGATGGCGCGCAATCGCTCAAACCCGCGCGGTTCGCCGATCTGATGGAGAGTGTCAAAACCATCGCCGCTGCCGTCGGGAGGACGCTGTGAAAACCCTGAGCGAGTCAAACGTCGCCGTCGTTGGCCTGGGACTGATGGGCGGCTCCCTCGCGGGCGCGCTGCGCGGACACTGTCGTCACGTCACCGGCGTGGACGTCGCTGCGGAGACGATTGTCCTGGCAACGGAGCGGGGTCTGGTCGACCGCGCCACAGCGGGTCTGGCCGAGGGCGTGAGGGACGCCGATCTTGTGGTTCTGGCTACGCCAGTCCGCACCATCCTGCGTTTGCTCGACGAAATCGGCCCGCTGCTCAAGCCGGGGGCCGTCCTCATGGACGTGGGCAGCACCAAGGCCGCCATCACCACGAAAATGGCCGCGTTGCCCGCGCACGTCGTGCCGCTGGGCGCGCATCCCATGTGTGGCAAGGAGCAATCGGGTATCGCCGTGGCGGACCCGGTGCTCTATCAGGGCGCGACCTTCATCCTCACACCGCTGCCGCGTACCACCGACACTGCCCTGAATCTGGGTCGCACCCTCGCCGCCGCCGTGGGCGCGCGTCCCCTGGTGCTGGCGGCCGACCGCCAGGACAAGCTCACCGCCACCGTCAGCCACCTGCCCTATCTGCTGGCCTGCGCTCTGATCGCCACCGCCGACGCTACCACGTCGTCCGATCCCGCCGCCTGGGAGATCGTGGCGGGCGGCTTCCGCGACACTTCACGCGTCGCCGGCAGTGACGTCACCATGATGTTGGATATCCTGCTGACCAACCGTTCTCACGTCCTGCACGCGCTTTCAACCTGCATCGATCAATTGGAGGGGTTCTCAGCACTCATCGCTGAGGGAGACGAAGCCACATTACGCACTACATTGGCAACAATTCGCGCCCAGCGAAAGGAGATGTTCCCATGACCGCTTTGCGCGTTCACCCCGGCGGCCCCCTGCACGGCGAGACACGTCTGCCGGGCGACAAGTCGCTCTCGCACCGCGCGGTGCTCTTCGGCGCGTTGGCCGAAGGCGAGAGCCAGATCCACGGCTTTCTCCCCGCCAACGACTGTCAGGCCACCGTGGCCTGCGTCCGCGCCCTGGGCATCGACGTGGTGGCGCACGACGCCACCACGCTGACCCTTCGTGGGCGCGGCTTGCGTGGCTTACAAACGCCCCCCGCGCCGCTGGACTGCGCCCGCTCCGGCACGACCCTGCGCTTGCTGGCGGGCGTGTTGGCGGGCCACCCCTTTGAAAGCGTCCTGACCGGCGATCCGCAACTGCTGCGCCGCCCCATGCGCCGCATCACGGTGCCGCTCCGCGCCATGGGCGCTCGGATCGACGATACTGCCGGGCACGCGCCCCTGGTGATTCACGGCGGCAGGCTCCACGGCGCACAGCACACGCTGCGCATTGCCAGCGCCCAGGTCAAGAGCGCGTTGCTGCTGGCCGGCCTCACCGCCGACGGCGCCACCACGGTCCATCAGCCGGGACCGGCCCGCGATCACACCGAGCGCCTGCTGCAGGCCATGGGCGCCGACCTGACCGTGGACGGCCTCAGCGTCACGCTGCGCCCCTCACATCTGCAACCGCTAACCTTCCACGTGCCCGGTGACCTCTCCTCGGCGGCCTTTCTGCTGGTGGCGGCGACGCTGTTGCCCGATTCCGAGGCGACGTTGTACGAAGTGGGACTCAACCCCACCCGCACCGGCCTGCTGGACGTGCTGAAGGCCATGGGTGCAGACATCACGGTATCGGCAAAGGGCGAGGAGGCGGGTGAGCCCATCGGCGACATCACGGTGCGCGCCGCTTCGCTGCACGGGACCATCGTCGCGGGCGCGACCGTCGTCCGCATGATCGACGAGTTCCCGGCGCTGGCGGTGGCCGCAACGCAGGCGGAGGGTACCACCATCGTGCGCGACGCCGCCGAGCTCCGCGTCAAGGAGACGGACCGCATCGCCGTAGCTGTGGGGGAGTTGCGCAAGCTCGGCGCGCGGATCCAGGCGCGCCCCGATGGCTTCGTCGTCGAGGGGCCGACGCGGCTGCACGGCGGCGTCGGCGACAGCCACGGCGATCACCGCCTGGCCATGGCGCTGACCGTCGCCGGGCTGCTGGTCGAAGGCCCCGTCACTGTACAGCACACCGCTTGCATTGCCGATTCCTTCCCCGGTTTTGTAGACGTCATGACTCGCCTCGGCGCCTCACTACAATCAGTGGATTAGAAGGATGATTGGCTTTGGTGAAAAAAGCCTTTTTACCGCAGAGAGCACAGAGAGCGCTGAGAGAAAATTAGTATTATGTTTAACTATCTTCACAGTTGGTTAAATTTAATGATATGAAATCACATAAAACTAAAAATCTCTGTACCCTCTGCGTGCTCTGCGGTTAGCCTGACCTTTTTTCAGTAGAGTCATGATTTATCGTGCATCACGCAACACGCATCACGAGAGGAGAACATATTGAACAGACAACCTATTGACGGCACGACACGCCTTGTTGGCTTAATCGGACATCCGGTGGCGCACAGCCGCTCGCCCGCCATGCACAACGCCGCCTTCGCCAATCTAGGGCTGAACTGGCGCTACGTGCCGCTGCCGGGGCCGCCCGCTCGCGTCGGCGAGGCCGTCCGGGGATTGGTAGCCCTGGGCTTTCGCGGGGCCAACGTCACGGTGCCGCACAAGGAGGTCGTGCTCCCGCACCTCGACGCCGTCGACCCCGCAGTAGCAGCGCTGGGCGCGGTCAATACGCTGGTCATCGACCGTCTGGACGACGGGCCGCCTGTCGTTACGGGCTACAACACCGACGTGGCGGGTTTCCTGGCAGCGCTGCAAGCCGGTGGTTTTGAGCCGCAGGGTCAACGTGCCGTTGTGGTCGGAGCGGGCGGGGCGGCGCGGGCCGTGGTCTACGCGCTGCTCTCCGCCGGCGCGCAGAAGGTGACCGTGCTCAACCGCACGCCGAGCCGGGCGGCGGCCCTGGTCGACGATCTGGCGCCGCATGCCAAAGCGACCGCGCTCCACGACGCCCCACTCACAGCAGAACGGCTGATTGAGACCGCGCGCGCTGCCGATCTGCTGGTCAACGCGACCCCTGTGGGCATGTGGCCTCATGCCGACGCCAGCATCTGGCCTGCCGAGCGGTCCCTGCCTGCTCACCTCATCGTCATGGATCTGGTCTATCGACCACGCGAAACGCGGTTGCTGGCCCAGGCCCTCGCCGCCGGTGCGCACGCCATCGACGGGCTGGGCATGCTCATCCATCAGGGCGCGCTGGCGTTTGATCTCTGGACAGGGCAGGCACACGACCTGGAACAGATCAACGCTGTCATGGAATCAACGCTGTCAAAGCTTATGGCGGATTTGTAATTTGATCATTTTTGGCTCACCCGAAAAAAGTCCCAGAAATCGGATTTTTAGGTGGCCATACCCTACATCTAGTGATTTTGGTCATGAGA
>CAYVKR010000250.1:0-1945 GCA_964452025.1 uncultured Anaerolineales bacterium
ATACGACAGAATACAGGGAAAAATCAGATCGCTGTCTCGTAAACCAACGCTAGGTAGCCGCGAAATCCATTTCGCGCTTCAGAGTGCGCGATTTAGAAATCGCGGCTACATTTCCCCAACAATTTTTCTTATACCCACCGCCAGCCATTCACTTGACAAACCCAACAGGGCGCATAAGATTAAGGCCAATACGTCAACAGGCATCCACAAAGATAAAAGAGACTCCATGCAAAACGACGAATTCTGGATCAGATTTCGGGGCGTACGCGGAGGCTACGCTACGCCCGGCCCTACCACGGTCAAGTATGGAGGGAATACGACCTGCTTAGAAGTCCATGCCGGTCCGCATCTCCTGATCATCGACGGCGGCACGGGCATCATCGGCCTGGGCCAGGAGATCATGGAGTATCATCGCACCACGGGACAGGCGGTCAACCTCTCGCTCCTGTTGACCCACATCCACAACGATCATATCCAGGGGCTCCCCCTCTTTCGACCGGCCATGTGCGCGCAATGCCGGTTGCACATTTTCGGCCCTGAACCGCTCAACGGGCTAAGTCTGGCGGAGACGCTGCAACGCATCATGCGACCGCCTCTCTCCCCCATCAGCCAGCAGGACCTCCTGAGCCGTCGTTACTACACACATATTACCCATGGGTCCCGTATCTTGCTCACCGATCCCACGGAGCCGCCAACCCACATCAAAGCCCACGAGATGCAGGACGACGTACCGGAAACCAGCGTTGTTATCAATACCCACCATAGTTATGCCCATCCTCAACAGGGCGTGCTGATCTATCGCGTGACCTATAAAGAGCACAGTTTCGTCTTTGCTACGGATGTAGAAGGCTACATAGGTCTTGATCGCCGCCTGATTACATTTGCCCGGAACGTCGATCTGCTTGTGCATGATGCGGAATACGATGAGGACGAGTATGCAGATGGTTCCACGGTCAAGCAAGGATGGGGACACAGCACCTGGCGCATGGCGACTGACGTTGCAAAAGCGGCAAATGTCCAGCGCCTCGTCCTGACACATCACAGCCCTTTCCACGACGATGACTATCTGGACAAAATGGAGAGTGAAGCGCAGGCTACCTTTCCAAACACCCAGATGGCGCAAGAGGGTAAAATCATCAACATCGCTTCCCGATAACCCTGACCTACAGTTTCACCTATCACCCCCACACAATTCATGATGCCACCAAGGAGAAGAAGAATGCAAGAACCCACCTACACAATTGCTGTCTTAGGCGGCACCGGCAACGAAGGCCCGGGTCTGGCTCTGCGCTGGGCCATAGCTGGACACACGGTTATCATCGGATCGCGCAAGGAAGCCAAAGCACAGCGTATTGCCCGGGAGCTCAACGAAAAACTGGGAGGCGACCGCATCACCGGCCTGGAGAACCCCGACGCGGCGCGCACCTGTGAGCTGGCCGTGCTCACCGTCCCTTATCACGCGCAGAACGCGCTGCTGGAGACGCTTAAAGACGAGCTCCGAGGAAAGATCCTGATCAACGTGACGGTGGCGATGAATCCGCCGAAGATCACCCAAGCCTACATTCCCCCCGAAGGCTCCGCCTGTGAGCAGGCCCAGGAGATTCTGGGCGACGACGTCACCGTGGTCGCCGCGTTCCAGAACGTCGGCGCGCACAACCTGGAACCGCTGGATCATCCGGTGGAGTGCGACGTGCTCGTCTGCGGTGACGACGCGGACGCCAAAGCCGTCACCATACAACTGGCCGAGGACATCGGGACGCGCGGCATCGACGCCGGCCCTCTGGCCAACGCCAAAGTCGTCGAAGGACTGACCTCGGTGCTCATCGGCATCAACAAGCGGTATAAAGTGCCCGGATCGGGCATTCGGATCACGGGGTTGCCAGAATGAACTATTCGGCATTGAGCAAAAACAGGTCAAGGCTCCGAGTGAACTTGTTATCGCCCT
>CAYVKR010000250.1:2045-4509 GCA_964452025.1 uncultured Anaerolineales bacterium
GGATATCTCAAAGGAGGTGAGCCAAGAAACAAACTCCATGTCAGCGGGATAGATAGCCCACTTCTTTACCTAAAACTTTAAGGAGAGTAACAATGCGAAAGCAAATCCTGACATTTGTTGTTCTGGTAACTCTTTTCTCAGGACTCTTTCTCCACCCACGATCAATCCCACGATTGGCTCCAGAACCCGTCCTTGCCGACGAGGCCAACATCACCCTAGACGGTCTTCTCGATACCGATTACGTCAAAATCGCCAGTGATCCTTCCGGTGATCTGGGAGATCCCAGCGGCTGGGAAGGCACGCACTGGACAGACTTGACCGACCTGTACGTCGCAGCAGATGCGACCACACTCTACGTTTACGCCACCCTGCCCTCGTACACCAGCACCGTCTCTTCCGGGCAGATCGGGCTGGTGATTGATATAGACGCTGCGCCCAACAGCGGGGATAGTTCAGATCCCTGGGGCAACGCCATCACCTTCAGCTACGATCACGTGGACGGCGCGGAGACCACGGCGACCATGCTGCCCGACTACGTCATCCGCGGGAATGTGCCCAACGATGGGGGATGGACAGAGCTGCGCTCTTGGGACGGCAGCACGTGGACCGGCGGCGGCACCAACTGGGGCGGCATCAGCGGGGGCGGTCAAATCGGCACCCACATCGCCTACAGCGACACGCAGGGCGTCGAGTTCTCCATCCCGCTGAGCGACCTCGGCAATCCCGCGCCGACCGACGTCCACCTGCAGTTCTTCGCCACACAGGACGGGGCCGACAAGGGCGCCTACGACACCGTGCCCAGCGACAGCCAATCCGCCGGCTGGGACGATCCGACCACCCAGTATCAGCTCGTCTCCGTGCCGCTGGCAACCGACCCTGAAGGCGATCTCGCCAGTCCGGGGCCAGCCGACTGGAACGGCACCACCTGGACCGACGTGCGCCGCATGCACGTCTGGGCCGACCATGCCAACCTACATTTGTTCATTCCTATGCCGAATTACGATACCTCAAACTCCACTGGGCAGATAGGTATGACCATCAACACCAAAAGCGGCGGCGGGGCCGGCGACCCCTGGGGCAACGCCATCACCTCAGCGTACACGACCACCTGGCAGAATCTCGGCTACACCCCCGTCGTGACCACCAACACGCTCCTGCCGGATTACTACATCCGGGGCAATATCTACAGCAGCAGTGACGACGGCTGGACTGAGTTGCGCACCTGGAGCGGCAGTAACTGGGACACCGGTGGCGGTACGGATTGGGGCGGCATCGGCAACACCGGCTCGCCCTCGCAGCCCAACTCCAAGGTCGCCTGGAGCGACGGTGAGGGCCTGCGCCTGACCATCCCCTTCGCCGACATCGACGTGAGCGCCGGTGACACCGTTGATCTGGAGTTCTTCGGCACACAAAGTGACGGGGGAAAAGGCGCCTATGACACCGTGCCCAGCGACGATCAATCCACCGGCTGGGATGATCCTACGACGCAGAAGGTCTACGCTTCCTATACCATTCCCGATATCCCCTCCACGGCAGCATCCAACGACGACGACGTCTGGTGGGACGGCCTCTACCACGACTCCCGCGACCCCCTCTACCGCACCCCCGTTGGCGCGGTCGTCACCGGCACGACGGTCACGCTGCGGCTGCGCGCCTTCGCCAACGACCTCACCGCCGCCCAAGTCCGTCTCTGGGACGACCGCCTGGACGCCGGCAGCCTCGTGGACATGGAGGTGGCTGCCAGCGACGGCACCTACGATTGGTGGGAGGTGGACGTGCCCGTCGGCGACGATCCCACCATCCACTGGTATCGCTTTATCGCCATCGACGGCACCGACACCGCCTACTATGAGGATGACGCCGACCGCACCATGGGCGTTGGCCAGGCCTTCGACGAGAGTGAGGACAACAGCTGGCAGCTCACCGTCTACAACCCCGCGTTCCAATCGCCCGACTGGGCCAAGAACGCCGTCATTTACCAGATCTTCCCGGAGCGCTTCCGCGACGGCGATCCCACCAACAACACGCCGCCAGGCTCCTTCCATTACAATCTGCCCGACGGTTCCATCTATCGTTCCACGGGTACGGATTGGAACAACCCCATATGCGACCCTCGGGATAGCGGTGGAGACTGCCCTGACAAGTATGGCGAGAACTTCTACGGCGGTGACCTCCAGGGGATCATCGACAAGATGGACTACCTGGAGGAAATCGGCGTGACGGCGCTCTACCTCAACCCCATCTTCGAGTCCCCCTCCAACCACAAGTACGACACTACCGACTTCGGCGTCATCGACGACAACTTCGGTGATCTGAGCACCTTCATCACGCTGACCACCGAGGCAGAGAACCGTGGCATGCACGTGATCCTCGATGGCGTCTTCAACCACACCTCATCCGACAGCATCTACTTCGACCGCTACGGACGCTACACAGAAGTAGGCGCTTGCGAGAGCGAGACCTC
>CAYVKR010000251.1:0-4441 GCA_964452025.1 uncultured Anaerolineales bacterium
GATGGGAAGCCGCCTATGGCGTTTGAGCCACCCTGGAACTGCTTCGTTTGCCCAAGAAGCGATATGCATTGCTCTTTCGCTTGATTGCGGTAGAATAGCAAGGATTCAAGAGGAGCCCAAAAAGATGATCGAGTCAGAAGTGCTGAACGACCGTTACCGCATAATCGAGACGGTAGGCACCGGAGGGATGGCCACCGTCTATCGAGGACACGACGTACTTCTCGACCGCCCCGTAGCCATTAAGGCCTTGCGAGAACCCTTTGCCAGCGATCCGGCGTTTCGCGACCGCTTCCTGGAAGAAGCTCGAGCTGCGGCCCGGCTGGATCATCCTAACATCGTACAAATCTACGATGTCGGGATTGACAAGAATCAACCCTATCTGGTCATGGAGATGGTCGAAGGTAGCGACCTCAAAACGCTCATCTTGCAACGGGCGCCGCTTCCCATCCCAGAAGCGCTGGATATCGCACAGCAGATCAGCGCGGGCGTTGGACGTGCGCACGAGGCAGGCCTAGTACACTGCGACATCAAACCGCAGAACGTGCTGGTCACCAAGCAGGGCAGGGTCAAAGTGACAGATTTTGGCATTGCGCGAGCCTTTCAGGAAGAACCGACGTCACCACGGAAGGAACAAGTCATCTGGGGCAGCCCACATTATCTATCACCGGAGCAGATCCGAGGGGAGCAGCCCCGCCCCGCCTCTGACGTGTACAGCACCGGCATCATTCTCTACGAGATGCTGACCGGCGTCCCGCCGTTCCACGATACCGATACCACAGCCTTGCTGACCAAGCATCTGGATGAGCCGCCCGCGCTGCCTGAAACACTCAATCCACGCATCCCGCCGAAACTGGGGTGGCTGGTCAACAAAGTGCTTTCCAAGAAGACGGCCGAGCGTTATCGTAACGCCAATCAGCTTCAGGTGGCCCTGACAGAATACGTGGCCAGGAACGAGGAGTTGACGGTTCCGCACCCCGTCGCACCCAAGACCTCGTCGAAGCCGGAAACGGCTGTGCCCCACGAAAACAAGCAACTGCCTCGCACCGATAAAGAGGATCCAGACGACAGCCAACCTGGATCAGATTGGTTGCTCTGGGCACTCTGGATCGTTGCTGCGTTGGCGGTGTTCGGCCTTATCCCCCTCTGGATCTACATCTATCGCGTCCATAACGAAGCTCCGCCGCCGCCTGCCACTCAGGTCACGGCGACGTTCACGCCCACGGGAGAGACCGTGAGCGTCCCCAACCTGGTAGGACTCGACGCCGCCGACGCCGAGACATTGGCCCATGGCTACAACCTGCAGCTCAACGTCCGCGCGGAGGCCGAGGAGACGGACGCGCTGCCTGGCACGGTGATCGAACAAGATCCACAACCGGGCACACGCGTTCCCGTCAGTAGCACTGTCAGCGTCGTCAAAGCATTGGGGCGCGCCTTCACGCTGCAAGACGTCGTAGGATACGAGCTGCAGAGAATCCGCCGCCCTCTCGAAGATCAGGGTATGTTCCTCCAGGTCGAAGAGGTCTGGAGTGCAGAACCCCGGGGCAAGATCCTAGAACAAGAGCCTGAAGGGGGTAGTGTGATTCGCGCAGGTAGCACCCTCACGCTGACCGTCAGCGGCGGCACGGAAAAACGGCGGCCCATGCAGGTCAATCTGGGCGGTCGTATCGTGCTCGAGGAAGCGCTTGTTACTCAACAGACGTTTCAGTCCGGCGACAGTGTGCCGGTCACGCTCTACTGGCGCGCGCTCCAGCCCCTAGACCGATCCTATAAGGCCTTTGTGCACCTCGTCCCAGCGGGTGAATCTATACCCATCGCCCAACACGATAGCGAACCGGCGAATGGCACAAATCCCACCGATACGTGGGAGACAGGGGAGATCGTCATCGACCCACACCAGGTCACCATCCCCCAAGGGGCTGCGGCGGGCACATACACCGTGTGGGTGGGCCTCTACGACGACGACGGTCGCCTGTCGGTGGCTGATCCAGGCCAATCGCAGGTGAGAGATAACAGTATCCTCATCACACAGATCGAGATCCGCCCCTGACCCCTTCTTATCCACCAATACAGTTCTAATGCTAGTATGGTATAATTTTATCTAGAAAATGTAATAACGTGGGAATCTAGTCTTAAGTGCTGCCCAGCATGGGCATGCAGGAGGTCGAATGAAAAGGGAAGGAAACAACAGCACCTTCGTCTACGTGATCCTCATCGCCGCCGTGATTTTTCTTATCTACAGTTACGTGAGCGAGGGAAACGACAGAGCTGATCTATCCATCCAGGAACTGGCGGCAGATATCAACGCGGGTGAGGTGCAAAGCCTCTCCGTTAAAGGCAACGATATACAGGCCACCTATCTAAATGGTGATATCACGCTGGCTCGCAAAGAGCCAGGATCGACGGCTGTTGAGCAACTACAAGGTTTTGGCGTTGAAGAAGAGTCATTGCAGGCCTTAAAATCGTTCAATGTGGAAGAACCCACCGATTGGACATCGTTGTTCAGCATCGGCGGTACGCTATTGGGCATCATCGCCATGGGCGTCGTCGCTTATCTCTTTATCCGGCAGTTCCAAGGTGTGAATAACCAAGCCATGTCCTTTGGCAAAAGCAAAGCGCGCATGTTCTCTGGAGATCGTCCTACGGTGACGTTTGAAGACGTCGCCGGCGTGGACGAGGCCAAGCAGGAGCTGGAAGAGGTCGTGGAATTCCTCGAAGAGCCGCAGAAGTTCATCAGTCTAGGCGCGCGCATTCCCAAAGGCGTCCTACTGGTAGGCGCACCAGGTACGGGCAAGACCCTGATGGCGAAGGCTATCGCCGGGGAAGCCGGGGTGCCCTTCTTCAACATCTCCGGATCGGAGTTTGTGGAGATGTTTGTCGGTGTGGGTGCCAGTCGCGTGCGCGATCTCTTCGATCAGGCCAAGCGACACAGCCCCTGCATCGTCTTCGTCGACGAGATCGACGCCGTCGGGCGCTACCGTGGCGCCGGATTGGGCGGCTCTCATGACGAGCGCGAGCAGACGCTCAACCAGATTCTGGTGGAGATGGACGGCTTTGACACCGACACCAACGTCATCATCATGGCCGCCACCAACCGGCCCGATATTCTGGACCCGGCGCTGTTGCGCCCCGGTCGCTTTGACCGGCGTGTGGTGCTGGACAAGCCGGACATCAAGGGACGTGAGGAGATATTCCGCGTCCACGTGCGCGGCAAACCGCTGGCGCCCGGGATCGATATGGAACTGCTGGCCCAGTCGACGCCCGGCTTCGTCGGCGCCGACATCGAGAACACCATCAACGAGGCGGCCATTCTGGCGGCGAGGCGCGGCAAGAAGCGCATTGGTATGCCTGAGTTCCAGGAAGCCATCGAGCGCGTCATTGCTGGGCCGGAACGCCGCAGCCGCGTCATCTCTGACGAAGAACGCGAGATCTTCGCCTATCACGAGGCCGGCCATGCGCTGGTCGCGCACCTGTTGCCCAAATGTGATCCGGTGCGGAAGATTTCCATCATCTCACGCGGTATGGCGGGCGGGTACACGCTGATCCTACCGGAAGAGGATCGTTACGTCCGCCAGCGCAGCAAGATGGAAGACGATATGGCGGCTATGCTTGGCGGGCGCGCAGCAGAGGAGCTCGTCTTTGAAGAGGTCAGTACCGGCGCCGCTAACGACCTGGAGAAGATCACCAAGATGGCCCGCGCCATGGTCATGCGTTACGGCATGAGCAAAAAACTCGGCCCGCTGGTCTACGGCAAGAAAGAAGAGTTGGTCTTCCTGGGCAAGGATATCGGCGAGCAGCGCGATTACAGCGAGGCGTTGGCTGAGGAGATCGACAACGAGGTGCGACGATTCATCCGTGAGGCCTATGAGAAAGCGCAGACGATTCTTAGGGACAACCGCGAGGCGCTAGATCGCGTTGTCAAGATCCTGCTGGAGAAAGAGACACTCTATGGTGACGAGTTCACCGCTGCTTTCGAGGGACGCCCGCTACCCAAGCGAAAGCGACGGGAGAGCGGTCAGAACACGCAACAAGAGACCGTGGCCAAGCCTTTCGCTGCGGCTGCGTAACGGTTGAACATACCACAAACCGCAGATCCGAGACAGGAGACTGTCCATGGGTCTGCGGTTTGTGATTAGTCATGGATTTTCGAAGCGAGTCTGGGTGAAAACGCCCTCCGTACTGTAAAACCTGCGTAGACAAAAGCAAGGCAGACGATGCCGGGGTTGATGCGCGCTGGGGTTGATGCGCGTGGCAATCATGGCTGGAAGCCACCTATTGCGTCTGGCCATGCTTCGTTTGCCCCGCGTAGAAAAAACTTGCCAAACCAGGCCCCTCTGCTATAATGCCATCCGTTGGAGAGGTGGCAGAGTCCGGCCGATTGCGCGCGCCTGGAGAGCGCGTGTACCGCGAGGTACCGTGGGTTCGAATCCCACCCTCTCCGCCA
>CAYVKR010000252.1:0-4425 GCA_964452025.1 uncultured Anaerolineales bacterium
GGCTCTCCAGCGCGCTGCGCGGCTGGAAGACCAGCGTTTCTGCCTTGAACGAGGTCGGCGCGTAGGTCTCCATAATGGCGTCCAGCATCCCCGGCGTCCAGCGCTCCATGTAAACCGGATAACCCATGAAGTGATGGATGAGGATGTATGGGAAGGCCCCGGCGCGGATCTCCTCGACGAGCGGCTCCTGATCCCAGAGCCCGGCGTTGGCCAACTGCGTCATCTCGAAGGGCTGGAGGTAGAGGGGCCGATCCTGGAGCGTCAGGAGACCGGCGAACTCATCGGCTAGGATGGGGCCCTTGGTGTGGTCGGTCATCCACATAAGGTCTTCATAGTTCGCCATGGGCTTGACGCGCTGCTTGAGGTCTTCAACGGGGCGCTGCAGTGTCTCGCGGATCAGCAGGCCGGACTGGATGGCGAGCAACAGCAAAATCGCCGCGTGCAGGTAGGACCGCCACCAACGCTCGCTGGCTTGCTCCACTTTTTCGGATCGTACCCGGTTGCCGGTGCTGCTCCAGGCGACCAGCGCGCCTGCTGCCAGGCTAAGCGCGGCGGAGAGCTCCAGCAGGTAGTTGACGTTGGAGCCGATTTTGCCCACGGTGGCAGCGGAGAGGGTCGCGCCGACGAGGTACGGCGTCAGCAGGGGCCAGATCTCGGTCTGACCGGGCAGCAGGAAGAGCAGCGCGCCCGCGCCGATGAGCAGGACCGGGGCCAGGCTGCTCAGTTCACGCGCGTGGCGCGTCACGGTCTCCCACTGGAAGGGGTTGACGTTGGCGGTGACGACGTTGAAGAAGAAGCCGCCGCCGGTGATGCGCTGCAGGAGCAGGAAGAGCGCCAGGCCAAGCCCGGCGACGAGGCCCGTCAGTTTGAGCGCGGCCCGCCAGCCTCGCCTGTGCCAGAGCCAGACGAAGGCCGCGAGCGGTGCGGCGAGACCGTAGGACTGGCGCGTGTAGACGGCGCCGGTCAGCAGCAGGCCGGTGAGTGCGATGCCGCGCCCATCGTCGTGGAAGCGGGAGACGGTGGTGAGCGCAGCCGTGCTCAGGGCCAGGGCTAGCATGTCCACCCGTGCCAGCGCCGACCAGCCGACGACGTAGCGGATGGCCAGGAAAAGCCCGCCGGCGACCAGCGCGGCGGCACGGTTCTGCGTGTGCGTGTGGATGATAAGGCCGAGGAGCGCAGCCGTCGCCACGGTGCAGAGCACGGAGATCAGCCGGCCGGGCAGGAACGAGGGGCCGAAGAGGCCGACGAAGGGGGTCATGAGCGCCAGATAGAGCGGTGGATAGTTGGAGATGGTGTAGGGTGGCTCCGAGATCGTGCGTTGGTAGATGTTCTCGCCGCGCGCGAGCCGCAGCGCCTGGTCGACCAGCGGCGCTTCGCCGTAATCCAATGGGTAGCGGTGCGCCACGCCGATGACGCTGTGTGTCAGGAAGATCAGCGCCGCCAGCGCCAGCAGCACCAACAGCATGATCCGCAGCCCGTGTTCCAAATAAGGCCCAAGATCGGATAAGAAGCGTTTCATCGTATACTCCTTGCGTTTCGAAAGACCGGTCACCCGCGTCGTCTGTATCGGTTCTATTATAGCGCGTTGGACAGATTTGATCAGTGAATCGTGGTGCGTGGTACGGGTTACGTGATGCGTGATGCGTGTTGCGTGTTGCGTGATGATTCGCCAGCGGTCTTGATGTCTGGTCGAACAGACCGGGGACGGCAGACCGCCGCATTGTTCTGTCCCCGGTCTGCGGTCATCTTTTCTCCGGTCGCTTCTCCTCACGGCAGATAGAGCAGTTCTTGCGCGCGTTCGTCGTCCGTTGGGGTTAATGGGTTGGTGCGCCGTCGCAGCTCTTCGGCGTCGCTGACGCCGCCAAGATCGGTGTCCGGGTTTGCCGGATCGATGGCGTAGTAGCCGTCAACCTCGTCGCCGTCCGTCAACCCGTCGCCGTCGGTGTCGCGGTTGAAGGGATCGCCACCGTAAAGATACTCCTCACGGTTGGTCAGCCCGTCGCCGTCCGGGTCACGGTAGAGATCGCTCCCCCAGACATCCAACCCCACGGCGGTTTCCCAGCCGTCGGGGATCTCATCGGCCTGAAACGCATCGCGGGCCTCAGCCGCGATGGAGAGTCCGGCGGTGAGTCGTACGTCATCGTAGGTGGCGACGAGGTCGAAGCCGTAAGCACCCGGTTCCGTCAGCCGCCGGTAGGTCGCGCCGTAGAGGCCGTCGTCGGCCACGCCGTCGTGATGCAGACCGTCGTCGAAGAGCGTCAGCGTATCTTCTCTGCCGTCCGGACGCTCGATGACAGCGCGCACCCAGGCGCCGGAGATGGGTCGCTGCGCTGTCAGGCTCGCCTGCAGGCGGACCAGGTCGCCTTCCTGTACTGCCTCGCCCGCCGTGGCGCTCACGTCCAGGCGCGGGGCGACCTCGGCGGGCAGCGCGCGCGGCAGGTCGATCTCGGCGGTGTCGTGGGTGTCGAAGGCGTGGACGGTGAGCGTGTGCATGCCCGCGTCGATGGGCGCGGTCGGGCGCGTCTCCAGCAGGTAGCCCTCGGCCAGCTGGCGCACCGTCAGCAGGGGCAGCGTCTGCCCGTCCAGGGTGACGCGGAAAGCCGGCGCGCCCAGTCCCTCGATGCGGCTGCCATCGGAGCGGTGCACGGCGACGCGGACGTCGAAGCGGTCGGGCGGGGCTACTGCTGCGCGCCGCGTCTCCAGCAGCTTGACGTGGGGATCTAACGGCGGTAGTTGCGCCAGGCCCGCACCCCAGAGCGTGTCCTTGCCCGGCTGGCCTTTGTCCGCTGCAGCCGCAAAGAGCCGCGCCTCGATCTCATCCGGGCTGAGCGGGGTCGCCGCGCGGGATTGGAGCAGCGCCGCCAGCCCTGCGATGTGGGGCGCAGCCGCCGAGGTGCCGGAGAAGCCGTCCTCGTAACCGGGACTGGCGACGGCGACGTCGGTGTAGCCAGTCAGATCGGGCTTGGTCCGCCCGTCGGCGGTGGGACCGTGGGCGCTATAGGGCGCCAGCGCGTTGTCGTAGATGCGCGCGGCCCCCACGGCTAACACCGTGGCAGCGTCCGCCGGCGGGCTTATGCTCCAGGCGGGCACCTGGTATTCGTCGAAGGCGGTGACGCCCTTCCGGGCGAAGATGTGGAAGGCGTTCGTTTCGTCGAAGGCGCCGTTTTTCCAGACGCGCAGCGTGACCGCCCCGCCGACCTCCGGCACGGCGTTGAGGACGTCCACCGGCGCGCTGCGCCCGGCCTGGTCGCGCGTGCTGCGGGCGATTTCACGCCCCTGCGCGTCGAAGAGTACCAGGTCGTAATCGGTCCGCGCGGCGGGGGCCAGGGGATCGTCGTCCCAATCGTCCCAGATGAAATAGAGCTCCACCGGCTGATCGGCCTGCACCTGAAACGCCAGCGTCTCGTCCAGCCGCCCCTCGCGCGTCACGCCGAACTCGTGCCAGCCGTTCCCGTTGGCGTCGATGAAAGCGCCCGCGTAGTGGCGCTGGGCGTCGTTGCCCGCGCTCTTGATGACCAGCATGCCCTGCGCGCGGGCCTCGTCCAGCAGCTCGTAGATGGGGAGGGGCGGATCGCCCAGCAGCCCGCGCCCGTCGCCCCGGTGGCGCGGCGCCAGCGCCATGGAGATGGAGACGATTTGCACCTGCTCTTGCGCCAGATAATCAAAGATAGCCTCGAAATTGGCGATGAGATCGTCCACCTCGACGAGAGTAAGCTGCGCGCCGGGCGCCAAGTCGTGGACGATCTCCGCGCAGGCTGCGCCGTGGGCGCTCTCCGCGCTCAGTGTGCGGGTGACGGCGCCCTCGCGGGTGAAGCGACGCGTCACGACGTCGGGCGACAGTTCGCCTTTTTCGATGAGGTCGGTCAGTCCGTAGAACCCCTCGTCGATGACGGCGACCTTGACGCCGCTGCCGTCGTAGCCCCAGGCGTGGTACTCGCCCGCGCCGCTGGTCTCCAACGCCTCGGTGGTGACCGGCTTGATGGGCGTGGGGTCCGGCGCTACGGCGGGCGGGCGGTCACGGCGCGGGGGACGCGATGGCACGTCCGGCAGCAGGAGATCGCGCATGGCGCGCAGTTGCAGCTCCGCCAGGGGGGAACGCCCCTCGTCCCCGGACGAAAGCCGGGTGGCGCTCCAGATGATCACGCCGGTGAAGAGGAGGAAGAGCGCCACGCGCACCCACCGTCCCCACGTTGACTTTTTCATCTACCTGGTCTACTCCCCTGGTGTGTCGTTAGTTTCTATCCCTATTATACGTGAGTCGCCGTAGATTTGATCAAGGACACCGATTAAATTTTATCTTCTCGATCTTCTTTGAGGTTTGTGCCATAAGATATGATTTAACCTCTTCATCAGCCATTTTATAATCATTATTGACTCCTTCGAAAATAGACACGATTAACAAGATTAACAGGATGTAAATATACT
>CAYVKR010000253.1:0-4419 GCA_964452025.1 uncultured Anaerolineales bacterium
CGCAGTTTCTACGGTACGGAGGGCGTTTTCACCAGCGGACTCGCTTCGAAATCCCCGAACAGCGAGACGTTGAAACGCGCTCAATCCGCGTTATAATGAAAATGGACCACGATGCTCCCTTCATTGCTCAACAGCAGTCCCTTCTGGGCGGCAGGTAAGTGCTTTCTAAAACGATGGGAGGTCACGATGAGGCAGCGATGGTTAACAGTCGGCCTGGCAACCCTTGTGGGGTTGGTAGCCGCGTTTTCCCTGGGATGGATGCCCACGGGCGCAGAAGTAGGCGACGAACCGGGGACCTGGACGTTTCTTGGGCCAGAAGGCGGCGGCGCCAACGCCCTGGCCGTCTCCCCGGATTTTCCCGACGATGGGGTGGTCTTTGGCGGAAACGCTTATTTCCTCCGCCAAATCAAAACCGGACTGGGGCTCTTCAAATCCACCGATGGCGGGCGGATGTGGGCCCTTTCTACCACCACCAGCGAGACCGATACACAGATCACAGGGGTGGACGCCGTGGCCTTCTCCCCCAACTTCGGCGCGGATGAGACAATTTTCGTTGGAGCCAGCAGCGGGCTCTTCACCTCCACCGATGCCGGGGCCACGTGGAGCCACATTGAGGGCGTGGGCGGGCTGCCCTACGGCGTGACGGCCGTCGCTGTGGCGCCGGACTACGCCACCAGCGGTCACGTCATGGCCCAGAGCGGCAACACTGTCTACGTCAGCCAGAACGGCGGACTGACCTGGACGACGCAGAGCGAAGTGGGCTTCGGCCGGGCGCTGGCCTATTCGCCGGACTTCACCAACGACCACACGGCCTTTGTGGGCGGCGATGGACTCTGGCGGACGACCAGCGGCGGGCTTACGTGGACCCAAGTCCTCAGTGAGAGCGCGTGGGCAATTGCTCCATCACCGGACTTCGCGGATGATGGGACGCTCCTCGCCGGCGGCCTCGACGGGCCGGTCTACGTCTCTCACGACAGAGGCGCGACGTGGATCTCGCACACGGTCTCGATCACGGCGGGCACCGTCAATGCGCTGGCCCTCTCGCCAGCCTACGTCACCGATACGACGGTCTTCGCGGGCTGTCACGACGGACTCCACCGTTCCACCGACGGCGGCGCGACCTGGGCGCCGATCTCCTCCTATCCCGGCCCCTGGGTCGAAGCGCTGGCCATCTCGCCCAATTGGCCCGAGGACCCCACCCTGCTCGTCGGCACGCCGGGCGGCGTCTACCGCACCGACGACGGCGGCGCAACCTGGACGCGCCACGGCTTTACGCCGCTGGACGTCAACATGCTGACGAGCGCCCAGGACGGTCAGCGGCTCTTCGCGGGTACAGTGTATCACGGCCTCTTCCAGAGCGCCGACGCGGGTGAGCACTGGGCCCCCGCCCACGACCTATACCACAAAACCCTCATCAACGTGGCTGCCGTGCCCGGCTATCCGGCGACGCCCCGGCTCTTCGCCTCCGCGAGTGCTGGGGGCGGCATGGGCCTCTACCGCTCCGACGACGGCGGGCAGACGTGGGGCCCCCTGAATTCCGCTGACTATCCGGGCGGATACTGGGCCTTCTCACCTGACTACGCGCAAGACGGCAACGTCTTTGTCACCAGCCGAGGCGAGGTGCTGAGTTCCACGTACCACGGCTGGGGCGGCGAGTGGGCGCCGGTGGGCACGTGGCCCGCCGGCGTCAGCCCGCCGGCACGCTTCGTGCTGGTCTCGCCGGACTATCCGGCGGACGCGACGCTCTGGGCAGCGGGCGACGGCGTCTGGCGGCTCGATCCCGGCGCGACGTCGTGGGTCTCGTCGACGCTGCCGGTGCCCAACGCGAAGATCACCGACATCGCCCAGTCACCCGACGTCTCGCACGACCAGACGCTGCTGGCAACGGGCTCCGGTCGGAAGGGAGGCGAGATTCTGCGACACCACAGCGTCTTCCGCTCCGTGGACGCGGGCGCGACCTGGTCGACAGCGACGTTGGCCTTCTCCGACACCACCCCACTGCGCGCCGTGGCCTTCTCGCCGCACTTCGCGGCGGATCAGACCGCCTACGTCGTCTCCAGAGATGCGCTCTTCCGTTCAACCGATGGCGGTGAGCATTGGGTTGCCGTCAGCGCGCCCGACGGCGTGGGCGAGATCCACGCCGTCGTGGCCCACGGCGATGGTCGCGTCTCCGTCGCCACAGACAACGGCGTCTGGCAGTACACCACGGACTGGGAAGAGGTCATCGTCAACGGCGGCTTCGAGACCCACGGCGGCTGGGCGTTCCCCGACACTCCGCTACCGGCAGGAACGACGGACGTGATCACGCACACGGGCAGACACGCGGCCCGGATCGGTTTCGGCGCGGGCAGCGAGACGCCGACGCAGACCGTTTACTCCTCGGCGCGACAGACGCTGACCATCCCCACCGACACCCTGACGGCGACGCTGCGCGTCTACTACTATCCGCAGACCGAAGAGACGACACCCACCACCCAGGCGGCAGTCATGGCAGCCACACCCGCCGTCGAGGGAGACCTGCAGTACGCCATGATCCTCGAGACAGAGGAGTTCCTTTTCTGGGATCTGGCGGAGGCCAGTCGCTGGCTCTCCCGCACCTTCGATCTCTCCGACTACGCCGGGCAGACGTTTACGCTGCATTTCGGTGTGGTCAACGACGGTGAGAACGGGCACACGGGGATGTACCTGGACGACGTCTCGCTGCTCGTCCGGCGCCCCCGTCTCTCTGATCTGACAGAGCGCATCTACCTGCCGCTGGTACTGCGGTGAGGTCAGACGAAACCGCCATGATCCTCGCCGTCGACGTCAGTCACGGGCAGCCGCAGGCGCTGCCAGCGGACGTGCTCGTCCGCTCGTGGGAGGCGTGCGAGCCGACCAAGACGCTGACTCTGCTGGAGAGAGACGAGACCCATTTGGTGTTGATCATCCGGTTGGTCAGCTGAACGCAGACAGCATAATAAGTGTAGATCGGGACATTCTCGCCAAAAGGAGACAACCGTGAAAATCCGTTCCATCACCGTATTTGCCGATCTTGATCCGACCCTGGACGGCGCACACCTCGCGGCACTGGGCGCCTTTGCGCACGCGGCGCGGGACGCCTACGCCGACGCAGGCTTCGAGGTGCAGACGCTGCGCCTGGCCTCTGACGTAGCGCCCGCGTTGCACGCAAGCCCACTTACCGACCGTCTCGTGGACTTCGCCATGGCGCTGGACGCGCTGGCCGTCGAGCACGGATTTGCCTACGTCGCGCTGGGTCCCGCCGATGCAACCTTGCTCCCCCGCCTGCCCGACATCTTCGCGGCGACCCAGAGGGTCTTCGCCACCGCCCACATCGTCGATCCGCAGACCGGCGCCATCGACGGAGCTGCTATCCGCGCCAGCGCCGACGTGATCCGCCGCTGCGCTGCCATTGAGGACGGCTTCGGCAACCTGCGCTTCGCGGCACTGGCGAACGTCGGGCCGGGAACGCCCTTCTTCCCCGCCGCCTACCATGACGGCGACCCGCCCGCCTTCGCCATCGCCACGCAAGCCGCCGACCTGGCAGTCGGCGCGTGCCGAGACGCAGACAGCGCCGCCGAGGCCCACGCCAACCTCGTCACGGCGCTGGAACACGCGGGCGCGCGCCTCACCGCCGTAGCCGAGCAGCTCGTGGATGCGCACGGCCTGCACTTCGGCGGCATCGACTTCTCCCCGGCGCCCTACCCCGATCCGGCGATCAGCATCGGCGCGGCGCTGGAGCAGCTCAGCGGGCAGCCGCTGGGCGCGCCCGGCACGCTGACCGCCGCCGCGACACTTGCCAGCGCCCTCGACGAGGCCGACTTCCCCCACGCGGGCTTCTGCGGCATGATGATGCCCGTGCTGGAAGACCCGGTGCTGGCGCAGCGCGCCGCCGAGAGTCGCTACGGCGTCGGCGAACTGCTGCAATGGTCCGCCGTCTGCGGCACCGGCCTCGACACCGTCCCCCTGCCCGGCGACGCCGGCACGGACGCGCTGGCCCGCGTCCTCTTCGACGTGGCCGCCCTCTCCGTCCGCCTGCACAAGCCGCTGACGGCGCGCCTGATGCCCCTGCCCGGCAAAGCCGCCGGCGATCCCGTCCACTTCGACTTCCCCTACTTCGCCGATGGCGGCGTGTTGGCGCTGCCGGGCGCTAACGGGCGCGGGTTGCTGGGGGATACAGACGTGCTTGCGCTGGTGGAGAAATGAAACGTAAAACGTGATAAGTGAAACGACACAGCCTCAGAAAATCCTGCATCTCGACCTCGACGCCTTCTTCTGCGCCGTCGAGGAACTGCGCGATCCGTCGCTGCGCGGCAAGCCCTTCGCCGTGGGCGGCGCGCCCGATAAACGCGGCGTGGTCGCCTCGTGCTCCTACGCCGCGCGCCAGTACGGCGTCCACTCCGCCATGCCCATGGCCCGCGC
>CAYVKR010000254.1:0-4419 GCA_964452025.1 uncultured Anaerolineales bacterium
TGGCCGACGGCGCCGACGCCGAGCACCAGGACGGCGTGCGGGCGCTGATCGAATCGCGCATGACACCACAGCAGATCACGCTGAGCACCGTCGCCATCGGCGCGGGCCAGGATCTGGGCTTCCTGGAAGAGATCGCCGAGCTGGGCGGTGGACGCTATCACGTCACCGACCGGGCCGCCAATCTGCCCGTTATCTTCGCCGAGGAGACGCAGCAGGTGATGCGCGCCTACGTCGTCGAGGAGCCTTTCTATCCCACGCTGCGCGCCGATCACGCCATGCTCTCCGGCGTCGACGCGGTGCCCCAGCTGGCAGGCTACGTGGCGACCGCGCCCAAGGCGGCGGCCCAGGTGCTGCTGACGACGCACCAGGAGGATCCGCTGCTGGCGGCGTGGCAGTACGGGCTGGGCCGCGCGGTGGCCTGGACGTCCGACGCGACGGCGCGCTGGGCGCAGCGCTGGGTGACGTGGGACGGCTTCCCGCGCTTCTGGTCGCAGGTGGTGCGCTGGACGCTGCCGGAGCAGACGGACGCGCCGGTGGAGGTAGCGGTCACACGGGAGGGGCGCGAGGCGCGGATCGTCGCCGACGCTATCGATGCGGAGGGCGCGTTTCTCAACGGGCTGGAGCTGCGGGTGCGCGTGGTGGCGCCGGACGGCGCGGCGGAGGAGGTGACGCTGGCGCAGACCGGGCCAGGGCGCTACGCTGGCACGTTCACGCCCGGCGAGCCGGGTGCCTATCTGATGCGCCTGGTCGGTACAACCGAGGACGGTGCGTCGCTGGGCCTGATGACGGGCTGGGTCGCCGCCTACTCGGACGAGTACGCGGCCCCCGGCGCCGATCCGGCTTATCTGGCGCGGCTGGCCGCGCTGGGCGGCGGGCGGGTGCTGGAAGAACCGGAGGCGGCTTTCGATCACACGCTGGAGGCGCGGGGGGAGCGCCGCGCCCTCTGGCCCACGCTGCTGGCGGTGGCGGCGTGCCTGCTGCCGTTCGACGTGGCGGTGCGGAGACTGGCGCTGACGCGGCGGGACTGGCAGCGGTTGCGGGCGTGGCTCAAGGGGCTCGGTGGGAGACCGGCCCCAGCTGAGGAGGCGTCGGAGACCGACGTGCCTTCGTCGCCGGTACAGCGTCTCTTCGAGGCAAAGACCCGGGTCGCCGAGCAGCAGCGAGGCCCGGTTCGGCCCCAGGCACCTGAAGAAGCAGCGTCCGAACGACGTCCGCCGCCTGCGACCGAAGCCCAAGTCCCGTCCCCGACCAGAACCATAGCTGCAGAAGAGGCCAAGGGGCGAACCGACGAAGAGACGTTGGCCCATCAGCTGCTGCGCCAGAAACGCCGGCGGGACAGCGACGAGCGCTAGCGCAGATGGCCCGCCGGCATGAGGTAGAGCGGTTCCTCATCGTCAGCCAGGCCGACAACGCGCTTGACCGCTGCGTCATCGAAGGCGCCAACAGCGACGGTGCCCAGTTCCAGGGCTGTGGCCTGCAGGTAGACGTTCTGCGCGGCGTGACCGGCTTCCATGTGGACGTATTGGCGGCCGCGCGCGCCGTATTTCTGCGTCGTGCGCGCGTAGATCGCCGCGAAGATGAGCACGGCGGCGCCGTCTTCCACCCAGGTCTGCCCCAGCGCGGCTTCTGTCAGCGCGGCGGGATCGGCGGTCGATCTGTGCGGCTCCAGAGCGTGGGCAGCGGGGTCGTAGCGGTAGACGCCGCTCTCCAACCCCTCAACGTTGGTCGCCAGAGCGTAGAGCTCCAGCGGGTAGAGCGCGCCGGCCGACGGCGCCGTGCGGTAGCGCCGATTCTCGCCGGTGATGCCCTGGGCGGCCCAGAGCAGCTGACCGAGTTTTGCCAACGCGAGCGGCTCCGAGGCATACGCGCGCACGGAGCGGCGCTGGGATAGCGTCTCTTCAACGGAGACGTCCCCCTCCAATCGCGGCTCCGGCAACGAGATTGCCGCCGCATCCGGTGACGCGGACGTCTCGGGAGTCGGGTCGGCGGTCTGACAGGACGAGGAAAGGAAGAGTGGCGCCAGCAGGAGCGGTATCAGGGTAAGCCGCACGACGTTGCCGAGTTTCACCTTTTTCATACGTGCCCCCTTCGCTCATTCATGCCATGAGACGTGGGACTGCAACAGCGAGAGATCTTCGGGCAGATCGGCGTCGATGGCCAGGTTGGGCAGGCGGCGGACGATGGGTTGCACGCCGTGCGCTTCCGCCAGTGCCAGATGGCGCTGAAAGGAGTCGGGGCCGTAGCTGAAGGGGAAGAGGTCGGGCGGCGCAAGCAGCAAGACGTTGGTGCCGCGCTCTCTGCGATCGGGTGCGATGACGACGGCGGGTGGCTGAGAGGGGGCGGTCAGCACCGCTTCGATGCTCGGCACGTCCATCTGCGGCAGGTCGCCGGGCACGATGAGCACGCCCGTCGCGCGGCGCGACTGGACTTCCGCCGCCGCGCGGGTCAACGAGGCATTCAGCCCCGGCGCGTCCGGCTCCCGCAAGAAGGTCGCGTCGTAATCGGCGGTGATCTGCGCCACCTCGTCGTCGGCGCTGACAACCAGGGCACCTGCCAGCGCCTGGACGCGCGTCAGCACATCGAGCGTATGATGCAGGAGGGTCACGACGAGGCAGCGGCGCGCCTCAGCATTCAACACAGATGATAAGCGAGACTTAGCCTCGGCCAGTGGCTTGATGGGGACGACGGCCCAGATGCCCTGCATCACTGGGCCTATAACAAGGTCGCCGCGAAAGCCAGCGTCTCCCGCGCCACGGGCGCGCGCTGCGCCGGGTCGACCATAAGCGTGGGCATGGCCTGGGCAGCCATTCCCAGCGCTTCCACGGCGGGGACCAGATCGGCGTCCACTTTGTCGAGCACAAAGCCGGCCAGCAGATTTCGATAATGCTCCGCCACGGCCAGCGCCGAGGGCTCGGCACCCAGCTCCCGGAACATCTTGGCCGCGGGCCCTTTGACCACGTCGCCGCCCAGAATGGGGCTCATGGCGACGGTGGGATGCGCCGCGATGCGCTCGCGCAGGCCGGGCAGCGAGAGGATGGGATCGATGCTGACAAAGGGGTTCGAGGGGCAGATGACGACGAGATCGGCCTGGTCCAGTGCGGTCATCACGGCCGACGTAGGCTGGGCGTCTTCCGGGTTATTCCAACGAAAGCCGTAGACGGCAGGCTCACAGCGCCGCTTGACGAAGTAGGTCTGGAAGCCCAGGTCACCCTCATCGGAGAGGACGCGGGTGCGATACGGCTCGTCCGCCATGGGCAGAACCACGGGTCCGATCCCCAGGGCGTCGGTGAGTTGCTGGGTCACCTCGGTGAGCGCGTAGCCCTCGCGGAGCCACTGCGTGCGCAAGAGATGCGTCGCCAGGTCGCGGTCGCCCAGATGAAACCAGGCAGGTCCACCAAGCGCTTCGATGGAGTCGAGACAGTTGAAGGTCTCGCCAGCGCGTCCCCAACCCGTTTGGGGGTTCGCCACGCCGCCAAGGGTGTACATCACAGTATCTAGATCGGGGCAGATGGTCAGCCCCCAGTGCTCGAAGTCGTCGCCGGTGTTGACGACGATGCTCAGTCGCTCCGGCGGCAGGATTTGCGCCAGGCCGTGCGCCAGTCGGGCGCCACCCACCCCACCCGCCAGGGCGACAACGTTGAGTTCATCATACGCTTGCTTCACGTTTACCTCTCTATTTCTATGCGCGCCACTGGACAACGTCCGCTAGCGGCTTACGCTTTTTGTCTTCCGGCAGGGGCTCCACGGGATATCCTAAGAGAATCAGGCCCTGCGGCTCCCAATCCTCCGGCAGCGCCAACGTGCGCCGCACAGTCTGCGGGCAGAAGCGCGGCGCGCAGAGCCAGACGCCGCCCAATCCCCCCGCGTGCGCGGCCAGCAGCAGCTGTCCGCCCGCCAGGGCCACGCTCTGCACCGCCAGGTCTCGCTCGGCGTCCTGACGGGCCGCGTCGGGGTAGCGATCCATTTCGATCAAGCTCAGGGAGAGCACCACGGCAACGGGTGCGTGACTGATCATGCGCACGGAGTTCTCCGCCAGGACTGTGACGCGCGCCGAGGGCACGCCGTCGGCTTCCAGGTCACGCCGGAAATCGCGCGCCATGGCCTCAGCGAAGTCGCTGCGTTTGGCATCATCCATCAGGACGGCGAAACGCCACGGCTGTGCGTTGTGCGCCGAGGGAGCCAGTGTCGCCATCTCCAGACAGCGCTGCACCAGGTCTCTGGGGACAGGGTCGGGTCGAAACCGGCGCACCGAGTGGCGCGCCTGTAGAAAACGCTCGAATCCGTTTATATCCATCATCAACGTCATCCTACCATAAAACGAGGTTCAGGAAAGCGGGCAACCGAAGCGGTTCCAGGGTGGCTCGGACGCCATAGGCGGCTTCCCATCATGTTTCCCTCCCGCATCAACCCCAGCTTCGT
>CAYVKR010000255.1:0-1993 GCA_964452025.1 uncultured Anaerolineales bacterium
CGGCCCCTCAAAGCCGTGGCTATTGTAATCCAAATAAGCCTTTTGTCAAATGGAGTTCGCAAACGTGGAGCGCAAAATGCAGCCAGAGACTGATGATCAGGACTTCATTCCTCCGACTGTTCCAGGTCCAGGCAGATACGCAGAAGGTAGAATATGGCCCGGTTTTTCTCCGCTTTTTTGGCCGGATCAGGGCCGAAGAGGTTCAATTCGCGTTGGATGCTCTCCAACTGGCCCCGCTTGAGATCCACTTCATTGCGTTTCACTGCTAGGTCAGGATGGTGCTCCAAGTAGGTGCTTAGCGCTTTTGCGCCAGCAAGAGGATCGCGTACGATCTGCTCGCGGATCTCCTGGATTCTCTGAACGGTGTCTGAGGTCTTGAGCATTTGGAGAATTCCCCTGGCTGCAGCGGCGATGGGGAAATTCATGTCCAGGTCGTTAACCTTGAGAATGGGCGTCTGGTCCGGCTCGTCGGCCTGCACGGCCTCATTTACATAGTGAAAAACATCCAGCACGTGCACCAGTCCATCCCCGCGCACGGCAGCTTTGCCCATCAGGGCCTCGCGTAGATGGTGGGTGAAGAGACTCAGGTCGCCCTCGGGGCGGACGTGAGAGTACTGTTCGGCCTTGGACGATGCCATGACGACGCGACCGCTGCCCTGGCTGAGCGCTTCGTAGTAGCGTTCGGCCAGCCCGGCTTTCCAGAGTGGGGCGCCATGGGTAGCTTTGAGCGCGGCAGAGCCGCCCGCGTGGCAGGCGTCGAGGATCACCACCAGCCGGCGCGCTGGAATTGCGGATAGCGCAGCGCTGAATTCAGTCCCGGAGATGGCCGTGTTAGAAAGATCGCTGGGATCGGCCTCACGCGGGCAGAGATAGGTGCGCCACTCGCCCTGCTTGTAGGCGCGCCCGCCGTGCCCGGAGAAGTAGACGCAGACTGTGGATTGGTCGGTGACGGAGTGTGCCAGCGCGCGCAATGCTGCGCGGATGTTGGTCGCCGTTGCCTGGGCGCCGATGATGGCGCGGACGTGGTCCGGCGGATAGCTGCCGCGCCGGGGATCGGTCAGCACGTCGACCAGCGTCTGCGTGTCGCGCATGGTGGCCGGCAAACTGGCGAAACGGGGATGCTCGTAGTCCCCAACGCCGATAAGGAGACCGTGGTTGTCCTCAAGTCGTCTTGGTGCGCCACCTTTGATGATGGGCGCGGCTGAATCTGGCAGGACAGGTGACTGCTCCTCTATGTCGGCTGCTTTTAACGCTTGCTCCACTACCTTTGCCAGCCGAACCATGTCATCCGGCTTTTGCAGCCCTGCAAAGACTTTGTAGTGTTTGAAGAGGCGCGCCGCTTTGCCCATGGGCAGTTCGCTGCCTGAGAAGACGATGCAGCGCACTCCGGGCATTTGATTCTGGAGGCAGGCCAGGACGGTCAGCCCGCTGTTGACGCCGGTGACCTTGGACAACCCCAGATCGAGGATCATAAGATCAATGAGCTGCGGGGCGTTCTTAATTTGGTGGCAAGCATCTCCAACGGAGGCGGCGGTTAGAATCTCATATCCTGCCAATACTTCCATCATTTCCGCCTGCCAATCCAGGTCGTCTTCGACGATCAATATTCGCTTTTTCTCTTTCATCGCTTGGATCCCCGTAGGCCGTATCATGGACGGTCATTGCAGAAGACACGTTCTGTTTTCAGGACGGCCATTCTTGCTCTAAGAATGGCCTGAGTTGATATGGAATTTCCGACTTCTCGAAAAATCTGGCTGGGGCCAACACGGACGGGCTATAGGATTCCGCACTGATCACAACCACAGATGTAGCTGGGGCATTTTCCTGAATGTAGCGACTGATGAGAAGGCCATCTGCATTAGGGGTCTCATCGGTAAGGTTTACATCGATAATCGCGAGATTGAAGGTCTGCTTTTCTAGCTCGAATAACGCGCTCTGCTTGTCACCGGCTGTGACCACGGCAAAGCCATAGTCTTGAAGCATCTCCTTGATT
>CAYVKR010000255.1:2003-4358 GCA_964452025.1 uncultured Anaerolineales bacterium
TGATTTCTGCGCGCCAATCGTCGGAGTCGTCCACGACGAGGGCTCTCTGAGCCGGTTTCATCTATCCAGGCCCGGCGCTACAGGTTCAACAGGCAAATCGACGATCATGCGTGTGCCATCAGAATAGACCTCGTCCAGGAAAATGGTGCCGCCCAGGACTTTGACGAGGAGGCGGGATGACCAGAGCCCATAGCCCCATCCGCCTGGGGTGGAGGGATTCCGGGGGTTGGCTTGCCGGGAACTGGGTCTGAACAACGCCGACCTCTCGGGTGCCGGGATGCCTGGTCCTGTGTCTGCGATGCCCACGCGCACGTGGGTGGAGTCTGGCTGCCAGAGATCCAGCATCAGCACCTGGTTATCTTGTCCCCTCATGGCCTTGAGGGCATTTTCGGTGATCTTGAAGAAGACGTGGGAGAGCCGCGTCTGGTCGGTCTTGATGAGCGGCAGCTCCTTATAATTGCGCCGTATGGTGATGTCTGCCCCCTGACCGGTTTTGGAAAGCACCGACTCCAGCGTGGATTCCAATAAGTCGCGCAGATTGGTCTCCTCTAGGTTTAGATTGGAGAAAGGAGAACGGATGTCCTCCATGGTCTCAAGGAGATCATTGGCTCTCCGATGGATGCGCTCCAACTTCCTTTTCAGGTAATCGGGTGGCAAATTTGCTTCCTCGGACGCGTCTAGTTTCCTAAGAAGCGACTGAGACGTCATCTGAATCAGCCCGACGTCGTTCTTCAGCATGTGTGCGATGTCGCTGGTGACGATGCTCATAGCGGCCAGCATCTCCGCCTCGGCGACTTCCGCGTGCTGGCGTGCGTTGCGGATGGCGCTAGCGGTAAACGCCGCGATGGCTTCCAGGATTTGCAGGTCGCTGGGGCTGAACTTACCCTCCTGGCTGTCGATGACCTGGATCACGCCGATGATCTGATTCTCAAGTTTGATGGGTGTGCAGAGCACAGAACGAGTCTGAAAACCGGTTTTCGTGTCTGGGCGGGAGTAGAATCGTGGGTCGCTCTGGGCGTCGTATAGACAGAGAGACTCGCCGGTCTCGGCAACGTAGCCGACAATGCCGGTTCCTACCACCAGCTGATCCTCAAAGGACTTCAGGGTTGGCATATTCTCAGCCGGGCGGACGGCCTTGAACCGCAGCCGGTTGGTGCCTTCTTCTCTGAGCAGCAGGGACGCCGTGGTTGAATAGAGGAAGACCTGCACGCCGTCCATCACGGATTCTAGGATGTCATCGAGTTTGAGGGAGGACGAAATCGCCTGTCCGATGTCCTGCAGCGTCATGCCCAGGCGAAAGGCCTCCTCGCGTTCCTGGATGCTCTCGATGGTTTGGGCGATAGCGTCGACGACGGCCTGCGTCGCCGTATCAATGCGATCACGGATGATGGGAATATTCCTCCGGTCGTGCTGGATCAACTTATAGAGCCGGTACTTGATCTCTCCCAGGCCTCGCAGTTGACGCGGGGGAAAATCCTGCAATTTGAGATGCTGCTTCACCTTTGGCGTGATGCTGTCCATGGTCGATTCTGTCATGATGATGTTGTACCCATCGGTACGCCGAAATTCCTCGGACTTGGTCAGCTCCTCAACCCTGGACGCCAGGTTGATGGTCGTGCCGATCATGGTCAGCTCGCGGCGCCAGTCCGATCCGATGTCGCCGATCCAAATGGGGCCGCCGGTACTGATGCCGATGCCGATATCGAAGGCGAGATGGTGCTGGCGGGTCATTCGTAGATGGCGGTTCAGCCGGACGGCGTTATCGTAGATCTCTATCGCCGCCATAATGGCGCGATCTGTGTCATCGGGTTGAGGGGCTGGCATGCCGAAAATCGCCACAAATTTGTCGCCGGAGAACTCTCCCATGACGCCCCGGTACTCAAAGACCGTCTCCAGTGCGTCGTCGAAGAACTTCTCCAGCAGCTCGGCTACTTGGCGCAGGCTGCGTCCCCGTCGTTCGTAGTCCAGCGTCTGAGGCGTAAATCCGCGCACGTCGGCGATGATGACTGTGACCCGTGAGATTTCTCGTGCTTCCATCAGCATGCCGAGATGTCCCTGCTCGAAGAGCTCGTCGATCAAGAGGGGAGACATGTATCGACGTACGTAGGTGGTCAGCCGCTGGCGGTGCTCCTTGGAGGCCGTCGAGATGATGCGATCTAACTTCTGCAGATAATGTTGGTCAGTGGTCGGATCAATTTCCATGACGGTATCTCCTTTACGTTTTACCCACTGTCTTATGGTGAAGAGGATTCTGCCTCATGTTGGAGGGCACTCAGCTGGTATTGGAACGAGGGTGCTTTTCCTTGACGGAGAACAGCAGAAGCAGCCCGACGACTAGGAAGACGATCACCGGCA
>CAYVKR010000256.1:0-4340 GCA_964452025.1 uncultured Anaerolineales bacterium
TCTCAGCGTTCTCTGTGATCTCTGCGGTAAAAAGGCTTTTTTCACCAAGGCCAACCATGGATTTCACAGATTCTCACAGAAAATGAAAATTCAGTGAGAATCCGTGCCATCTGTGGTAAAAATTTAAGATCGTTTTTGGGCCACCCGGCGAAATCCCAGAGATCCTCAAACCAAAGGACCTTCAGCTCATGCAGTCAACCTCCAAGCAGAACCTGCTCAGCAAGCCCGCTTTCTGGCTCGTCGTGTGCTCGCGCTGGGCGCGCTGCTGCGCCCAATTTCTACGATCTCATTGAGACAGGTGGCGCGGGAACCCTACGAGGTGAACATCTCCGGCGGCGGCGCCGATGTGACGGAGGTACGGGCCAGCGCTGGGCTATATGGGCAAACGAAGCAGTTCCAGGGTCGCTCAAACGCCATAGGCGGCTTCCCATCATGTTTCCCTCCCGCATCAACCCCAGCTTCGTTTGCCTTGCTTTCGCCTACGCAGGTTCTACGATACGGAGGGCATTTTCACCAGCAGACTCGCTTCGAAATCCCATCCTACTCCAGCGTCTTAGTGACCTCCGCCACCACACCGTCGAACTCAGCGTTCTCGTAGGACTCGATCTCACCTGCGTCGGAGAGCCGGGAGAGCTCTGGGTCGAGCGGAATGTGGCCCAACACCTGCGTATCGAAGTTAGCCGCCATCTCCTCAGCGTTCCCCTCGCCAAATAGACTGTACCGCTCACCGCAGTGGGGACAAATAGCGTAGCTCATGTTTTCGATGATGCCAAGGATGGGGATTTGCATGTGTTCCGCCATGCGGGCGGCCTTGCGCACTACCATGTCCGCCAGTTCCTGCGGCGAGGTGACGATGACGACGCCATCGACCGGCAGCGTCTGCATCACGGTCAATGAGGCATCGGCGGTACCCGGCGGCAGGTCGACGACCAGCGCGTCCAGATCGCCCCAGAAGACGTCGTTCCAGAACTGTTTGATAGCCCCGGCGATAAGCGGGCCGCGCCAGATCACGGCTTGATCCTCCCGCTCCAACATCAAGTTGATGGACATGATCTTGACGCCTTTTTTGCTGACCGGCGGCACAATGCCCAGCGGTCCCATGGTAGGCGCATCCGTCACGCCGAAGACCTTGGGGATGCTGGGGCCGGTGATGTCGGCGTCAAGGACACCGACGCGCAGGCCCTGTCGCCGCAGCCCGGCGGCCAACATCGCTGCCGCCGTGGACTTTCCTACGCCGCCTTTGCCGCTCATCACGGCGATGACCGACTTCACGTTGTTCATCCGCGCCGCCAGTGACTCCTCCTGCTGCGGCTGCTGGCGTTGACCACGCAGTTTCTCCGTCAGTCGCTGCTTCTCCTCGTCCGTCATTGCCGTCAGGTTGATCTGCACGGTTAGGCCCTCGGCCAGTGCGTCCACGGCCTGGCCCGCGTCGCCCGCAATGCGATCCTGCAACGGGCAGTTGGGCACGGTGAGCGCGATGGTCACCTCGATATCGTTGCCATCGATCTTCACCTCACGCACCATCCCCAGATCGACGATGTTCCGCCCGATCTCAGGATCCATCACATTCTCAAGGGCCCGCATCACTTGTTGCTTTGTTACCACAATATGCCTCCTGGTTGGTCTGTTGATCTGTTAGTCGAATAGTCGGGTAGTCTGGGCGCAGGATCGTCAGACGCGCACCTGTTCAGCCTCGACCTGCTCTTCTTCGCCTTCTTCTACGGGCCAGATGCGGTCCGGCGCGGTCAGGCGGTCAATGTAGAGCACGCCTTCGGTGTGATCGATCTCGTGCTGGAAGACCCGTGCCAGGAATCCCTCGGCGCGAATCCGTTGGCGGCGCCCCTGACGATCCAACCCGCGCACCGTCACCTCGGTTCGCCGTTCCACCTCTCCAACGTAGCCTGGTATGGAGAGACAGCCTTCAATCCCCACCTCGGTTTCACCGCTGGACTCCACAATTGCCGGATTGACGACGACGTAGAGCCGGCCGCTTTCCGGTTGCTCTTCGTCTTCCGGCGTCTCCACGACGACCAGTCGCAGCAACTCCGCCACCTGCACCGCCGCCAGGCCGACACCGTTGCTGGCCCGCATCGTCTCAATCATGTCATCTATCAGCGTCTCTATCTCCGGTGTAATCTCAACAATCTCTTCAGATTCTTCTCGCAGACGCTCATCGCCCACAGTAATTACGTCACGTACTGACACCTACATCCTCCTTCATCCACTGTATTGATTGCCTGAATCATATTCTTCTCCTGGGCGACGACTGTGTATCGATGCTGCGCCCTGAGGACTTGCTAAGGAATAATTCCTGATTCTTGAATCGACCCTGCCCGCATCATCAAGAGAATTCGCGTTCGAAGCCGGGAACAAGCCTCCAACACCAGTTTCCTTGGACCTTTGTCGCATTGGTTGACAAAACGGGACCTCATATTTCTGCAGGCCCTAGGCCTCGTCGCCTGCATCTACCTCCTCACCCGACATCGATTGGGAAGCAGTATTAGCCCGGCGGTGATCGGGATTGCGCAATTCATCATACACATCGAACCACTGCAAGAGCTCATCTTGACGGCGTTGCGCCTCCGCTTTCTGCTGGCGAATACTGTACGCCTGCTGCCGTCGGGAGATCTCATTGCGCACATCTTCCGGAAAGCGTACCCACTTGAGTTCAAACACACCTTGAGCGCTGGCGGTCTCGAACATCACATGCCCGTACCTAAAAATCTGCCCCAAGAAACTGGGGACTTCAGAACGCAGGTTCTGAATATCCTCAAGACGGGCCTCAAGTTGACTACGCTGCAGCAAGAGAGGGCGCTGGGAGATCAGAACGATCCGTCCAGGCAGAAGTTCAAAATAGTCGTTGCGCCAATCTTCGATGGTCCAGAGCAGAACGGCGAAAAGGAGCGCTTCACCCAGCAGCCACCCCAACAACAAAAACAAACCGCCATTCTGGAACGAAAACTTTCCGCGAAAAAGTATACCCGCTATCGTCCAACCAGCCCAAAGCAGAGAAATGTGCCAGTTGTGAAGAAAGCCCGGCAGCCAATAACGTCGCCAGTATATCGCACTGCCGTCGGCGCTCTCCGAACGCGAAGGGGGGAAAAAGTACTCGAGAAACGTTTTCGCTGCCAAGACCGCCGGAGAGAAGGCCGGTGGCGCCTCCTCAGCTTTGGGCTTCTTAGCCGGCAACTGACCTGTCTCCAACCGTTCCTCAAGATTCTCTCGAATGTTATACCGGACCACGGCCACACGGCGGGCGCGGCTGCGCTCCAGTTCCTGGGAAATCAGATTTCGAAGCTCCTGCGGGCGGGCAACGCCGGTGAGATCGATGTCCACAGCTGTACCAGCAGTTTGCAAGATAATATCACCGTAGTTGAGCGCATTGGCTAAAATGCCAATCTGAATCAAATTGATGTCCTGGATATTTTCCAGCAACCCCTCTTCAAACTCTCTGCGTATCAACCAAACGTGCTCATAATGCACGATTCGATCGGTGGTCAGCACAAAAAAGTCATTTTGCCAATCGACCACATGCCAACCGATAAAAATCAGCAAGGGCGCAGTCACCAAGCCCAATCCCAGCCAAATCAACCGATGAACGTTACTGTTCCCATATAAAAGCATAAAACCAACGATCACCAGAACCAACAAGAGCACTATCGCCGGCCCGATGCGTTTGACCAAATGTGCCCAGTGACGGCGTGCGGTAAATACCACCAGTTCGCCTTCCCGCAGCCAGTCGAACTCCGGCATCGAGAGACGACGACGGGTCTCTGAGTTGAGGTTCAACAGGCGTCTGGCGCCGGACTGCTCCGCCCGAAACTCAGCGAAGGGGGCGCGCTCCAGGTAAAGCAGCGTCGTCGCTGTCAGGGTCTCCGCCGTGGCGTCGTGAAAATCGCCCAGCAGCAGCCCTGTCTCGCCCATGGAATCACCGGGCTCCAGGGTCTCCAGATAGCGGGTGACGGCGTCTTGACCCACGCTGGTAAGACGCACCCGACCCTCGACCACATAATAGAGGCGGTTGGCAGGTTGACCCTGGTGAAAGATGACCTCACCCGTCTCATAGCGCTGCTCGTGGACGAGGGGCAGTAACGAGAAAAACCTCCCTCCCGCTTTAAACTCATCAAATGGCACTTTTTGGAAGAGAGGGATCTTTCTCAGATGTCGGACAATCTCGGCTCTATCCATGAAGTTAATTATACCATAATCTGATAAATTGTGACGGCAAGATGTGGCGTTAATCAAGCGAAAGCGGCTGCAGGGTTGCCCCTCGCCTCATGCATTTACGGGATTTCGAAGCGAGTCTGCTGGTGAAAATGCCCTCCGTACCGTAGAACCTG
>CAYVKR010000257.1:0-4339 GCA_964452025.1 uncultured Anaerolineales bacterium
GCTGGGGTTGATGCGGGAGGGAAACATGATGGGAAGCCGCCTATGGCGTTTGAGTCACCCGACAACTGCTTCGTTTGCCCATTAACCCCACTTTTCTTGCCCAGCCGCCGTTTCCCTGTATACTGAATGATCATTATGAGCAACCGGGATATGACGCTAGCAGAACTCACCGAGGCGATGAACCGCTTTGTCGATGCCATGGGCTGGTACACCCCGGATTCGCCCCGCCCGCAGGATCCGCGCAGCATCGCCATCTCCCTTTCGCTGGAGGCGGCGGAGATTCTGGAGCACTTCCAGTGGCGGGAAGAGGCCGAGACGGACGCCCTCTCCGAAGAACTGGCCGACGTCGCCCTCTATCTTCTCCAGCTGGCGCACATCACCGGCATCAATCTTCAGGACGCCATCCTGGAGAAATTGGACGTTAACTATCGACGGTTTGGCCGGAAAAGCCAATAGCATCCGTGTCTGAACGTCGCGGAACCGCCGGAAACGGAAAAGAATCCCTCCGTATCCTCGTGGTGAGCGATGAGGTCGTCTCGCTGCTCTTTGGATCGCAGCTCAAGCACTTCGTTGGGCCGGTGGACGTACTGCTCTCCTGCGGCGACCTGCCGTACACCTACCTGGAGTTCCTGGTCACCCAACTCCACGTCGCCGATGCTTTCTATGTGCACGGCAACCACGATGAGCCCATGGAATGCAGCAACGGGAAGGTGCTGGACGCACCCGGCGGCTGGGTCAACGTGGATCGACGGTCGGTCAAGGCCCAATACGCCGATCTGTTGGTCGCCGGCCTGGAAGGCTCGGTCCGCTACAAACCAAACGCACCCTATCAATACACGCAGACCCAAATGCGCATCCGTACCCAGCGGCTGATCGTACAGTTGCTGTTCAACCGGGCCTTTTACGGGCGGTATCTCGACATCTTCATCGCGCACTCGCCGCCAGCCAACATCCACGACGAGCCGGATAGCCCGCACGAAGGCTTCCAGGTCTTCCGCCAGCTGATGCGCTGGTTCCGACCGAGGCTTTTCCTGCACGGCCACGTGCACCGGTACGGCTCCATGCCCTGGCGCACGCAATACCGGCGCACTGAAGTCGCCAACGTCTATCCATTTCGCGTCATTGACTTGTATGAGGATCGCATCGAGTACGAACGCGTCTACTTCTGACACGCACCTATCACACTGAAGAAAGCACATAGCAAAGGGGATTTCATGGCTGATTTTCTGACATCACAACGTGAGGATTTTTCTGGTTGGTACAATGAGATTGTCCAGAAGGCCGATCTGGCCGACTATTCGCCCGTGCGCGGCTGCATGGTCATCAAGCCCTACGGCTACACGCTGTGGGAACATATCAAAGGTGAATTAGATCGCCGATTCAAAGAAACCGGTCACGTCAACGCTTACTTCCCGCTCTTTATTCCCATGAGCTTTCTGGAGAAAGAGGCGGATCACGTTGAGGGCTTCTCGCCGGAGCTGGCCGTGGTCACCGTGGGCGGCGGTAAGGAGCTAGAAGAGCCATTGGTCGTTCGCCCCACGTCGGAGACCATCATCGGACACATGTACGCCAAGTGGATCCAATCCTACCGCGATCTGCCCGTGCTGATCAATCAGTGGGCCAACGTCGTGCGCTGGGAGATGCGCACCAAACTCTTCCTGCGTACCACCGAGTTCCTCTGGCAGGAGGGCCACACGGCCCACGCAACCAAACAGGAAGCCGTCGAGGAGACGCGCCGCATCCTCGACCTCTACACCGACTTTGCCGTCAATGAGGCGGCAATCCCCGTCATCCCGGGGCGCAAGAGCGAGAGCGAGAAATTCGCCGGCGCCGTCAACAGCTGGACCATCGAGGCGATGATGAAGGACGGCAAGGCGCTGCAATCCGGCACCAGCCATTTCCTGGGCCGGAACTTCGCCAAGGCCTTCGACATCCAGTACCTGGACGAGAACAACGAGCTGCAGTACGTCTGGACGACCTCGTGGGGCGTGAGCACGCGCATGGTTGGCGCCGTCGTGATGACCCACGGCGACGATCAAGGGCTGGTGCTGCCGCCGCGCCTGGCACCCATCCAGGCCGTCATCGTGCCCATCTGGCGTAAGGACAAGGAGCGCGACGAGGTGCTGAGCGCCGCGCGGAAGGTCCGCGACCGGCTGGAGACCATCGTGCGCGTGGAGATCGACGAGCGCGAGGGCGTCTCCCCTGGCTGGAAGTTCAACGATTGGGAGATGCGCGGCGTCCCGCTGCGCATTGAGATCGGGCCGCGCGACATTGCCAAGCAGCACGTGGTGATCGCTCGGCGCGACAACCCCGGACGCGCCGGCAAATCCTTCCTGCCCATGGACGGGCTGGAGACGTCAATTCCGGAGATGTTGGATGCAATCCAGCAGGCTATCTACCAAAAGGCCGTGGATTTCCGTGAGGCACACACGTGGGAGGTGGAGGATTACGACGCGTTCCGTGGAGCGGTGCCCAGGGGCTTCGCCCGCGCCTGGTGGTGCGGCGACGAGACCTGCGAGGCGGAGATCAAGGACGAGACCAAAGCCACCGTCCGCTGCCTGCCGCTGGATCAGCCCGGCGGCGAAGGGCGCTGCGTTCATTGCGGCAAACCGGCGGATGAGGTCGCCATCTTTGGTCGCGCATACTGACCTCACGGCTCTCGGCCCTTTTCTCCGAGGGCGACAGAAGCCAGGAGTTCGCCTATCAGACCTCCGATTTCTGCGAGAAATCGGAGGTCTTTTCATAGACTGGCTGCACTGAAAAAAGAGTCCGCCAAAGAAAATAGGGGGTATCTCTTTCTCTACTGAAACCCCTTTTCAGTAGAGTCATAGACTACTCTGCCCGCTCTCGAGGATGCCTTGAGAGCGTGATCGGCGGCGCAGTCTCGCGGTAAATCGGCAGAAAACGCTCGCGCCCCTCGGCCAGACGCCGCAGATTAGGGCGCAGCGCCCAGAGCGTGATCAGCATCGTCGGCAGACCGAAGCCCACGGCTGCCGGCAGATCCCCGCGCAGCGCAAAGAGCGCTGGCAGGAGTAACGCCACCACCGTCGAGGCGACGGATGCGTGGCCCACCAGCAAACCCGCCGCCATGCCCAGGACCACGAGCAGCGGCAGGCTGGGCAGCCAGAGCGCCGCCGCGATGCCGGCGCTGATCATCGTCCCTGCACCGCCGGTAAAGCCCAGAAAGATCGAATAGTTGTGACCGAGAACACCCCAGACGCCGGTACTGGCTGTCACCCACGGACTCAGGCCCAGTGCTTGCGCGAGCCAGATACCCGCCGCGCCCTTGAGCGCATCGCAGACCCCTGTGAGCAGCGCAGGCCAGAACCCCGCATTACGCCAGACGTTGGTGCCGCCGGTGCGACCGCTGCCGTGACGCCGTACGTCGATACGTTTGGCAAGCCAGCCCCAGAGCAACCCGGGCGGCAGTGAGCCCAATAGATATGCGCAGACCCACGCCAACAGAATCAGACCGAGCTCACGCATGATGCTCCCCACAGACCGGGCAGTCGGGATTACGCTCCACCTGGATCACATCGAAGGTCTGCCCCAGCCCGTCCCAGAGCAGCAGGCGATCCGCCAACGGCTCGCCGATATCCAGCAAGATCTTGATGGCCTCCAGGGCCTCCAACGCGCCGATGACCCCGGCAGTCGCGCCCAACACACCCAACTCCGCTGGCGTGGGATAGGTGCCCGGCTCTGGCGTCGTCGGGAAGATGCAACGCCGACAGGCATGGCCCGGCAGCGTGACGCTCATCTGCCCTTCCAGACGCTGCACCGCGCCCCAGACCAGCGGGATCCTCGCCTGCACGCAGAGCTCATTGAGGAGATCCTTGGTCGCCAGATTGTCGCTGGCATCCATCACCAGATCATACTGCCGAATCAGATCACAGCCCGTCGTCGGCAGGACGCGCAGCTCATAAGGCGTCGCCTCTACGTCGGGATTGAGCGCGCGAATGCGCTCTGCCGCCCGCCCGGCCTTGCTCCGGCCCACGTCCTCCGGCGTGTAGAGAATCTGCCGGTTCAGGTTCGAGGGCGAGAGCACGTCGTCATCGGCAATGCCCAAGCGGCCCACGCCAGCGGCCGCCAGATAGAAGAGCGCCGGCGAGCCCAATCCGCCCGCGCCAACGATCAACACGCTCGCGGCCTCCAACTGTCGCTGCCCCTCCTCGCCGATCTTCGGGATAATCACCTGTCGCTCATAACGCTCGTGCATCTTCGCCTCCTGTAGTCTAGCTTCCACGTCATTCTATCAGCAGCACGTCATGACACAAGACAGCCCGATCCGGGGGCAAACGAAGCAGTTCCAGGGTCGCTCAAACGCCATAGGCGGCTTCCC
>CAYVKR010000258.1:0-4277 GCA_964452025.1 uncultured Anaerolineales bacterium
GTGGGGATGACACCTCCCCACCACCCTGCGAAATCCAAAAGAGCCTGAACACCTTATTTTTGTTGGTATCTGATTATCTGAGCAATATGTGTTGACTCTCACTTGCGCAATTCTACGATCGGCATTAACCTTTTTCTATGGGCCTTTGTTGAACATTGTGAGGGGCAGGGATGTTGACCCCGCTTGAACAGTTTTTACAAATCATCGCCTGGCTTCTGGCGCTTCTAGAAGTCAGTGTCGCCCTGTACATTTTAGCCCTCAACGTTCGGCATCCGGCGAATCGCCATATCAGCGCCTTGTTGCTGCTCTTTGCGGTGAACGGTTTCGCTGTGGGGCAGCTCTTGGGCGCCAGAGGGATTGAAAGCGCGAGAATGCCCACGATCCATCTTGCTGCAGCGGCGCCTGCTATTGCCCCAGGTCAACTTATCACGATGTTGATTCTCCTAAAACCAGAGTGGTTGAAGAAGCGAAGACCTCGGTTGAAGGCGATCCTCTATCTTATGATTCTGCTGCCTGCTTTTCTGCTATTGAGCGATCTTCTTCGGGGGGCGCAATTCTTCTATTCGGATCTCGATCCTCTGACTTATACGGGAGGCTATGTCTCTTTACGCGGCTATCTCCAGGGATGGTTAGGGGGGCTCATCCGCATTCTCTATACAAACGTTCTACACATCTTACCGCTCTTCGTTTTGATATATGTCGCCTTCTGGGATCAGCAGATTACTCAGAGCAGGCGATCTTTGGCCAGACTTCTGCTGGCGATGAATCTCGTCGTCATTGCAGTGATGCTTGGTGGTCGGCGGGAGGCTTTCAGAGTTCCTGGACTTTTACTGGGTCAGGCCATCACGGCAACGGTGTACACTTATGCCGGCTTCAAGCAGATGATATCCAGACGTCGGGTGAAGCGTGGACATCTGCAAAACCGTATAATGCTTCTGCTTCTGGCGGTCGCGGTGCCTCTTATTGTCGGTATTGTGATCTTCATCGTCAAGGAAGTCGATAGTCTTCTTGGCCAGATCCTAATCCAGCGGAGTATCTCTGCCGAGGGCGCAGCGGTGATGTTGGAAGGATTCAAGCGGACGATCTGGTTGGTCTCGATGGGGGCTTTTTTGTTGGTCATGGCATTTGTGTGGCTTACGGTTCGACAGACGCTACGACCCATTCGGGATCTGACGGATATAGCGCGGGCTATTACTGCCGGCGATCTGACGCGCACCGTATCCGAAGATAGGAGTGACGAAGTTGATACATTGGCACGTGCTTTCAACACGATGACAGCGCGCTTGCGCGCGTTGATTGATGAGTTGGAATCTCGTGTCGCCGAGCGCACAGAAGCGCTAGAGGTGGCGCTCAATGAGTCGCGCGCGCTCTACCGTGTCAGCGATGCGCTGATGGCATCTTCCGATCTTGACACGGTTTTGCAGGCCGTGGTGGATACTGTCGCCGAGACGCTGCCGGCCAGCACAGTGCTGCTGATCACCTTTGATCAAGAGGCCGAGGAGATTGTCGACTACGTCAGCAATCAAGACAAAGGTGTGGCGGTCGTGCCGACGCTGTATGAAGATCTGATGGAAGGCTTGACGGGATGGGTAGTACGGAACGGGCAACCCGCGCTCTCTCCCCAGGGGGATCGTGATCCTCGGGAGAGTACGTTGGTGTGGGAGCGGCGTTGTAATCACCAGGTCGGCGCTATCATTGTGGTGCCGCTGCGTTACCAGGAGGAGACCTTCGGGACGCTTACCGCTATCAATCAGATGGATGAGCCGGATTTCACGGAACGTCACGTGGAACTGATGGTGGCGCTCGCCGGTCAAGCGGCTGCGGTGGTGCGGAACGCTCGTCTCTTTGAGCAGACGCGCCGCGCCCTACGCGAATCTCAGGCGCTATCCAGGGTGGGGCAAGTACTGTTGCGGACAAAGCAATCGGAGGACGTTTTGCAGAAAGCGGCGGACGCGGTAGCGGAAACATTGGAAGCAGATCGCATTTATATCTTGACTATGGACTTGGCGCAAAAGCGTATCCTCTACCAGACGAAAGGAGGGCCAGAGCAACGGGCTTTCGTGCCAATCACCTTCGAAGAAGCTATGGAGGGCCTGATTGGCTGGGTGGCCCGCGAGGGGAAGCCGGCGCTTTCTCCCAAAGGGCGACCCGATCCGCGAGAGGGGCTGCAGGTGCGTCAACGCCGCAAAGCGCTCGATGCGGGCCCTGTCATGATCGTACCACTGCAGTATGGGCGGCAGTTTTTGGGTACCATGGTCGCCGTCAACCGGCAGGATCAGCCGGACTTCACCCGGTACGATTTGCGTCGATTCTCACTCATGGCAAACCAAGTGGCCGCAGCGGTCGATAACGCGCGACTTTTTGATAAGACACAACAATCTCTAGCCAAGACCGAGGCGCTCTATCGCGTTGCCCGCTCAGCTATCTCGCTGGAGAGCCTGGATGATAAGTTACAAACGGTTGCCGATCAGGTATCTCTTAGTCTTCCGGCAGATCGTGTATTGCTTATCACCTTGGATCTGGAGGACGAACGAATTGTCCGTCACGTCACCGGCGGACACGGGGAGAAGGTTTCTAGAGTTCCCTTTGCTCAATTGATGGAAGGATTGACGGGCTGGGTCATTCGAGAGCGGAAGCCCGCCCTATCACCCAAAGGCAAGCCTGACCCTAGAGAAGGCCCAGCTGCACGTCAGACGCGCGTGGCCTCTGGAGCAGGCGCCATTCTGGTTGTGCCCATGGTCTATCAGGAGGAAATCTTGGGCACCTTAACGGCAATCAATCGACCGGATCAACGTGACTTCACCGGAGAAGATGCGGAACTGATGTTGACTATGGTCAATCAGGCTGCCATTGCCATCAAAAACGCTCAATTGGTTGAAAACCTGGAGGCGGAGGTCGCCGCTCGCACCGCCGAGATCCGCGCCGAGCAGGAGAAGACAGAGGCTATTCTTCAGAGCGCCGGCGACGCGATCGTCATGGTCGGCACAAATCTGCGGATTCGCTACGTCAATCGGGCTTTCCTGGAGCTGACCGATTATCGTTCTGAGGAGATCCTTGGGCAACGCGCCACGATCCTCTTGGAAAACGCATTCGAGGATCTGCATCAGTTCTGGCCTTCCATTCGTCGCGCTCTTGTCCTTCGTAAGATCTGGCAGGGAGAAGCCGTCATCTGTCGCGCAGATGGCACTCCCTTTGATGCAGCATTGACCATTGCTGCTATGCGGGATGGTGTTGGCAGGTTGATTGGATATGTGACAAGTCACCGGGACATCACGGAGGCCAAGCGGTTGAAGAAGGCGCGGCACGATTTCTTGGTGAACGTCTCCCACCAGCTGCGGACGCCGGTGACGACGATTCAGCTCTATCTGGAACTGGCACAACAGACCCCAGACGCAGCGAAACTGGCTGAATACCTGCAGAATGCTGCGCAAGAGACTTCGGAGTTGGCCCATCTGGTTGAGGACATGTTGATGGTCACAGAGTTAGACAGTGGTGATGTCGCAACGGTGTGGAAGGAAGTCTCGATGGTGAGTATTGCTCAGGATGTGGTGACGCATTATCTACCTCTAATTGAGAAGAAAGCCATCACCATGGTCGCCGAGCTGCCCGATACTGAGGTTCCCATGGCCTATGGCGATTCCGTCCAGCTGCATCGGGCGGTCGCCGAAGTCGTTGAGAATGCCGTTCACTTCACCCCTGCGGGAGGCAAAATTACTATAGCCGTCGAGAAAAGCCGCCAGGGGACAAACCATTGGGTAGACCTCACCGTGGAGGACAGCGGTCCGGGCATCACACCACGGGAACAGGAGTATCTCTTCGAGCGTTTCTATCGCGGACGCCTGGCGGAATCTGGACATATCCCCGGAAGCGGGTTGGGGCTGGTCATCGCCAAAGGCATTATCGAAGCCCACGGTGGTGAGCTCCAACTGCTTGAGTCCAGCCATAAGGGCGCCAAATTCTTGATTCGCCTGCGCGCGAAAGAGGTCGAGACCTGACGTCGTGAGAAGGCCGGCTGGCAGTTTCAAAGGTCAGGTCGATGAGCCTCGCCCATCACTCAAACCGGCCTGGGAAAGCCGTCTTTCTTGCCTACCATCCGGCGACATACCAGAGACCCAGCCACCTTTGCGTTTCCAACGTCGTCAGGAGCCAGCTGCTTGAACCATCCTGGCTCTTTTGGATTTTGCCGGGCAAATACGCGCAAATCCGGGATTTCGAAGCGAGGCTGCTGGTGAAAATGCCCTCCGTACCGTAGAAACTGCGTAGGCGAAAGCAAGGCA
>CAYVKR010000259.1:0-4249 GCA_964452025.1 uncultured Anaerolineales bacterium
TGGAGAGCGCGTGTACCGCGAGGTACCGTGGGTTCGAATCCCACCCTCTCCGCCAGAACCCCGAAACACAGGTTTCGGGGTTTTTTGCTACTACGGCGCCGTTATACGTCCAACACGTCCTGCATGAATCTCTCGGTTAGCGCTGCTATCTCCTCCCATTCCTGATCAAGAAGCACACAGTGTGTGGAATGGGGCATCCAATGCAATGCTTTCTTCGAAGATTCGACGTGTCCTAGAAGAAACTCCGGCACGCTGCTGTCGATGGTCTGATCCAGCCGCCCCTGAACGACGAGCAACGGTTGTTCAATACATGCAAGCCGCGAGCGCACGACACGTTGCAAACGAAAGAGCTGGCGAGCCGCCGGTATGGGATCCACCCGGTAGCCCTGCCAGCGCTCGTCCGCGACGGTATGCCCGGCCCGCCCTTTGGGCAGCGTCGGCACAAAGAACGCCAACAGCTCCGTGAGCCAGGGCCGCCACCACGATGGCACTTGCAGCGCTGGAGCATAGACCATCACGCCAGCGGCCTCCAGATGATCGGCAGCAAGGTGGAGCGCCAGCAATCCGCCCATGGACTCGCCTGCGATGAAGACCTGGGAGCACGTTTCGCGCAATTGTTCATACGCCGCCTCGGTGGCTGCAGCCCAATCCTGCCAGCGACAGCGGTTCATCTCTTGCGGCGTGCTGCCATGACCGGGCAGGAGTGGTCCCAGCACGGTATAATTCCGTTCGTGCAGGTATCGGGCCAGCAGGCGAACTTCTACGGTCGTCGCCGTGTAGCCGTGCACCAACAGCACGCCGATCTCGCCGGCTTCCCAGAAAAACGTTGAGCCGTCCTGGCCGGAGTCCACCATCAACGAGGAATCCGACATAGTCACCTCCTGGATGAGTTGGGTAGTCCTGTCGTCTGAGAGTCAGAAAAACAAGGGTCACATCGCCAAATACCAGTGCATGATATCGAGGCCAAAAAGGATCGTCGTCATTGCGCCCAGCACCAGGAAAGGGCCATAGGGGATCGCGGCGCGTAACGATCCACGCCGCGCCACAAGGAAGAGCAGCGCCCCCGCGCCGCCAAGAAAGAAAGTCAGCATCAACGCCTCAATGACCAGCGGGAAACCGACCACAAGGCCCACGTAGGCCGCCAACTTCACATCGCCCGCGCCCAACGCGCCCTCCCCGAAGATGGCATTGCCAAGCGAAGCCAATCCCCAGAAGACAAAGAAGCCGATCAAACCACCGGCGGGCACCTGCCACCACACCGACGTCGTCAAACCGGGGACGACCGGCCCAAGGATCAGCCCCAACGCCAGCATCACCGCGATGGAAGGCAGCATCAGCGCGTTAGGAATCAACTTTCGCTCCAGGTCCGTGACGATAACCATGATCAGCGGGATCATCGCCAGCAACGCCAACGTTGACTGAATCGTCAGCCCATAGCGCGCAACTGCTCCGCCCCACGCGGCAGCCAGCAGCACCTCGGCGGCAAGATGAGGCCAGCGGATGGGGTTCTCACACTCGCTACAGTGCCACTGACCGGTGAAAAGCGCCAGCGTGGCGCTCCACCGCCACAGGTTGCGTTCCGCCTGGCAGTAAGGACAGTAGGGGCGGGTCAGCGCGCGTTTTGCCAGCACCGCCTCGGCGCCATGTGCGGCAACGGCGCCAACCACCAGGCCCATCAGGACAAACAGCAGGGACATCGACTTCCTCCTCAGGCAAATCTGCTATATCCGGCGTCCTACTTCAGATCAGCTGGAGGCGATACTTCTTCGCCATGTGATCTGGATGATAGGACTCCTTGGCTCGACGCAGCCCAGGCACCCCAAGATCCTGCTCCCGGTTGACGAACTCGGCCTCCTGGCAGCAGTTGCGTACAAACTCACGGTTAATCAGCTGGTAGAGACCACGAATATCCGGATCGGCCTTCTCTATGTGGACCACCAGCGTCTGGTCGTTCATCATCTCGCCGACGGAGAAGGCCTGGATCTTACCTTCTACCCGAATGACACCGCCCTTGGCCCGCAGAAGCGGGAAGTTCTCCAAAGAGGAGAGCACGGCGTCGCGCTCCTCCAACAAGTTCATATCGTCCTCGCAGCGGTACTTCTCGCACCACTCGCAGGCAACCTCGACGCACGCCGCAACGTTGTCCTGCGACAGCGGTTCGTAGGTGTGCTCGTACATCCGCACGAAGTAGTTGAGGTGATTGCGCTTTTTGCTGTAATCGCGCCCACTAAGTTCCGCCAGATCCTTGCGGCGATAGACGTAATCGAATTGATCGCGCGTCGGCTCACTGACAATCTCATCGGCCTCGGCGAGCTCCTGCATCAGACGCTCGTCGGCCCGTTCGATGCGCGGCTTATCGACACCGTGCTCCGCGCGCAGCCAGCGCAGAAACGTCTGACTCGCCTCCAGGCGCGGCTGAGTACCAATAGGTGGGAGACCGTAGAATTCGCCCGCATCGTCTTCAGCCAAGAGCAACAATACATCGTCCAACAGCGACCACTGAACATGGTACGCTTCTCGCCAGATAAAGAGATTGGTAAACGTTAGTTCCGAGGTCACCGGCTGGTATGCCCACAGCTGCTCGTGCAAAAAGTCCCGGTCATCTATCGCAATCGGTTTGAACTCGGGGAAGATCGGATAATCGGTCACAGATGCCTCCTTGATAGGGTCACAATAGGTCAAATTCAGATAGTCATATATAGAATGCCGATGGTCTTGGGACCAGAGTGACTGGAGACCACCGCGCCGGCCTCCATCACCAGCAGACCTTCGATAGGTGCCATATCCACAAGTGCTCTGGTCAGTTCGTCCGATGTGCTGTCCGTGAAAACTCTGACCACGATGAGCCTCCTGAAGAAAATGACATCGCGCACCCATTATACATGACTGCGCCCCAAAGAACACCCTTGCACGCCTCGTGTTTTCACGTATAGTTAGCTTGCCTACTCCTGAGCTAGTCTAAAGGATCTGCTATGACGTCACATATTCGCACCGTGCACCCAGATGAATTCGACGCTTTCATGCGTTTTATGGAACGCGCCTACGGCCGCTCACGCGAGTTCTTTCCGCGCTTCTACAGTCACCTCTACCAGCCCACACCAGAAGCGTGCAGCAATTGCTATGTCATCGAAGACAGCGGTCAGATTGTCTCCCACGTCGGCCTCTTTCCCATCCACGTGGTCGCTGCCGGCCTTCGGCTGACGTTGGGCGGCATCGGCGGCGTGGCGACGCTGCCCGATGCGCGCGGCAAGGGGTATATGACCCGGCTCTTGGATCACGCCATTGAGGAGATGCACGCGCGTGGATATCCCGCCTCATGGCTGGGCGGCGACCGCCAGCGCTATAACGTCTTCGGCTGGGAGATGGCTGGCTTGGCCTGTCAGCTGACCTTCTCCCGCCGCTCACTCGGCTGGCATGACGTGGCGCCTGCTGCTATCGAAGAAGTCCTGCCCGCCAAGGCGCACCCCGTCATCGCCGCGCACCAAGACCAGCGCGCCTGTCACGCCCGCCGGCCTGATCTGCCCGCCATCCTGGGGCGGCAGGATCTGCGGTTCTGGCTCGCTGACGACGGCTACGTCATCGCCCAAGGGCAGGAACGCGACCACGTCAAGATCATCGAGTTGGTCTCCGCGTCCGGCGATGAGGCAGGGTTGCTCCAAGCCGTGCTAGCGTGGAACTTCGCCGACAAAGTGAGCTGGGAACTTAGCGCCTGGGAACGCGACCGGCTCACGCGCGTCATGCCCTACGCCGCCAACTGGCGGATGCGGGAGCACGGCATGTATCGGATCAACGACTTGACCGCGCTGCTCACGACGGCCCTTCCCATCCTGGCGCGACGCGCCCTCGCCGTGCGGGATGCGGCGATGACGATACGCCTCCACGGGCGGACGCAGGTCACAGAGACCACCCTCCGCGTGCAGGACGGCGCCGTGCAGATCCGCGCCGGAGAACACGCCACGCCCACCGTCGACCTCTCATCCATCGATGTGGCCCGGCTGATCTTTGGCGGCCCGGCGCCCACCGGTCTGGATGAAATGCCACCGATCATCCGCGCACTTTTTCCCATCCCTATGTACGTTCCCTATCTCGACCGCGTCTGAAACGTGGGTAGTGTCCCTCAACAGTTGAGATAAATCAAAAAAGGCTCATTGGGTGCGCAAAGAGTGCCTCTAAGACCAATACGGTTTAATTAAGTTGGGTCTCTGGGATTTCGCCGGGTGGCCCAAAAACGATCTTAAATTTTCACCAC
>CAYVKR010000260.1:0-4224 GCA_964452025.1 uncultured Anaerolineales bacterium
CCCAAAACGTCACCATCGGTGCTTGAGTTTTCAGCTCTGGGATTCTCGCCCTTCCTCTGTAGACGTGTCGGGGATCTCCGTCAGCTCCAATGCTGCATCGGTCTGTTTATCCAGAAAACGATAAAGCGCTGGCAAATCCGCAAAACCTCGACGTTCCATGCCTTTGGAATCTTCCAGTACCGCCCGCCAGACTGGACCCTCTTCAGTTTCCACAGGCCACAAACGCAGTAAGTATGTCAAATATGGAGATTTCATGAATATATGTCGATTATGCATAACACCTCACAAGAAGAAACGCCTATCGGACAGGGACATTGTGAGTGCAACAGAATCACACTTCATCAGCCTACATCGTGACCGTAGTGAAAACGTAGATTCATTGAGAATATATCTCTAATGTGCTATAGTAAGGTCAGAAGGACATCTGAAAACAGTCAGATTATGATTGAATCTGAGTGTCAAATGGTCGTTACATCGTCGTCTGAGTTGTGGTAGACATATCAGGGTTCTGCAGCGTAGGCAGGGGAACCGATGAACACGAAGATCCGAGGATTCCTGCTAGGCCCATTTCGGTTAGAACGTGATGGTCAACAGGTGACAGCTTTCAAATCTAACAAGGTTCGGGCGCTCTTCGCATATCTAGTCGCTGAACGTGACCAACCACATCACCGGGATGTGCTGGCGGGTCTACTGTGGCCCCACTCGTCCAACTCGTCGGCACTGGCCTTACTGCGCGACGCGCTCTCCAATCTCCGGGCGCTTCTTGGTGACCGCGTCGCTGAGATGCCCTATATCGCAGTTGTCCAGGACACGCTGCAGTTCCGGCTCCACGACGCTGGCTGGCTTGATATCGCCGCGTTTACGGCAGCGACTGCGCCCGACGCTGATTTGAGCACCTTGGAACACGCCGTGACACTCTATCGCGGCGATTTTCTGGAGGGATTCTCCCTGTCGAAGGCGCCCGACTTCGAAGCGTGGTTACTGCTGCAACGAGAAGTCTATCGACATGCTCAACAACAAGCCTTGTACCAGTTGACCACACATTACCTACAAGCAAGCAACTATCATTGGCCCAGGCGACAGCCCGACGCCAACTGGTGCTTGATACCTACGCTGAAGAAGCACATCGTCAACTATTGCGTGCATTGGCGTTGAATGGTCAGCGAAACCAGGCGCTGAAGCACTACATGGAGTATCGCTCCCTGCTAGATGAGGAGCTGGGCGTCGCACCCGATGTACGAACCACAGCGCTCTACCAGCGTATCTTTGATCATCATCTGACCCCAGCACGAGCAGCACCTCAGACAATATCCGGGATCCCCACGTCTGGTATCATACCCAATGTCCATCCTTTTGTGGGGCGCGAGGCAGAGTTGGCCCGCCTGGATGAGGGGCTGCGCCACGCGCAGCATAGAGAGGGCCAGATATGCATGATCGCAGGTGAAGCCGGCAGCGGCAAGACATCGCTGATTCAGACTTTCGTCCAGCGTTATGTCGCCGGTGTTCCAGGCATCGTCGCCGCGTGGGGCGCAGGGAATGCCCAGGTAGGTGCCGGTGACCCCTATCTTCCGTTCCGCGAAATGCTGCGCCTGTTGACCGGTGATTTTGATGTCCCAACGCTGCAGGAGAGCCTGACGCCCGCGCTGGCGCAGCAGCTGGAAACGCTGGCGCCCACGGTGACTGCTGCTCTGCAACGGTTCGGCCCAGATCTGCTCAGTGGGCTCCTACCGACCGATAAAGACCTGGTGCCCCCGCATTCAGATGTCTCACGCGCTCCCCCCTTGCCAGCGGCGCTCTGTGATCAGGCGGAGCGTTTCTTCAAAGCTCTTGCCCAACGCTGCACCCTGGTGTTGATACTTGAGGATCTACATTGGGCCGATAGGAGCACACTCAATCTGCTGGCCCATCTCGGACGGCGGCTACGCGACAGCCGCATCCTGCTTATCGGCAGTTATCGGTCTACTGGTGCTTCGCCTGCGCTGATCGAGGTCATCCAGGAATTGGAGCGGCGCCGAGGCGATATCACCCTGGATCTGGACGAAGGCGCCGGACGCACCTTCGTCGATTCTTTGTTGGACAGTCATCCCAATGCGCTCGGAGCAGCTTTCCGCGAGAGACTCTACCGGCAAACTAACGGTCACGCGCTCTTCACCGTGGCGCTGATTCAGCAACTGCAAGCGGAGGGCGTGTTGAGGCGTAACACAGCCGGGGAATGGGTGGCACCAGAAAACTTGGACTGGCATTACGTACCACCTCGCGTGGAAGCTGTGATCGCCGCACGCATTACGCAACTACCGGAAGATTTGCAAAGGATGTTAACGGTGGCAAGCGTGGAAGGAGAGATCTTCACCGCTGACGTGCTAGCGCAGGTTTTGGGCCATACCACAGACACCGTTCAACAGGCGCTGCGCGGACCGTTGCAGGCAAGTCAGATGATCAAGGCGCAAGGCTTGGAGCGCATTGGAGATCGACGCGTCGCGCGCTATCGATTCCGGCACAGTCTCTTCCAGCAATATCTCTATGATCAGCTTGATACGATTCAACGCGCTGAATATCACGAAGCCGTAGGCTCAGCGTTGGAAGGATTCTACGGCAATCAGCCGGAGGCAGCCGCGCGGTTGGCCCATCACTTCGAAGCGGCCGGGCTGTTTGATAAGGCGATTATGTACCTGACGCAAGCCGGTGCGCAAGCCTACCAAATCTCGGCTCCAGCGGAGGCGATCGGTTTATACCGGCGTGGTCTCGTGTTGCTGGAGCGGCTTCCCGCCTCCGAAGCGCGCGACAGGCTAGAGTTGGATCTACAGATGGGATTGGATATGCCTTTGTTCGCTGATCGGGGCTGGGGCGCACCTGAGCGGGCCACTGCATTGGAACGCGCCTATGTGTTGGCCCGCCGTCTGGGCGCGCCCCACCGACTGGTATCCATCTTGCGTTCCCTGGCCGACGTGCATACGGCTCAGGCCAGGCACCAACAGTCGTTGAGGTACGCCAAACAGATGTTGGCGCTGAGCCAGCAAATTCATGATTCCCCACACGAGATTCTGAGCTATCGCATGCAGGGGATCTCATATCTATTTCTCGGCCATTATCAAGACGCTCGTACCAATTTCGAGACAGGCATCCGCTACTATACCGAGCTGAGCCAAACAGTTTCCGATCCAGCGGATCTTCCACCTATTGAAGAAACAGCTTTCCTGTGGGGCTGGCTGCCGTTGATCCTCTTGGTGCTTGGCTACCCTGAGCAGGCGAGGATCCACAGCCGCGAAGCATTGGATCGCATCCCAGACAAGAAGCACGTCCACGTGCAGGCCAAGATGCTGACGGTGGCAGGATTAGTCTTCAACGCCACCATCGGCCAGCCGGACATGGTCCGTCGTTACGCAGATGAGCTGGCAACCCTGGCCGTGGAGCACCATCTACCTGCATTCAAAGGCTGGGCGATTTTTTACCAGGGCTGGAGCCTGGTTTCCCAGGGGCAACCAGAGGAGGGCTTAGCCAAGATGGCCGCAGGATGGCAGCAACTTCGTGCGACGGGTACAGAAGCCACCCTCGTACACCTCTGTACTTTGATGATTGAAGCGTACGCTGATGCGGGTGAGCGCCAACGTAGCGCTGATATTCTGAGAAAGGCATTGCATTTGGCAGAGCAAACGAACGCCAACTCGTATCTGGCAGAACTGTACCGGCTGCGCGGGAAGCTTTCGATGCAGGCTCCGGATGAGGCCGAATCCTGGTTCTGCAAGGCCATCGATTTGGCACGAACACAGGTAGCGAAACTATGGGAACTACGGGCGACGGTCGGTTTGGCGCGATTATGGCAGTCTCAGGGACGTGAAACGGAGGCCCGCGCGCGGCTCTCTGCCATCTACGGATGGTTCACCGAAGGAATCGACGTACCGGATTTAGTCAAGGCGAGGGCCCTAATGACGGACCTGGCTGAATAGGCATCCGCATCGTTAAACCGCAGAGGGATGAACGGATTTCTAGGCAAGGCCGCAAAGATGGCGTCGATGATATTGTGATCATATTTACGCATGGTTGAAATGTAGCTGGGAATCGCACAGAAGGTCGCCGCACCCAAAGGGGTACGGAAGGCGCCGGACACCTTCTGTTTGACCTCTACCATTCTGACATCGCGTCTGGCTTGGTTGTTATCAAAGGGAACACGGAAGTCATATATAAGGGCGAGGACTTGAGATTTGCGCAGTTAGTGCGATCAAAAGT
>CAYVKR010000261.1:0-4193 GCA_964452025.1 uncultured Anaerolineales bacterium
ACTGTCTTACCAGGTAGACGGTTTGGCATCTGATGGTTCTCGCCTCCCATAATTTTCACGCAGTGTTTTTCTGCGGATATCGGCTTCTGCTTCTATGTTGGCGCCATTCCGTGTGGAGCCCTCATCCAAACTCCCCGACTAAACCTCGGATTTCCTCAGGAAATCCGAGGTTTAGTCGGGCTGACGTTAACAGGATAATACTGTGAGCGCGCTGCTCAGAGAGGTAGGACTTCATCATGTGAGTGCATTTCATGCAGAGTAAGACGTGACCAGGAGCATGGGCGGGTGGCCCAACACCGTGGATCGGCCTAGCTAGTTCTGACCGAGCCAGTTTCTTTTACGTGATCAGAACTCCAGGCGCCGCCGGCGCATGGCGACGCTTTCGACCAGACCCAGGCCGACGTAGGCGATGACCAGCGACGTCCCGCCGCTGCTGATGAAGGGCAGCGGCAGTCCCGCAACCGGGACGAGATTGAGGTTCATCCCGATGTTGACGATGAGCTGGTAGAAGATGTAGGTGATGACGCCAACGACAATGAGCTGTCCCGTGAGGTCGGCGGCGTGCGCAGCCACGCGCAACAACCGCCAGAGCAGCAGCCCAAACAGGCCCAGGACCAGCAAGGCGCCGGCAAAGCCCAGCTCCTCGCAGATCACCGAGAAGATGAAGTCCGTGTGACGCACGCGCAGAAAGTGCAGCTGGCTCTGGGTACCGGCGGCGAAGCCTTTGCCCCAGAAGCCTCCGGAGCCGATGCTGATTAACGCCTGGTCGATGTTGTACTGTGCCCAGGGATCTCGGGTCGGATCAAGGAAGTTGCGAACCCGATCCTGCATGTATTCCGGTAAGCGGGGCAGCACCATGGGAAATGTGGCGACCATACCGACCACCAGGCCTCCCAGGTACGAAAGATTCATGCCAGAGGTGAAGAGCATGGCGCCCCAGACCGCTGTGTAGAGTGTGGCCGTGCTGAGATTGGGCTGGCGATAGACCAGGAGGGCTGCAGCGCCTGTCAGACCCAGGGAGAGCAAGAAGACGCTGGGGCCAGGGCGTTGGGGCGCATTCCGGGCCAATAACCCGGCGAGGCTGATGACCAGTAACATCAGGGCGGGGAAGGCGGGCTGCACGGAGACGCCGCCGACGTAGATGAAGCGCCGCACATCAGCAATCTCGCTGCTGCCGAAGAGCAGGGTTAAGGCCAGAATCGCCAACACCAGAAGATAGAGGGGCCACTGCAAGCTCTCCAGCAGCCGGTAGTCGACGCGCGAGACCAGCAGCATCAGCACCAAGCCAATAGCGCCGTACAGCGCCTGGTTGCGCCAAGCGTCAGCCAGGGATTCGTTGTCCAGCGTGGCGCTGTAAATCATCGCCACGCCCAGCGCAGTGAGCACGACGGCGGTGAAGAGCACGCTCCAGTCGAAGTACTGCCAGAGCGATTTATTGTTCATAGCGCACCCATCGCGTTGTCGTCAGGGGTGCCGTCCAGGGGGTTTTAGAGGAATATCTGCCACCAGTCGGGTCCGGCGCTGATCCTCTTTGAAATCCACGCGCACTTGACCGGTTTCGATGTCCAGGTGCCGGGAGATGACGTCGATAATCTCGTCCTTGAGCGTCTCCAGCATCCCCGGTGAGATGTTGGCACGGTCGTGAGCGAGCACCAGCTGTAGACGTTGCGCGGCAATATCCTTGCTGCTTTGCTTTTTGTCTCGACGGAACCAATCGAACAGTCGCATCTTACCCCCCTTGTCAGGCGTATATCAAGACCGCAACCCGAACAGACGCTGCAGGAAGTTGGGTGCTTTCAAAGGCATGAAGGGCACGTCATCTCCGTTAAGGCGTTGGCTGATGTTTCTGAAAGCTTGACCGGCCCGCGAATGTTCGTTAAGCACTACGGGTTCTCCTCGGTTGCTGGCGCCCAGAATATCTGAATCTTCCGGCACAATCCCGATCAACTTGATCGCCAGCAGATCCACAATAGCGTTGGCGTCCAGCATCTGCTCGCGTTGGACCATCTCCGGTTTGATACGGTTGATGACGAGGTTGGCAGGCGCGCGTTCCTCGGCCTCCAGGAGTCCGATGACGCGATCGGCGTCGCGCACGGCGGTGACCTCCGGATTGGTGACGATGAGCACCAGATCTGCCGGGGTGACGGCGTAGCGAAACCCGTGCTCGATGCCAGCCGGGGAGTCGATGATGACGTAGTCCGCGCGCTCCGCCGCCTGGTGGGCGATCTTGTCCATATCCTCCTCAGAGATGGCCCGCTTATCGCGCGTTTGGGCGGCTGGAAGCAGAAAGAGCTCGGAGAAGCGCTTATCACGCACCAGGGCCTTACGCAGCGGACAGTATCCTTCGATCACGTTGACGATGTCGTAGACAATACGGTTCTCCAGTCCCAACATCACGTCAAGGTTGCGCAACCCGATGTCGGCGTCGATGCAGATGACGCGTTTGCCATGCATCGCAAGCCCGACGCTCAGGTTGGCTGCGGTGGTCGTCTTTCCCACGCCGCCTTTCCCAGACGTGATCGTTATGATCTTACCAGCCAAGTTGCCCTCCTCGCACAGTCCACGGTTCTACGATAATCACGTCATCTTGAATGCGGGCGATTTCGGGGCGCGGGGGATCGGAAGGTGCATCTTCTGGAGAACGAGTTATTAGGTCGGCGATGCGCAGCTGGGCGGGTTCCAACGCCAATGCGCAGATGACGGCGTCACGATCTCCAAGGATGCCCGCATGGACGATACCTCGCACCCGCCCCCAGACAACAATGTTGCCGGTGGCGATGATCTCGCCGCCGGGGTTGACGTCTCCCAGCACGGTGATGTGTCCAGGCGCCTTCAGACGTTGCCCGGAGCGAATGGTCTTCTGGATAAAGACGCCGTTACTTTGAGGATCAGGAGCGCGATGGGTCTCGTTTTCGGGCAAGCGGGTGCGGAGTCCCTGCTCGCGAATGAGGCGTTGCGTTTCGGGATCGCCACCCAGCACCGCCCAGAGCTGCAACTCGTGCGCTTCGAGCATGTTGCGGAACTGCGCAAAGGTCAGTTTATCCAAGGTTTGGTTGTCGAGAAGTTCCAGGATCACACGACCGCCCTGGAAAAAGTTTCCCGCGTTGTGAAAAAAGAGCTGGAGATCTTCTAATATCTCTGCCCAATTCTCCGATTGCGGTCGCATGCGGAGCCCTTGGGCAGTTCCTTTTACCTTTATCTGAGTCATCGCACTTCATTATAGCACAACCACCCTTGGGGTAAAGGTGAGAATTATGCAACTAATCTGTTAGAGGCTCTCTGACCCATCCCCGTGCAACGATATATCCCATTCTCGAGCTTCTGGTATAATACAGGATGTGCACTTCATTGGAGGTCGTGTTTGACCTCGTGGCCTGGGATGACGTGTAGAGTCGATGTTACAGGAAACGCTTTCAGAGGAGCTGTCATGCGCGCGCTGATGCGTGGGGTGATCATCGTTGCTGTGCCCATTGTCTTGATTGTGGTGGTCGTGCGTCTTATGACGCTGCCCTGGTTTCCGGCCTGGGAGTATCGCCGCGCTGGTTTTCCAGAAGATGCGTACGGTCTACAACCGGCCCAACGGCTGCGGTTGGCGCGGACCTGTATCGCTTTTCTCAACCTGCCGCACGACATCGAACGTCTGGAAGGGCTGCAGTTACCGGATGGTGAACTTGCCTTCACCGAACGAGAGCTTGGGCACATGCGCGACGTCAAGCGTGTTTATGATGGCATCACGGTGGTGGGCCTGTTGGCGGGGGTGATGGCCCTCAGCGCAGGCTGGGTGCTTCATCGCCGAAACGCCGTTGCTGCGATCTGGGGCGCGCTCTCCGACGGCGCGTTGCTGACGCTGGTTGCTCTGGTCGCAGTCGGGGCCTTTATGTTACTCTCCTGGAACGCCTTTTTCACTGGTTTTCACCGTGTTTTTTTTGAAGCCGGCTCCTGGCGCTTCCAGTATTCGGATACGCTGATTCGGCTCTTCCCCATGCGCTTCTGGCGGGATGCGGGCTTGCTGGTCGCCGGAGTGGTAGTGGTGGCGGCGTTTCTCCTCGCCTTGATCGGTCGCATGTTGCAACGCCGCCTGGTGGATCAGTCCTGAAGGCTCGCGGCCCGGTCGCTCTGATGGCTTCATCATACAGTTACGGGATTTCGAAGCGAGTCTGCTGGTGAAAACGCCCTCCGTATCGTAGAAACTG
>CAYVKR010000262.1:0-4133 GCA_964452025.1 uncultured Anaerolineales bacterium
TCCGAACGTAGTGAGGAATCTCGTTGGTGGGGAACGAGACCCTTCGCTGCGCTCACGGTGACAATTCAGTGAGGATTTGGCCATATTTACCCGGCGAAATCCAAAAGAGCCCAAATTCTAAGGAGCCAAGACTCTCAGGTTATCAAAGGCGATGTCCACAAATTCGCCATCGAGGGCGTTGACGGCAAGCCCAATGTCACCCTCGGTGAATTTATCATCGGTGAACTCGGCAATCAGCACCCCGTTGAGCCAGAAACGGATCTGCGTCCCCACGCAGGAGAGCCGCATGGCATTTGTCACGCCGGTGCCCTGCTTGACAGCATCCGAGAGCTCAAAATCCAATACGTGCGTAAGCTCGTCCTCGTACTCATAGCCGGCGGCAACATAGCCATCAGAGCTATAGCCCCCGTAGTAATAATCATCGCCGTTTACGCGACACTCGACCTTGTGCCAATCGTCCAGCGTCCCCCCAACGTGGGTACTCTCCACCTCAATAATCAGATCAGTGAAGGTTCGATCTAGATACGTCCAGTTCCCATAATCGCTGGCAGTGTAATTCAGAATATGCAGCTGACCATCTTCAAACCAGACCGCTCCATCATCATCCTCACCCGTCCACCAGCCCGGAGCGGGATCTGAGAAGTCATCAGCAAAGAGCACCTTCGCCTCATCTGCCTCTGCCGGCGGGGGCGTGGGCCGCTGACCCGCCGGACGACGGTCGTCAATATCCGTCTCATTATCGACAAACACGTTCTCGCCCAGCGCAGGATTTGCCGTCGATTCGATGTAGAGGCCCCACTGGTTCCGGCTGAGTGTATTATTCTCCGCGATACCCGCACCATTCTCAAAGTAGGCGATCCCCGCTTCACTGTTATCAGTCAGCGTATTGTTACGCAGCGTGGGGGCTGCATCGTCATTGACGCCGATGCCGTTCAACCCACTGCCAGAGATCTCGTTGTTCTGCACCAAACCACTCGATGAGGCGAAGAAGGCAATCCCGCTCTCACCACTCTGTCGCACCACGTTGCCTTCCAGGGTGGGTGCAGCCTGATCGCGGACAATGATGCCGGAGAGCGTATTGCTGATACAGGTGTTGCCCGTAATGCGCGCGCTGACCTCATCAGAAAGGCGAATGCCGGCCTGATCATTGCTGCTGGCCTCGTTGCCCTCGACGAGCGGAGTGCTGGTATCGTAGAAATCTATACCATGCAAACCATTGCCGGTGGAGACGTTGTTGCGCGCCACACCACCGGCGCCGCCAAAGTAGGCCAGGCCGCTCTCCGCGTTATCTCTGGCGGTATTGTTCTCTAACGTTGGCGCCGCTTGATCGCGGACGATAATCCCAGAAAGGCCGTTGCGATTACAGGCGTTATCGCGGGCAGTTCCGCTGCTATCTCCACTAAAACGGATACCGACCTCGGTGTTTTCGGTGCAAAGATTGTTCTCCAACAGAGGCGCCGCCGTACCACTGACCCCGATACCGTGCAGCCCATTGCGTGAACAATCATTGTCCCGCGCTGTGCCGCCAGACGCCTCAAAATAGACGATGCCGTCTTCAGTATTCTCGGTGCACGTGTTACTTTCTAACGTGGGGGCAGCGTCGTCGTTCACCCCAATGCCGTGCAGACCGTTCTGCGTAGACGTGTTATTGTAGGCAGCACCGCCACTCTCGTTGAAGTAAGTCAGGCCCGACTCGCCGTTGTCCCGCAGGGTATTGCCGTCAATCACCGCCGAGGCGGTGCCGGTCAGGCTGATACCATCCATCGTGTTGCGCTCACAGAGGTTACGGTTGATCTCGGCTGAGCTGTTATCGCGCAGTTGGATGCCCACCTGGTCATTATCGCTGCAGACGTTATTCGAGATGATCAATCCTGCGTCATCTTCCAGGCGTAAGCCGTCCAGATTGTTTTCCACGAACTCACTGTTGAAGACCATGCCCTGGGTCGTGCCCTGAACCCGGAGTCCGGCGCGTGGGGTGCCATCCCCAACGTCGACCGCGCCGGTGAAACGGCAGCGTTCCACAACAACTTCCTCGCCGTTAACAAGCACCGCGTCAGCCTCCGCATCTCCCTCGTGGCGGACGGTTAGATCGCGAAGAACCAGCGTGCCGTCACCGGTGAAGTGCAGGACGTATTCTGGCGCGTCGCTGACGATGACCGTCTGCTCCATCGCAGCACCGGTCAGCGTGATAGCTTTGCCAATCTCGAGGGGCGCATCCAAGCGGTACGTGGTCGCCGCAAGCTCAATCGTGGACCCGGGAGCTAGCCCCATCACCGCTTCCTGCAGGGTATCAAACTCGGCATTGCCGCCAGCCGGAAGCGCGACGGTGCGCGGAGTAGCCGTCGTCGCCAAGGGCTCCGGGGTGACGGTTGGCGGCTCCTCCCTCGTCTCCTCGGCGGTGACGGTGGGTTCCGTAACGACCGCCGGTGTAGAAGAGGGCCGCGCACCATCGCGCAGCAAGAACCAATACACTCCTCCCGCCACCAAAGCGAATCCCAAACAGCCGAAGACAATAATGGCCAAGGTAATCCATATCACCGGCTTGCCTTTTTGGGTGGGTGGGGTCGGAGGCGGCGCAGATGCCGCTGTCACACTCCCCTCAAATGGAGACGGTATCTTCTCCGTCGCCGAGAGTGGTGGCGGCGGTGGACTCTCGGCAGGCGGCGGCGTTACAGGCGCACTTTCGGCAGGTGGTGGCGAAGGCGATCCGGCTTGAACAAGAGTACCACATTTGGGACAAAATCTGGCTTCGGGCTGCAATTCCTTTTCACAGTTCTCACAGTAACGCGGCATGCCGGTCCCCTCCTGATATGGATAGATAACATGAAGATATCCCCAGTATACTCAGAGGGACGCCCGGTGTCAATAAGGAAATCATCCGGTGATTACCCATCAGTCTGCTGCCGTCCACGGAGTCCATCGGTTTTTCACTACAGAGAGCGCTGAGCCCTCCGTGGGCTCTGCAGTGAGATGTGGGCAATCACCAGGAAAATCATCCGTTCCGGTCTACGGACGGCTACTCACGGTGGATGTCCAGCGTGCCCTCTGCAAGTTCAAGATCCTGTAGAAACACCGGATCCACGCCGACGATCTGGGCATAACCGCGCAGCGGGGCGACGCGCGCGACGCTGGACAGCGCCGTCAGTGGACAAAGGAGCGGTTACAAACGGATCTCCAGCATATCAAAGAGCGGGACGCCCAGCAGCACCGAGTGCCGCACGGGATCGGCGCTGACGACGGGGAAAGGCTCGCCGTCCGCCAGTACCTCGTCTGGGGCGCGCCGCAGGCCCTGAAGCCGCAGCGCGACGTGCTCGTAGGGCGGCTCGAAGGCGCCGTCGCGCTCCCACGTCACCGTCAGCCGGTCACCCGTCCGCTGCATGACGAAGCGAGAGACGCGATAGTCGCCCTCCTGATACGCTAGACCCTCGCCGGCGTCCTCGTAGAGCCACGAGACCGCCTCACCGTCCTCGACCGGCGGGTAGACGTGCAACCGGATGAACTTCTGCAGGCGCTGCTCCACGCTGGGACCGACCTCGCCCAGTGGCAGCACCGTCCCCGCGCGGACGGTGAGCGGCAGCGTCTCCAGCGGCGCGACCTGCTCAAAGGGCGCCCCACCCTCGCGGCGGCGATTCGTCCAGAAATCGTACCAGGGGCCAGGGGGCAGCCGCACCTGGCGGGAGACAGCGCCCGATTCGCCGACGGGCGCCACCGCCAGCGCATCGCCGCAGAGGAAGGCGTCGTCCACGTCCCACAGCGCGGTCTCCTGCGGCGCGTCCCACCAGAGGGGGCGCACCATGGGCCAGCCGCGCGTCGACATCTGCCAGACGGCACTGTAGAGATAGGGCAGCAGCTCGTAGCGCAGCTGGATAAAGCGCCGGTTGATGCTCAGATAGGGCTCGCCCCAGGACCACGGCTCCTGATCGGCGTTGACCTTGGCGCTGTGCGCGCGGAAGAAGGGCATGAAGGCCGCCATCTGCAGCCAGCGCGTGAAGAGCTCCCCGTCGGCGTCCCCGGCGAAGCCGCCGACGTCCGGCCCGCTGAAGCCCAGCCCGGAGAGGCCCAGCCCCAGCATCATAGGCACCGTGAGGCGCAACGAGGCCCAGGTGCTGGCATTGTCGGCGGTCCACGAGGTG
>CAYVKR010000263.1:0-4093 GCA_964452025.1 uncultured Anaerolineales bacterium
TGTCGGGGCGGGCGGATTTGAACCGCCGACCTCACGGACCCAAACCGTGCGCGCTAACCAAGCTGCGCTACGCCCCGTCAACTCTTTTATACCTGATTCTGAGGCTTCGTCAAGGTGACCAGGAGAGCCGCTGGTTATCCCAGCCGGGCATCTCCGGCCCTAGATCGATGAGGCGACGCACGTTCTTGCCGTTGGGATCTGCGATAAAGATGGCCCAGGTGCCCTCCCGGTTGCTCACGAAGGCGATCCCGCTACCGTCCGGCGCCCACGCAGGCAAGCCCTCAGCGGAATCTTCGTAGGTCAATTGCGTGACTCCGCCCTCGCGGCCCAGCAGCAGAATGTCCCAGTTGCCGGTCACGTCGCTCATGTAGGCCATGAGATTGCCATCCGGCGACCAGCTGACCGCCGTATCGTTGATGTTCCCGGTCAATCGGGTGCCGGGCTGATCGTCGTCGGGATTGTCGACGGTGATGCCGCAGGTTTCGCCATCGGCTTCGCAGCCGGTGTAGGCGAGCCAGCCGGTCGGACTCCAGGCGGGCGACCAGCCGGGCGCCAGTGCCGTTGGCGCGTCGGGCGCGTAGGTATCGACGATGTAGATGGTCCAGATGCCGGAGGCGTTCTGTGCCGAATAAGCCATCCGTTGCCCATCAGGTGAGAGCGCAGGCCACGCGCGTCCGTCGGGCGCCGTCAGCTGCTGGGGGACGCCCTCCTCAGGGAGTACCATGTCGATGCTCCGACTGAGCCGGTCACGGTAGATCACACGCCCGGTTCCCCACTCCCACCAGGGTTGATCGGCGCTGGTGGCGACCTTGAGAATCCGCCCATTGGCGTACAGGGCGTAGAGGTCGTAGAAGCCGGTCTCCGTGTTGTACACAGGATAGGCCAACCGCCCAACGTTGAAGCCGGGAATTGGCTGCGGCGTCAGCACCGGCTCCGCGCCGTCCTGGGGGATCGGGGTGGCGACGAGACAGACCTGCGCGGCTTCAGTGCGTTTATCTTCCACCGTCGCGTCTTTTGCCAGACGCAGCGCTTCTGTGTAGGCAATCTCCGCCGGACACATCTCGCCCTCTTCAACCAGATAATCGGCGTAGGCGACTTTGGCGTTGTATAAGCGCGAGAAAGTGTCCCGGTAATTGGGCGCGATGGCGTATAGATCTTCGAACTCGGCCACCGCCTGTTGCCAATCCACGCCCCAGTAGCCCAGCGCTGAGAGGTAACGGGCGGCCAGGTTGCGCTCGTTGACGGTCTCCGTGTTGAGCGGGCGTAGGGCGATGGCCTGATCCAGGTAGAAAATCCCTTCTTCCAGCTTGTCCTCGGTCAGAAGCGCCATGCCCGCGTTGCGCAGGCTGGTGAAGAGCATCTCTTCGATCTCTTCCTGTTCGTATTCCGAGTCAAGGGCGCGCAGTTGGGAGAGCGCGCTCGCTGCGTCGGCCCAGTTCTCTTCTTCATACGCAGCCTGCGCCTGCTCAAAGAGGTCCGCGATTTGCAGCTGGCGCTGTTCCTCCAGCGAGATCTCTGCTTCTGACGTAGGGGTGGGTTTGGCTGCCAGACGCGCTTCTGCCTCCGCCAGGCCTTGTCGGGCCAACGTGTTCTCCGGTTCCAACGTGAGGACGTAGCGGAAATTGGCGCGCGCCAGCTCAAACCGTCCATCGTTGAGGGCCGAGAGTCCGTCGTCGTAGTATGCCTGTACGGTGGCGTGCCGCGCCTCCAATCGGTCTCGTTCTCCTTGATAGAGGCCAAAGTACGCGGAGGCCGCCAGCGACGCGATCAGGATCAGGAGCGCAACGGCTGCCCATAGGAGACGGCGTAGCCAGAGTTTCCCTTTGGCCTGGCTTGGCCTGTCACTATTGGATGGTGGAGTAGGCTCAGATGAGATGCCGCTGTCCAGCGATTCTCCGCACGAGGGGCAAAGCATGCCGTTCGTCTCCACCTCCGCACCGCAGTGGGGGCATCTCGTCATGCGCGGTGTCCTGAGTGTGAGTACAAGTGAATAGATTGCATGCTTTTTCGATAGTTACCGGGGATTTAATCCCAGCGGAAGCCTTCAAGTGATAGACCGCCCACAAACTCACGGAGGATGGAGTTTTCTGGAACCAGATCCGCCTTAGTGGGCCGGAACCATTCCAGGAATGCCAGCAAACGTTTGGCCTCGACGCGTTCCGGGGAGCGCGGCTTGACCTGCAGCAGGAGTGGCTCGGCGAAGGGCTTCAAGACCGCCATCTCGTAGGCCAGGGCGGAGTTGAACATCACGTCCGCGCGCTTCTGATGGGGGAAGATATAGCGTTTTTCGCCGCGCCGCACGCTCTCCCAACGCTCGATGGTCTCCGGCGCGGTGTACCCGCGGGTCCGAGCGTCCCGCACGATGCGCCGGATGAGGCGTGTATCGGTAGTGGGGACCCGATTGTGCCGGTCCAGGTTGAGTTGAGTGAGCGCCGAGACGAAGATCTTGAACGTGCGTTCCGTCGGAATGGACGTCACCAGGTGGGGGTTCAGCCCGTGGATGCCTTCCACGATGATGATGTGGTCCGGCTCCAGCTGGACCTCTTCGCCTTCTCGTCGCTTCCCGACATGAAAGTCAAATCGCGGCAGGCGAACACGTTCTCCCTTGAGCAGGGCCTCTAGCTGCTGATTAAAGAGTTTCAGGTCTACGGCCTCTAGCGCTTCAAAATTGTACTCACCGTTCTCATCAATGGGGGTGTCTTCGCGGTTGACGAAGTAATTGTCCAACTCCAGAGAGAAGGGACGTAGGCCATGGGCCAGCAGTTGCACAGCCAGGCGTTTGGAGAACGTCGTCTTCCCCGAAGAAGAGGGGCCGGCGATCAGTACCAGGCGGGTCTTACCCTCGCGGGACCAGATACGCCGGGCGATGTCGGCGATCTTCTGCTCATGCAGCGCCTCGGAGACCAGGATCAGCCGCAGCAGACTGTCGTTCTCTAGCTTGGCGTTCAAGTCGCTGACGTTGGAGACGCCAAGCAGTCGCAGCCAGCGTCCGTATTCACGAAAGATGTTAAGCAAGGTTGAGGAGCGTCGTGGTTCCTGTAGGCGCGTCGGTTCGACCCGCCGGGGGAACTGGAGGATCAGCCCGTCGCCCCACGGCATCAGCCGGAAATACTTGAGATAGCCGGTCGACGGCACCATGTAGCCGTGGAAATAATCCTGGTAGCCGTCCAACTCGTACATGCGCAGGTAGTTTTTGCCGTGGTTCTCGGCGCGCGATTGAAAGAGGGCGACTTTGTCGCTCTCCTCCCGCTTGCGAAAGATGTTGAGCGCTGCCTCGATGGGCACCCGTTGACGCTTGATGGGTAGATCAGCCTCGACCAGACGCTGTACCTCGGCTTCCAGGGCCTTGACCTGCGCTTCGGTGAGGGGGGGATGGTTCTGGGTTTCACAGAAGTATCCGCCAAAGGGCAGCGAGTGGTCAATGAAGCACTCGATATCAGGGAAGAGCGTCTGCCAGGCGGCAATAAAGACAAAGGCCAACGAGCGCCGGTAGATGCGCACGCCGTCGGAATCCGATAAATCGATGGGCGTGATATTGCTGTCCCCGCCTAGTCGAAAGGTCAATTCGCGCAGTCGGCCATCGACCAGCGCAGCGATAAAGGGCACTTTTGGATCTGGGTAGGCTGCTTTGAGAAAAGTCTCCACTCGGGTGTCCAACGGCCCGGCGAACACGTGTCCATCGGGTAAGTGTGCGTATACATCCGTCCGTGGAGCGACTTCTTTGATCTTATCCACCGTGGTCATACCGATATCTCCCATCAACCTTTGTTCTCAGCGCGACGTGTGATAAATATCCGTCACTCTTCGTGCTGACAGCCCACGCAGTATACCTAGTTTGTGAGTTTTGTAAAGCAGTGCTTAATTTGTATGGAGGCGTCGGTGTCGTTGTTGCCAACACTTCCGGTGATTATCCATAAGGCTGCTGCTGCCCATGGAGTCCAGCGGTTTTTCACCACAGAGAGCGCTGAGTACGCAGAGAAAGCACCGGGTTTTCTGTCTGGGTCCTCTGTGGGCTGTGCGGTGAGATGTGGGCAGTCAGGGATTTCGAAGCGAGTCTGCTGGTGAAAATGCCCTCCGTACCGTAGAACCTGCG
>CAYVKR010000264.1:0-4069 GCA_964452025.1 uncultured Anaerolineales bacterium
TGTGAAATCTGTGGTTAAACTTTCAGTCTGATCATGCGAAGTCCAAAAGAGCCGGTTTTCTCAGCGCATCCCAGGCGTTGTGGGGATAGACGAAGCTCCCAATTTTGAGGGGACTGGCATCCTCCCGAACATTGAAAACAGGAGTCAAGATTAATATACACAGTCGACGTCCAAAAGAGCCTACGCTACGAAGGGCATTTTCTCCAGCGGACTCGCTTCGAAATCCTCATTTGCCCTTTCTCGCCTCTGTTACAGGAAATGCGTACTTGATGAAATATGATAAACCACCATTGCTGCTATCATCAAGCCGGCGTATGATGATATGAATCGATTATAGCCTTTGAGTGGGCGTCCGGTTTCAAGTCCACCAACCACCCGCTATCTGCCGATCATAACGCGAGGGGCAGTGACCCCCACGAACCTGATGGCACCTATTCACAGAGAGCAAAGACAGGAGATGTTCAATGGCTGAACTTTTCGCACGACCGATCCGCGCACGTGAGATTGTGAACAATCCGTCCTGGGAACAGTTGCGGGCCTGGGCCAGCGTCGAGGAAGCGACGACGGCCCACGGCTCAGCGCGCTACGTCACCCGGATTCGCAGCCGCTCCGCCAAGTTCACCGACATCGTCTTTGGCGAACCGAAAGACGAGCAGACGCGCTGGCTGACCAACGCGCAGGCCACGCTGGGCACGCTGCGCCTGATCCGGCTGGATCGCGTGATGGGCCAGCACCCCGATTTCAGCCTGCACTGCCGTTTCTACGTCCCCATCGACCACGCGCGGCTGGCGTATATGTGGGGCCAGTCGCTCTTCGACGCGACGCCGGAGATGATCGCCTGCGAGCGCGCCGACCTGACCACCGTCATGCTGCCCAAGTGGCGTGATAAGGTGATGGAGCGCCGCATCCTGGTCGATCCGACGACCTACACGACCTACGCGCTGGGCAGCGACTACATGGGCGAGGTCAAGAAATCGTTCCTGCGTATGGCCATGGTCTGGGTCAAGCAGCACGGCGGGCTGGGGCTGCACGCCGGATCGAAGGTGCTGCGCGTGCGCAACGTCGACGATGAACTGGTCAAACAGGGCGCCATCTTCTTCGGGCTGAGTGGCACCGGCAAGACGACGCTCACCTGCCACCACCACTTTTTAGAGGGTGAGGACGAGGGTGTCGCTATCCGCCAGGACGACGTGATCATGATGCAGCCGGACGCCAGTTGCTACGGCACCGAGGACAACTTCTTCATCAAGACCGAGGGACTGAAACAGGCCAGTCAGCCACTGCTCACTGCAGCTGCCATGTCGCCGAGGGCGATGCTGGAGAACGTCTGGATGGAGCCTGACGGCAGCCTGGACTTTCTCAACTACACGCTAGGCAAGAACGGACGCGCTATCGTCTTCCGCGAGGATATGGACTACACCGATGACGCCATCGACCTGCCCCACGCCGACATCATCGTCTTTATCACGCGAAGAGAAGACATCGTGCCGCCGGTGGCGCGGCTGACGGCGGAGCAAGGCGCGGCCTTCTTCATGCTGGGCGAGTCCATCGAGACGGCCGCCGGCGATCCCGCGCGGGCCGGGCAGCCGGTGCACAGCGTAGGCACCAACCCCTTTATCATCGGCTCCTACGCCGAGGAAGGCAACATCTTCCTGGAAATCCTGCGGAACAACCCCAACGTCCAGGTCTTCCTGCTCAACACCGGGCGCATCGGCGCGCGCGGTGTTGACCGCCAGGAACGCACTGACCCGGAGGGCAATCTGCTGGGCGCCAAGATCCAGGTGTTAGATTCGACGGCACTCATCAAGCAGATCGCGCGGGGTGGCATCCGCTGGGAAAACGACCCCGATTGGGGCTATGAGGTCGCCGCGACTGTGGACGGCATCCCGGATTACGCCGAGCGCCTGGACCCGCGCCGCTACTACACCGAGGACGAGTACCGCGCGTTGACCGAGGTGCTGCGTGAAGACCGCCGCGCGTGGCTGGCGCAATTTGACGACCTGGACCCCGCCATTCCCGCGTCGCTGAGATTGGAATAGGACGAGATGTAGGCAGCCAGAGCATAGGATGAGAAAGAGCGCCGAGTGCACAGTGCACTCGGCGCCTTATGGTATGCGACTCCCGCTTCTATCGCTTACGGCCTGCCCCCACCCTTCGCGTGATCCGGTGGGCCGGCATCGTCGGGAGGACCGGCGTCGTCTGGGGGGCCTACGTCATCGGGTGGGCCTGCGTCCTCAGGCAGTTCGGGATCTTCGAGAGGACCGGCATCGTCTGGAGGACCGGCATCTTCAGGCGGACCTGCGTCCTCTGGCGATCCCGCATCCTCAGGGCGACCAGCGTCGTCTGGCGGACCGGCATGTTCCGGTGGGCCCGGATCCTCTGGTGGACCATTCTCGTGCTCACGTCCACGCCCGATCAGGCCGAGAGCCTGCCAGATCTCGCCCCAGCCTTCGCCTTCGAGCCGGCGTTCCAGGTAGGTCTCAGCAGACCCATCCAGCATCCCGGCGGTCTGCAACGCGAGCATGATCTGCCCGAAACCCAAACCATCCTCACAGAACCAGGCCATCACCTGCTCATAATCAACGTCGTACCGCTCAGCGAGAGCAGCGCCCACAGGATGCGAGATATCGGGGTTGACGCAGAAGAAGTTCTCACCGTCGTCGTCTTCGTCCCCATCCTCCTCATCGTCCTCGGACTCGTTCACCACCTTGTCGGCGGTGACGGTGCCGTCGTCGTTGAGAACACCCTCGACTTCCACGATACTCCCCACCTCAATCTCGTCAAAGTCGAAGTCCTCCGGCACCTCGACGGTGTAAGTCACCATCTCGCCGTCTTCTTCGACCTCAACAACCAACGTGCCTGCCGACGCATCCAAGGAAATAACCGTGCCCGGGAACTCGATCTCCTCGGCTTCCTCCGGCAGCGCCGGGGCAGCGTCCACGGCATGGACACCCAATAACGCGAAACACATTACCATCACTGTGAGCAGACTAACAAACCATCGCTTCTGTCTCATCATACGTGCTCCTCTCCCAATGTATCTGTAATGTCGTGACCTTTCCACAGCCTCGTCTACCGAATATATCGAAAGAGACCCCCATTTGGTCACGACGGAGAGCATAGGAATTTAGTACTAACTAATTTCTGACCGTATACGGACTGGGAAGGAACTCATCGTCGGGAAATCAGACGCCTATCGAGTCAAACTTGATAGGTTTCCAATGGTTTCTCCATAATTTCTGGACAACCTCCTGCTATATTTACAAGCGTCAATCAAGAGGGATGCCTGGAGCAGAAGCAGGCCCCAACACTTAGAATAGGGAGGTTACAGATGTTTAAGGGACATTGGAAACGTTGGCTGATCATAGGTTCAGTTGTATTGGCGCTGACGGTTGGTACCGTAGGTATCGTCAGCGCTCACGGCGGACCTGACGGTGGCTGGTTTGGGCGCCGCGACAATCACGACGAGTTGCTTGCCGACGAGCTGGATATCACCGTGGAAGAACTGGCAGCCGCTCGTGACGCCACACGCGCCAAAGCGCTGGATCAGGCACTGGAGAACGGCGATATCACCGAAGAGCAGTACGAAGCCATGCAAACCATGGCTGCACTCCGCCCCTACCTCAACCCACAGGCGTTGATGGCGGAAGCCCTGGGCGTGGATGAAGACGAGCTCGCCGACAAACCGATCCATGAGTGGATTGAGGAACTCGAGCTGGACCGCGCGACGCTGATAGACCGTCTGGAAGACACCCACGAGGCCGCTTTAGATCAGGCCATTGCTGACGGAACCATCACCGAGGACGAGGCCGATGATCTTGAGGATCGCTTTTTCGGTATGCGCCTGCGCGGTTGGTTAAGAACGCGACCCGGCGGGTTTGGCGGACGAGGACGCTTCGGCGGACGGGGCGGAATGCGCGGCGGATTCGGCGATATGCTCGGTCATCCGGAGAATGGGCCCTTTGGAGAGTAGCTCGTAATACCCAATCCGGCTTTGATCAAACGTTGAAGTAAGACTCCTTCGAAAATAGCGAATGATGAATGGCGAATGGCGAATACTCAAGCATAC
>CAYVKR010000265.1:0-4068 GCA_964452025.1 uncultured Anaerolineales bacterium
TGTGAAATCCGTGGTTAAGTTTTCAGTCTGATCATGCGAAGTCCAAAAGAGCCAACACGCCCACTGGAGCAGGACACAGTGGGCGTGTGCTGTGCCTTTAGGGCAGGACGGTGGTCCGCTCGCCGCGAATATACGCTTCCAGGCGATCCCGTGCCACGTCGTCCGGATGCTGTACCGGCGGCGACTTCATGAAATAGGCCGACGGTTCAACAACAGCGCCCCCAAGCCCGCGATCCAGCGCCAGTTTTGCCGTGCGCACCGCGTCGATGATGACGCCAGCGCTGTTGGGACTGTCCCAGACCTCCAATTTGAGCTCCAGGTTGAGGGGAACGTTGCCAAAGGTCGTCCCTTCCATCCGAATGTGGCACCACTTGCGGTCCTCCAGCCACGGCACGTGGTCGCTCGGCCCCACGTGGATATTACCCTCATCCAGCGGGTAGGGAATCTGGCTGGTGACGGCCTGCGTCTTGGAGATCTTCTTGGACTCCAGTCGATCCCGCTCCAGCATATTGAGAAAGTCGGTGTTGCCCCCGAAGTTGAGTTGATACGAGCGGTCGATGCGCACCCCACGGTCGTCAAAGAGGCGCGCCAGCATGCGGTGCAGAATCGTCGCGCCAACCTGGCTCTTGACGTCATCGCCGATGACCGGGAGGCCGCGCGCGGCGAAGCGCTGCTGCCACGCCGGCTCCCGCGCGATGAAGACGGGAATCCCGTTGACCAGCGCGCAGCCAGCGTCCAGCACCTGCTCGACGTACCAGTGCGTCGCGCGCTCACTGCCCACGGGCAGGAAATTCACGACGACGTCGGTCTCCGTCGCCCGCAGCACCTCCGCTACGTCCACCGGCGGCGCTGGCGAGAGTTCGATGACATCGGCGAGGTATATCCCGACGCCATCCAGCGTCTCCCCGCGAGAGACCGACACGTCCAACGAGGGCACCTCCGCGAAACGATACGTGTTGTTCGGCGCGGCAAAGATGGCATCCGAGAGATCACGGCCCACTTTGCCAGCCGCGACGTCAAACGCGGCGGTGAATTCGATATCAGCGATGTGATACGGTCCAAGTCGTGGGTGCATCAACCCAGGCACAAAGGTGTCCTCATCCGCCTCCCGGTAGAAGTGAACGCCTTGCACCAACGCCGACGCGCAGTTGCCCACGCCGATCATAGCCACACGAATACTGCCATGTTTCATGACGAGATACCTCCTGATGTTTGAATGAAGTTAGGATACCTCAAAAAGAGATAGCCTCTTGTCAACGCCCCGTTTCACAGAGAAAAGCGGCTCCCCACAGGAAGCCGCCCCCTCTACATCCGTGATCTCAGGAAAAGAGATCGGTGCTCAGGTAGCGCTCCCCGGTATCGGGCAGCAGCGCGACGACGTGCTTTCCCTCGCCCAGGCGCCGGGCGACCTGGAGCGCCGCCACCGTTGCGGCACCAGAAGACATGCCCACCAGCAAGCCCTCCTCTTCCGCCAGCCGCCGACCCATCTCCAACGCCGCTTCGCTGGTCACCTGGATCACCTCGTCGACCACGCCCATATCCATGACGTCGGGGATAAAGCCCGCGCCAATGCCCTCAATCTTGTGGCTGCCCGGCTCGCCGCCCGAGAGCACCGGCGAGCCTGCCGGCTCCACGGCGATGACCAACGTCGCCGGATTGTGCGCTTTGAGTGCGCGACCGGTTCCGGTCACTGTGCCGCCGGTCCCTACGCCCGCGACGAAGGCCGCCACTTCGCCGGGCACCTGGGCCAGAATCTCCGGCCCCGTGGTCAAGCGGTGCCCGGCTGAATTGGCGGGATTCTCAAACTGCTGCGGCATGAAAGCGCCTGGCGTTTTATCGACGATTTCCTCCGCTTTGGCGATGGCACCGTGGATGCCGTCCTTACCCGGCGTCAGCATCACCTCCGCTCCGTAGGCGCTCATCAAACCACGACGCTCTACGCTCAGCGTATCCGGCATCACCAGGATGGCCCGGTAGCCCTTCGCCGCCGCAACCATGGCCAGACCAATGCCCGTGTTGCCGCTGGTCGGTTCGACGATGACGCCGCCTGGCTCAAGCCGCCCGTCCTCTTCCGCCGCCTCAATCATCGAGAGAGCGATGCGTTCCTTCACGCATCCCGCCGGGTTCTGCCGCTCCAATTTAGCCCAGATCGTCGCTATGCCCTTATCAACCACGCGATTCAAGCGAACGATAGGGGTCCGTCCCACCAGATCCAATACACTGTCGGCTCGCAAGCCCTTAAAGGTCTCATCGTTCAATCCCACACTTTCACCTCTTCTTCTGTCTCCACGGGAACCGAGAGCCGGGCGGTCGCCTCGTCTTCCTCCAACGACGTAAACCGCGCCTCCAACTCGGCAACCCGTTCCGTCAACGTCTCCAACTTGTCCGTTATTGCGTCAGGGATCCGCTCGTGGCGCAGGTCGTGCTTTCGCGGGCAAGTCTCCTTATGCTCGATCTTGACGACGCGGCCCGGCACCCCGACGACCGTCGCGCAGGGCGGCACCTCGTCGATGACTACGGAACCAGAACCAATCTTGGACCCCGCGCCTACCTTGATGGGTCCCAACACGATGGCGTTGGTGCCTAACACCACGCCCGGCCCGATGGTGGGATGGCGCTTTACCGGCTCCAGGGAGACGCCACCTAACACCACACCTTTGTAGATCAGCACGTCATCGCCGACCTCGGCGGTCTCGCCGATGACGACGCCCATGCCGTGGTCGATGAAAACCCGCCGTCCCAGATAGGCGCCGGGATGGATCTCAATCCCGGTCAGCCAGCGCGCAATATGCGAGAGAAATCGCGCCGACCAGCGGAGTTTGCGACACCAGAGTGCATGCGCCATCCGATGCAACCAGACAGCGTGCACACCGGGATAGCTGGTGAGAATCTCAAAGACGCTGCGCGCAGCCGGGTCCTTTTCAAAAACCGTGCGGATGTCCTCGCGGATACGTCCCAGGATGCCGGGGGTCGCTTCCACCTGCCCGGCCATAGCCAGTTCACAGGTGCATTCGCCGCAGCAACGTCCGCAGGGCGGTTTCCCCGCTTGGGTCTGTTCTTGTGCCGTCATAGGGTCCCAATCCTTCCTAGTCTGTTATCTCACCATCATCCGCCGACGCGGAATTAAGAAATCATTATCTACTTTATTCTAACCTGCCCAGTCGAAGTGTCAACACAAGCACAAATCGGGGCAACTTACACAGTCAAAGCCGCTATCCCAAGCGGAACAGCGGCTTTAAGGCACAGCCGATAACAAGCGTTACCCTTCGATCTCCTTGACGGCTGCGTGCGGCGTCGCCGCACCATAGATCACTTTCATCAATCCAGGCAGGTAGCGATCCACGGTCTGCACTGCCGGATAGATAGCGAACTTGATGAGATTTTCAGTGAGCGGCTCATCCTGGAAGTCGAGACTGCTCTTATAGCGCACCTCACCATCCTGCAGATCCATCTCAAAATTGCCAATGCGCAGCCCATAGTTGGCCCAGGTGATGAACTCCGCGCAGAGCATGCGCCGATCTTCTGGCACCTTGACGGGCGCCATCACGTAGAAAAGGAACTGCTCCAGATCCACACGAATTTGGGCGTAGCAGGCAAATTGCCCATTGGCACCGGAGAACCCCATCCGGTAGATATAACGGTCCTCCATGCGTTGCGGATACCATTCGTCCTCTTCGAGGAACTCTCCCAACGTTTCAAAAGCGCGCAGCGCGTTCTCTTTGATGTCAGTTTGCATAGGTAATTCCTTCGTCGACAAGTTTGCTATAACAATCCATCACTTTCCGAGCCTGGAGGCCGCCGTAGTGGCTGCTATGTTCTTATCCATCTCAGAATCAGATCCACTCAACCCGTAGATCACGATTTGGCTACCTTCCTCGCGCCCAATGCGCTCCAGAACGTTGAGCCGGTACATCTCCAGCGCCTGGAAGCCCATGAGTTCAGAGGCCTCTTGCAATTTCTCGGCAACGGCCTTCTCGGCTTCGGCCTCGGCGATCTTGGCCTGCGCGGCGCGGCGGGACTGCGCCAGCACACTGAGCTCTTGGATCAGATCCTGCGGCACGTGCACGT
>CAYVKR010000266.1:0-4057 GCA_964452025.1 uncultured Anaerolineales bacterium
GTGCCCATCAAGCAGTCGCTGGCCGTCACCGGATCGGTCAACCAGCACGGGCAGGTGCAGGCCATCGGCGGCGTCAACGAGAAGATCGAGGGCTTCTTCGACATCTGCGAGGCGCGCGGTCTGACCGGCGAGCAGGGCGTGCTGATCCCGCAATCCAACGTCAAGCACCTCATGCTCCGCCAGGACGTCGTGGACGCCGTCGAAGCCGGCGACTTCCACGTCTACGCTGTCTCCACCGTCGACGAGGGCATCGAACTGCTGACCGGCATCGACGCCGGGGAGCTGGGCGAGGACGGCAATTACCCCGAGGGCACCGTCAACCATCGGGTGCAACAGCGCTTACGAGAGCTGGCTGAGCAGCGCGAGGCGTTCGGCGAGAGTGAGGAGGGCTAGGATGAAAGCGCCCGAAATTCGACACATTCTCGTCGCAGTCGACGCTTCGCTACACAGCCTGGCGGCGCTGGAGGTCGCTGGCGAACTGGCGGAGCGGTTAGGCGCGGATCTGTTAGGCATCTTCGTCGAAGACCTGAACCTTCTGCGGTTGGCCGATCTGCCCTTCACCGAGGAGTTCGGCCTGTTCTCCGCCCGGCGGCGTGAGTTGCGTCCTGGCGATGTGAAACGTCATCTTCGCATCCAGGCGCGCCGAGCCCAGCGGACTTTCTCTGTCGTCGTTGAGCGCACGCAGGTCTCCGGGGAATTTCACGTCGTACATGGCTCTGTTTCTGGTGAGATTCTCAAAGCGTCAGCAGAGGCGGACATTGTCCTGTTGGGGAAAGTGGGCATGTCGAGACCGCAGGATGGGCGATTAGGCTCCACGGCTCGCGCGCTGATCGCGAAAGCGCCCGGCATGACTATGATCTTGCAGAACGGCGCGCGCCTCGGTGCGCCGGTGGTGCTGGTCTATGATGGCTCGTTGCTGGCGAAAAAGGCTTTGCGGGCGGCCCTGGTGTTGCTGGATGAGGAGGATCATCGAGACGGACTCACCGTCTTGACCGTCGGAGCGGGGGTGCAAGATTGCCGGTGCCTTCGGGAGGAGATCGAAGCCGAATTGCCCCCGCATCCTCCTCTGGAGGTGCGGTATCGTATCCTCTCCGCTTCCAACGCTGAGAAAGTCACCTACCGTATCCGGATGGAGGAACGGGGCACCCTGGTGTTGCCTGCCCAGCGTGAACTGCTGGAAAACGACGTCGTCGTTGATCTCATCGCCGACCTCGACGTGCCCGTGCTCCTCGTGCGATAAGGTAAGCCTAGGCGACCTTTCCCAACGCACCCAGCCCCTCCATCCGCTGGGATTTCGAAGCGAGTTTGCTGGTGAAAACGCCCTCCGTATCGTAGAAACTGCGTAGGCGAAAGCAAGGCAAACGAAGCCGGGGTTGATGCGGGAGGGAAACATGATGGGAAGCCGCCTATGGCGTTTGAGCACCCTGGAACTGCTTCGTTTGCCCTCCGTTCCCGAAAAGTTGCTATTGTTCGCAAGTGTGTTAAACTTCCTGGGGAGTCGGACGTTTTATAGTCGCCGGTGATATTCGTTATTGACCAGAATCCCCTCCTCCAGGCCGGGTGTGATGAACGTGTGATCGCACCTGACTACGTCTGTAGAGATGGGCAAGACCTATTGTGGAGGTCGCGGATGAACGTGGGAATCTATGTTACGTTGACCCTTGTGATGGCCGCCAGTGCCATCTTTGCAATGTTTTCCAAGGTGCTGACGCGCGCGGTCGTTGCGCTGGGCATTAGCAGTGCTATCCTCGCCACACTTTTTTTCCTTCTCGATGCGCCCTACGCCGGGGCGTTTGAGCTCAGCGTGGGCACCGGCCTGATCAGCGTGCTCTTCATCATAGGGCTCAGCCTCATGCGCTCGTTGCGGGAGTACACCGATGCTCGGTGAGCAGAAATCCCGCTTGATCTGGGGCGTCATCATCGCTGTGGCTCTTGTCACCGGCTGGCTGGTGGGTCGCCTCTTCCTCCCCGAGGCAGGCCAGGCAGTGCAAGCGGACGCCGCCTTCCGTACGTGGCTCTGGGAGCGTCGCACGCTCGATCTGCTGGCCCAGGTCGGGTTGATCTTCGGCGGCGCCTTGGGCGTAGCGGCGCTCTTGCCCGGATATGCGGAGATGCGCGAGATGGGCGCCCAGGAGGACGAACATGCTCCCTTGGCTTGATGTCGTCAACACGACGCTCAGTATCACGCTCTTCCTCATCGGCCTGTTGGGCCTACTGACCCAACGCCAGCTGATCAAGCAGGTCATCGGACTCAAGATCATGCTCCAGGGCGTGATGCTGGGGCTGATCCACGCGGGGCGACTCAGCGGCGACCCGGACTTTGCGCAGTCCATGGTGATCTCCGCTCTGATTGTGGAAGCGGTCTTGATCGCCGTGGCGCTGGCGCTTATTGTAAACGTCTTTCGCCACTATCCCTCGGGGGATGTGGACGAGTTACAGCGATTGCGAGGGTAATTCAACGATGATGTTAGGTTTAATGACAGTTGTGTTAGGACTGCCGGTGGCGATTGCCATCCTGTTGACCCTGACCGAGCACGGGCCGCCGGGCCGCGTCCGTTGGGCGGTGAGCCTGACGGCTGGCGTGACGGCCCTGTGCGCCTTGGGTCTGCTGCCTTTCGCCGGACAGGTGCCCCCGCTTACGTTGACGTGGTTGCCAACCGCCGGCCCTATGCGCCTCAGCCTGGCGACCACAAGTCTCATTGCGATAGCGGCGACCGCAGCAGCGGCCGTCGTCGTTTATGTGGCGGGTAATTCCGCCGATTCTGGATCCAGGACACCCTACTGGGCAGCGCTGACGCTGGTAGCGCTGGCAGCGGGCAACCTGGCCTTCCTCTCCGGGCACTTCTTGCTGCGGTACCTGGCGCTGGAGATCGTAGGGCTGTGCGTTGGGGCGGCGCCGTTGCTCGAAGAGGGTGGACGAGAGCGGTTTGTACACGCCGGCTGGGTCTATCTGTTGCTGCGACTCGGCGACGCCGGATTGCTCTCCGCCATTCTGCTCCTGGGCACGCGGAGCGGCACCTTCGAGATCGACGCAGCTCTGGCCGCCTTCGGTAGCCTTTCCAATCAGGCGCAGGTTTGGGTCAACCTGGGCTTCTTCTTGGCTATTGCTGTCAAGATCGGCATCTGGCCCTTCTACGCCTGGATCGACAGTGGACGTCGTCTGGCCCGGCGCACCTACACCTGGCTCTACGCCACCCTGATGCCTAATCTGGGATTCTACCTGCTCTATCGTGTGGCAGAACTGCCGCTGACGGTACGCCCGGTCTACGGAGCCTTGCTGGTCTTCGGGGTAGGCGCCGGCATGTTGACGCTCTTCACGCTGACACAGCGTCCGTCCACCGTGCGCGTCCCGGCGCGCAGTTCCGCCCTGCTGGGAGCGGTGATCTGGTCTGCAGCCTTGCTGGACGATAGCAAGCTGGCCTGGTGGGGGTTACTGGGCCTGACCGCCGTCCGGTTGCCGTTCTTCCTCACGCTTTCTCACCAACCAGAAGATGGGGGAACAGCTGCAACGGAACGCGCCCCCGGCTGGGAACGATGGGATCAGAGAATCGAGCGCATGACACAACGACTGCGTGATGAGGTGGAGTACGCTTTGGAACGTGGTCTGGATGTGGTGTTCGTCGGGATTTCCACCGCGGCCCATCAGCTTTACGTGGTCATAGAACAGCAGGGCCTGGAAGGGGTGCTGCGGGTCATCGTGCGCTGGGCCCTGAAAGGCAGTCAACAACTCCAGGAATGGCACACGGGCCGCCTGCGGGCCAATCTTTGGTGGGTCTTGCTCTGTCTGATCCTGGCGATCGGTTTGGTTCTGGCCTACTGACACATCATACCGGGAGAATTCTATGAGTCTTTACCAAAGCACACAAGAATATCTGGAGGCGCGGGACGTGCGCGGCCTGAAAGACCTGCTGGGGCAAGCGGATATGAGCGAACTGCTCACGCTGATCCAGGAACTGCCCTCCGAAGAACAGGTTACCGTCTTTCGCCTGCTGGGTAAAGAACGCGCACTGGAACTCTTCGAGCAGCTCGATGTGGAACAACGCCAGGCTCTGATCGC
>CAYVKR010000267.1:0-4029 GCA_964452025.1 uncultured Anaerolineales bacterium
GGCATTTTCGTACGAGGATGGTGTGCGCTCGCACCGGTGTCTCTACTGAAAAAGGGTTTCAGTAGAGAAAGGGGTACTGTATGTTGGGTTGGGTTGCGCACAACCACAACATACAGCCCATGGTTTTCTTTGGCCGACCTTTTTTCAAGGTAGCCCGCTATTGAATCGGAAAGAGACCAAATCTTGGATACAAAACATGCCAGCCCGCTGATTCAGCAGTTGCAACGGCTCTACGCATCCCGCGAGACGTTCTCTAGGCAGCGTCTGCTACAGTTAGCGCTACAACACGTCACGGAGACACTCAACGCGGAAGCCGGTTGCCTATGGATTCTATCCCGGCGCGACGCATACGCTGTACGAGTCTACACCGACAACGAGCGAGCAGCGGAGTTTGAGTGGCTGCGGAATATGCAAGCGGAGGGCAGCCCCTTCCCGGCGCAGGGACTGGTTCCTCGGGAGGTCTCAGATCAGACGTACTGGCTCCTGCGTCTACCATTTCACAGCCCCATCTCTCTTGCGTATCTGGCGTTTTCGGGATCGATAACGCCGCCATCCCAGGAGATTCTTGAAGCGGCGGCGGGCCTACTGGTGCTGCTCTTTCACAAAACCATGATGGCCCAAGCCCCAACACCGGACGGTGACGATGTCACCGTCCATCAGCTGCAACACTACCGACTTCTGAATGAAGCACTGAATGAGATCAACAGATCCCAGACCGTGCCGGCGATGCTTAGAGAGCTGCATCGGACGACACTAAAACTTCTCAAAGCCGATTGTGGGGCGATTCTCTACCAGGAACCGCCACTTACCATCACGACGCCCGTGGAAATTGGAGATAAGCACTGCCTTGACCTTCTCAATCGTCTGCAGAGTTCAAGATCAGCGGCTGATCCCTCGTTCAAAGATGCTTTGGTTCACATTGTGGAAGCACAAGATATGCCTTCCCTGGCAGGGATTGCACAGCAACTCGAGGTCCACACCATCTTGGCGCTGCCTATCCACCCTCAACAAAAAGAGACCAGAGGAACACTGCTTCTCTGCCGGCAAGCCAAGGCCGCATTTTCTGAGCAAGAACGTGCGCTTGCCACCATCATGACGCACCAGACTGCGTTGATCATACACAACACCCATCTGCTCCAACAAGAGCAGGAACAACACCAGCTCGCCGAGGCGATGGCGCAGGCTGCCAAAGCCCTCACCCGCTCCCTAGACCTCAACCAAGTCCTTGATGAGATCCTGGCCCAGCTGGATAGAGTGGTGCCCCACGACGCCAGCAACGTCATGTTCATCGAAGGCGAACAAGCGCGCGTAGTTCGCAGACACGGTTACCGACACTTTATCCCCAACGCAGAAAATATGAAGGGCTTGACCCTGCCACTGGATCTACCAGATCTTGAGGTGATGATCAAAACCCGTCGCACGATCTTGATTCCTAATACGGTCAAGAGCGAATTATGGACAACGACGGAGAGTTCGAAATGGATTCACTCCTTTATCGGCGCGCCCATCGTCATCGGCGATGAGGTCATCGGTTTTGTGAACGTCGATAGCGCCACGCCGAACTATTTCAGTGAAACTCACGCGCATCGACTGGAGACGTTCACCGATTACGTGGCGTTGGCTGTGCAGAACGCTCGCCTTTTCCACGAAAGCCAACAGCGGCAGCGGGTTCTCCAAGACCTCAACGTCGTGACGGCAGCCGTCAACAGCACGATGCCATTGACATCCATTCTCCAGAAGGGATTACGGAAAGCACTGAAAATCACCGATCTGCATTACGGCGGCATCTACCTCTGGAACGAGAGCGCCCGGACCCTGCGTCTTAACGTGCACGAGGCTTTGCCGGAGGAAGCCCTCGATCAGCTGCAGATCCGTCGTACCAGTGATACGTTGATCGGCAGGGCATTTGTACACAGCGAACCGACGTGGAACGCGGCACCAGCATCTACGGAACCGCCAGCCTCTGCCGCAGATCTCTTCCAAATCGCCCTCCCACTGGTTGTAGAGAGTCGTCCCATCGGTGTGCTAGCCCTGGGCGCCGACCATCCTATCTCCCCTCTGGAGAGCTGCCAACAACATCTTCAGACGATTAGCGATCAACTGGCACTGGCGGTGCGCCGCGAACAGCTTTCTCAGCAGCTACGGGAGCAACTGCAGGCGCTCCAATACCTTTATGAGGCCAGCACCGGTCTGATGACACAAATGGATATGCAGGACGCGCTCTTTATTCTGTTGCGGACGTTGTGTGACGTGCTACCACGCGCGCTGGGCGCAGCATTCTACCAGCAAACCGACAACGGCTGGCAGCGCACGAAGGTCTACGCCAGGACCGGCGCTCCATCCATCACTTCTCTCTGGCAAGAAGGGGACGTTGGAACAGAGGAGATAGCCTTCCTGGACTCCTGCGGTCAAGAACGGGTGCCGGTGATCGTCAGCGAACGCCGTGGGCGGGATATCGCGTTCTGGCAACAGGCGCGACAGGCCGACGCCCAGCGACTTGTCTATATGCCACTGATCCTGCCAACGGGGGAGATGCTCGGCATCGCGGGTATGATTTCGGCGGACAAGAAACATCTCTCCTCGCAAAGCTCTGCACTTATCCAGGCTTTGCTGCAAGAAGGCGCAGCTGCCATCAGCCGGATCCGGCTCTACGAGCAGACCCGGCGTGAGGAAAGCCAGATGCGCGCCATCTTGGAGGCTTCGCAAGACGGTACTTTCCTCATCGGCAACGACGGGAACGTACGCTACGTCAACAAGCGGGCGCTGGACGTGCTCCACATGCCTAAAAGCCGGAGTTACTGGGAAGGTCAATCATTCGACAAACTCACAGCCTTCATCGAACGTGAGAATGCCGAACTTGCACAGTGGTTGACCGAGCACGCCATCGCCAAAGAAGAGCCAGACCAACCAGTGACAGCGGAGGACGGCGACGTCATCTTCGAAGCCAGCCAGGGCCGGAAACTGACGCCCAACTACCGTTACGTCTATTCCGCGCAGGAAAAACTACTGGGCGTACTCCTACTGATCCGAGACGTCACCGAGCAGCAAGCCATGAAACGAATGCGGGACGACCTACTGCACATGCTCGTTCACGACATGCGAAACCCCCTCTCCGTCATCATCAACGCGCTCTACATGCTACAGGATCCAGACACACAAGACCTCTCCCCAAAAATCAATCGCCTGGCGCTTTCCAACGCGGAGCAGGTATTGACACTGATCAACGCCATCCTGGACATCAACAAGCTGGAGTCGGGACAGTTCGATATCGAACCAGAGGCCACACATCTGGCACCGCTGCTGGATGACCTAAATCGTCAAGTTCTCACAAATGAGAAGAACGTCATCTTCAAAATGGATTTCTCGGAGGACCTACCCCAGGCATTTGTTGATCCAGAAGTCATACGACGTGTCTTCCAGAACTTGACGGATAACGCGTTCAAATTCATACCCACCCAAAAGGGGCTGATCCGCGTTAGCGCCAGACAGAAAGAGAATCAGATCGAAGTTGAGGTCTTCAACAACGGCCCACCTATCCCGCCGGACGTCAAAAGCCAACTCTTCATCAAATTCACCACCGGCAGTTACCGTGGTCAAGGCTATGGCCTGGGTCTGGCGTTCTGTCGCCTGGCGGTGGAAGCCCACGGCGGGGAGATCTGGGTCGAAAACCGGTCCGAGGGCGGCGTCTCTTTCTACTTCACGCTCCCTGTGGCGGATTGAGGGAGCTACAGCGAGCGCGCCACCCGCTCCCCCGCTCGCGTCGCCTGCAGGATACTGGCGGGTTCGAAAGCATCGCCGATCTGTTTGATCAACGGCGCCACGTGCGCCTGGACGCAGGCCTCGTAGAGCGTATCCTCTGGCTCCATGCCCACCGCCAGCACCACCAGATCCGCCGGCAGCGTGCGGGTCTCCTCTTCCACAGGCAGCGGCTTCGCCAGCGGATTGGGGATCGCGTCGGAGACGACGGGCGTCCACGTGACGTAGGGATCGGGCACGCCGGCGGCGACGTTCTGCCGCACCACGACCTCG
>CAYVKR010000268.1:0-4027 GCA_964452025.1 uncultured Anaerolineales bacterium
CGACGTTGAAAAATCCGCAGGAATTAAACGCTCAGATCCGCGACGCGCGCACGCAGGTGGCCCTGGCAGCGCAGCAAGTGGAGTTCGCCGACGCCGAGTTGCGCAACACGCAATATCGGTTTGATCGCCAGAAAGCGGCGGAGTGGGAGTTGCGCGCGGCGAAAGCGGCCTACGCCAAGGCGCAGGCCGACCACGAGACGGCCCAGGCGCTGCTCAGCCATCTGCTGGTCCTGCGCGCCAATCCGCTGGGCTACGTCGCCCAGTCCAACGCCGCCGAGGGCAAACTCCAAGTGACCGCAGCAGGCGTCACCGTGGCACAAGCCGAGCTGGAGCACCTGCTCGCCGGTCCTACGCCGGAGGAAATCGCCGTGGCGCAGGCCAGAGTCCGTCACGCCGAGGCCGAGGCGGGGAAAATGCAGGCGAAGATCGAGACATGCACCGTATCCAGTCCCATGGACGGCGTAGTGCTGGAGCAGACGCTGCACGCAGGCGAGATCGCCGCGCCGGCCGCACCCATCCTCACGCTGGCAGAACTGGACGAGGTGACGTTAACCGTCTACGTGCCGGAGAATCGCATCGGCGAGGTGCGGATCGGCCAGCCCGTCACCGTAACCGTGGGCAGTTTCTCCGGTCGGGCTTTTGTAGGCCGCGTACATCGCATCGGGACGGAGCCCGAATACACCCCGCGCAACGTCACCACCGTCGAGGAGCGCAAGAACACCTTCTACGCCGTCGAGATCCGGCTGCCAAACCCCGATCACGCGCTCAAGCCGGGCATGCCCGCCGACGCGGCGTTCGAGTAGGAATTGCCTTTCCCCAAATTCATGCTATACTTTGAACGGTTGGGTGAGTAGCTCAGTTGGCCAGAGCGCACGGTTCACATCCGTGAGGTCCAGAGTTCGAGTCTCTGCTCGCCCACTTGACGATTTGGAAGCGGCCTTTCCGGGTCGTTACACCGGTCATCTGCGACCCGGCCTTTGTGCCGGGCGCTTGTGCTTTATAGGGGGCAATCATGGCTTTGATGGACCTACCAACCTATATTCCATTAGAGAAAGCCGCTGAACAATTCAATCTTGCTGTTGAAACTTTGCGACAAAACGTAGAAGATGGAACTATTCGGGCTGCAAAGACTCCAGCCGGCAACCTACTGGTAGTTGGGGAAGATGTTGGGGAACTCAAGATTCAATTGTCAGATATTGCGCCAGATAAGGACTTGCAAGGAAACCCCATTCGAGTCACAGAAGCTGCTCAGAAATATCATGTGAGTCAAGCAAATCTCAGCAATTGGGCCAAGCATGGTTATATTCGTATTTTGGAACAGTCTCCAAAGAAGCTCTTGCTTGACGAGGGTGACATAAAGACAGCTGTGGAGATCTTTGAGCGAGCAAGAAAAGAAACCGGATCATCCATTCGTGCTGGCTGGATACTGAAACGTACGATTAAGCGCCTGAAAAGAGTTTAGTAATCTAGAAGGGCTTTTTCATTCGACATCTGGGACAAAATCCCAGATGTTTTGTTTTCCTACATTCCATAAAGACCTTGCCTGACATTATTATAGAAATCCATTATACTGAATGCAACGTACGTTTACCCATACATAGGGGCAAAGCAATCACCTGAGAAACACCTAGGCGATTTCTGGGGAAAGATGGCTCGCCTTGGGTGCAAAAAGAAAGTGGTGGGGGCGTTAGTCCGGCAAGACATCAGCGCCCCCACCCCCTAATGACTGCTCCCGCACCGTGCAATCGGTCGGGAGCATGACCAGGGAGGTTTGGCTCCGCTGGTAGATACTATTCTACCACAAAGCCTATACCTTCCGCAAGTAAAAACGGGAGGTTTTTGTATGTCTTCACCGCGCGTCGTCAAAGTCGGCACCTTCGCCGAGTTCCAACAGGAGATCCCCGCTGGCCAAGTACGTATCTGCAGCACAGAGAGCAGCCGGGGAGGAACGAGCCCCTTCGCCACGCGAGAACTGGCCCTGCACCTGCAGGCCATCAACGCAGATCAGGAAATCGTCTGGCTATGCCATCACCGCACGCTTCAGATCGCGCCCGGTGGCGAGCCGTGGCGCGATATCGATAGAGACCTGAATCGCGCCTGGCCCGGTCTCCAGGGGTTGGTCGAAGCCCACCTGAAAAGCCTGGACTACGAGATCCGGGGCGGCATGTATGGCATCCCACAGGATATCCAGCCGCTCGGCGGTGGTCTGGAGTTCATTCGCTGGGATAAAGAGACCGCCGAATTCATCCTAGTCGAGGATCCGGAGTAATACAATGCCCCAGCAATTGGGGCTACTCGACGCTGATACTGCCACGACAGCTGTTGTGGAGTGTAGTGCACCCCTAAAATTGGACACTGGGCTAAGGTAACGTAGGATAGGTTCAAAAAACACAACAGTAGTCCAAGAAAGGGGAAACAGCATGACCAAGCGACGCACATTCAAGCCGGCTTTCAAGGTGGAGATCGTATTGGAGTACCTCACCGGAGCCAAGAGTAGAGATGAGATATGCCGGGAGCATGGATTGTGCTCCCAAATGGTCACCCGCTGGAAGCGGGAGTTCCTGGAACGCGCACCGGAGGTCTTCGAGACAGACCACACGCGGGACGAAACCCAGGCCCGGATCGCCGAGTTGCAGCAGATGGTGGGGCGGCTAACCATGGAATTGGCTGCCGCAAAAAAAGCCTCGACCATCTCGAGCTCTCGATTGCAGAGCAACGGGAGGTAGTAGAGATGCTGACTCACGACTATCCGGTGACCGTGGCCTGTGAGGTCCTCGGCCTGGCGCGCAGCACCTACTACTATGCAGGCCAAGAGCGAGACGAAACCGCCGTGGAAGCGGCCATCAAAGCAGTCGTGGCAGAGTGGCCCACGTATGGCTACCGGCGAATGACGGCGCAATTGCAGCGGCAGGGCTGGGAGATTAACCACAAACGCGTGCGCCGTTTGATGCAGGAGTTGGACTTGTCGCCGCCGGTCAAACGCAAAAAACGCCGTACTACCAATAGCGAACACGGCTACCCCCGCTATCCGAACCTGGTCCAAGACCTGGTCGTGGTCCGCCTGACCAAGTGTGGGTCTCGGATATCACCTACATCCGCCTCCATGCCGAGTTTATCTACCTGGCCGTGATGATGGACGTGTTCACCCGGGGCATCCGGGGTTGGCAGTTGGCGCGCAGTCTGGATCAGACGCTGACGCTGCGGGCTTTGCAGCGGGCGTTGGCCCACCATCAAGCCCCAGAGATTCACCACTCTGATCAAGGTGGGCAATACGCAGCCACAGCTTACACCCAGCTGCTCCAGGACGCCCAGGTGCGCATCAGCATGGCGGAGGTCGGGGCTGCCTGGCAGAATGGGTACGCTGAGCGGCTCATGCGGACCATCAAAGAGGATGAAGTTGACCTGTCGGAATATCAAGACTATCATGATGCTCACCGCCAATTGGGGCGGTTCCTGGATGATGTCTATGCTCACAAGCGTATTCACTCCTCGCTGGGCTATCTCACGCCCGCCGAGTTTGAAGCGCAGTGGCGGTCTGAGCAGGCCCAGACGCGGGCTCATTAACTAAGAAAGGGCCCAAGAGTGTCCAGCTTTTGGGGGGCACTACAATATTTATTGGAATGAAACACACCCATGTCAATACCAGTGAATGAAATTAACTTGCGGCACAAGATTCCACCTTAGTTTCCAGTTGAATAATACGTAAATCCCGAACCATATCATAGGTCTCCGCCTGATGATGCGGGCGCTTGCGGGGCCATTTGGACATTTTTACTTTCACTACCCGCGGATTGCGGCGGAGGTGTTTCCGAGGTTTGATACGATATTGCGCTAACCAGGTCAATAATTGTGTACGACGTTCCCCGCGCGTGGCGGGGTGGGCCGTCAGAAACGGCGCGGCTTCCAGGATTGACTCCTTCGAAAATAGCGAATGATGAATGGCGAATGGCGAATACTGAAGCATACCTGGTTACTGGAGTGCCGACAGCTTGTCGGCATGACGCTGCCAGCAGGATGCTGGCGCTCC
>CAYVKR010000269.1:0-3992 GCA_964452025.1 uncultured Anaerolineales bacterium
CTTGTCCAACGGCTACCACTAGATGTGGCCGTTTCCGGCGAAATCCAAGAGAGCCCGCTTTCATTGTACACCAGCTCGAGTCAGAAAGAAAAAGCGCCGAACGGCTATCCGCTCGGCACTTGCCCCGTCACCCACATCAGGGATAAATCCACCAGTCATTCAGCCAGCGCGGATCGAGCAGCGTGCCGTTATCCCGAATGACGACACGAATCTCCTCATTCCAGGCGCGGCCCACCGGCTGGTGCCCAAAGACCGCCGGCAGTTCCCAGCGTCCCGCCGCGTTGGTCTGATCGTAGAGCGCCTGGAGATCAGGCTCCACGCAAATGCCATTGAGGTAGACTGTGTAGCCCCACAGTCCGTCCTCGCGGGTGTACTTCAACGCGATGCTCTGTTCGCTGGCGTACAGGACGAGCGCCTTGTAGCCCTGCGCGTCGATGACCACGTTGCCCCCGAAACGATCCGGGGCGTGAATCACCTGGCCCGGCGCCGTGGGCAACCCCACGGCAGAGACGGGAACGGGCACCTGGGGAGAAATCGCCTCACTGCCATTGTAATAAAGTTGATAGGCTTCGGAGATCTCGGGCCGGTGCGGATCGGCGTAGACGTAGGCGAACTGCGGCGCTGCGGGGTCCATGCCTGGAGAGTCAGCCCAAACACGGTACGTGGGGCGCGGCTGGAAGTCCAGCAGGTTGACGTTGAAACCCGCGTCCTCCTCGGCGCTGGGACACGGCGGCTCGGAGTTCTCCAAGACGGAAATTTTTGCGTAGGTCTGACCAGGGATAGGTTCACAAGCCGCAGGGCGAGCATTCCCATTGCGCACCAACGGGAGATAGACAAAAGAAGGCGGCGCCTCTTCCACGGTGACGGTGTAGGTGCTCTGCAACGGCGCACTCAGCCCGTTGGACGCAGTCACGGTGACGTGCTGTGTTCCGATCAGACTCCAGGTGAAGGAGACGGTATCTTGGATAGATTGCACGTTCGTATGGATCTGTGAGTACTGAGGTGTCGCCTCCCAGACGTAGGTGAGAGGCAGCGTCGTGGTCAGTGGAGCGACGGTAGCGGTGAACCAGGTCGCGCTCCGCTGTACAGCGGTCAGCGGGCCGGTCATGGTCAGGGCCAACGGCGGCTGCGGCGAGGGCGACGGTTCGACCGTCACGGTGTGGGTGCTCTGCAATGGCGCGCTCAAGCCGTTGGACGCGGTCACCGTGACGTGCTGCGTGCCCGTCACGTCCCAGGTCAAGGCGATGGCGTGCGCAACCTCCGAGATCACCACGGTCTGTGAAGGCAGTGTCGTCGCCTCCCAGACGTAGGTGATAGGCAGCGTCGTGGTCGGCGGAGCGACAGTGGCGGTCAGCCAGGCCGGATGCTGCTGTGTCACGGTCAGCGGCCCGATCACGGTGAGTGTCAACGGCGCCGTTTGACCGGAAGAGAGTGCACGCACCGGCGCAACCGGGTGCGCATGTACGTCATCCACTCCAGGCACAGCCGATCCCAGAAAGAGAACCAGGCTTAGCCACAGTATTAGCGTTGTCCCCAACATTAAGAGCAATCGACAGGGCCTATTCATCGCAACGTCCTCGTGTTTGACTCCAGACCTATCATCATCCTATCCAAATTTTAACATAATTGGCGAGAAATGACCACTGAAAGCTAAACGCCCCACGGTTCTCACCGTGGGGCATAGAAACACGACCCGCTTGATTCTTAGCGAACCGTCAACGAGCCGACGCCGCCCTCCGCACGAATGGCGACACGGTGTTCTGCCGTCGCGTAATCGGGAGATTCGTAGATTTTACCGGTGCGCGGGAAGCGCTGCCGATCCACGTTGACGCTACCCAGCGCCATATCGGTCTCAATGCGAGCCGCTACGTTCTCCGGCACCCGCAGGGTGACCGACGCGGCACCGGCGTCAATCTTGACGTGGGTCTGTCCAGCGGCCTCCGGCAGCCAGATCTCCGTGGAGCTGGCCCCGGTATCAAGGTCGAGTTCCACGATGCGCAGAGGACGAAGATCCAGGCGCGCGTCGCTCGCGCCGGTATCAATTTCCAGCCGCAGCGGAATCTCGTGCGTGAGGCGCATCGACCAATCGCGCGCGTGCGGGGCCCAGACCATCCACGACCAAACGGCCTCCTGCCCGCGTATGCGAATATCGGCCCGTTCGCCGGTCCGGTGCCGCGAGTGGCGAACGCCTCCCGCAAATTCCCCCTCCAGCAGCCGGCCCGGCGCAGCATCGCCACCGATAGACAACCGACCGGCGCCGTATTGAATGTGAATGCGCGCTTCACTCTCACCTTTTAGCGGGAGGAAAAGCGACGCTCTCTCCACGTTGCTTGGCCCCCGCAGCGCGCTCCAGAGCACCCAGATGCCGGCAATGATCAGGAAGAGGGGCCAGACAAATTGCCAGACGTTGACTCCCCAGATACTGCCGATGAGAAAGACCAACCCCGCCAGAATGAACAACGTACCCCAGAAAACCGAACCTCGACGCATCATAACTCTCCCTTTGCGATCTATGCGCGCTGCAACAACGTGCGGCCCAAGAGGAAAACGCCCAGGGCAATCAGCAGTACGGGCCAATAATCTCCCAGAAGCGGCAGGCCAAAAACCGACCCAAAAACGACGAAAAGCACGGCGCTGACCAGCATGGTCTGTACGCCCTCTTTGATCTTCTTTCCCCGGGCGGCGGTTGATCCAAGAAGACCGGAGATCACCAAACCAAGACCGACAAACCCTGGAATCAGCGCCCAGACGTAGGACCAACTTTCCCAATTGCCGGTGGCGTTCTGCCAGAAGAGAATGCCACCGATGCCACCGACAATCAAGGCCGGCACGGCCATATCCGGTTCACCGACCAAGAGACCGATGAGTAACAAGAACAATCCCACGCCCACCACGTAGATGGGCCAATCGATCCACGCAAGCCAGCTCGCCAGACCTGGCAGGAACTGTATAACCAGGAGAAAGAGGCCTACCAGGATCAAGATGAGACCGGCTGCCAACGTTGATCGCTTCTTAGTGTGCATGATGCCCTCCTCGTTTCTTCAAAGTTGACTTCACTGAAATAACTAGCAGAAATCGGATTTGGCTCTTTTGGACTTCGCATGACCAGACTGAAAACTTAACCACGGATTTCACAGATTCACACAGAAAATGAAAAATCAGTGAAAATCCGTGTCATCCGTGGTAAAAATTTAAGATCGTTTTTGGGCCACCCGGCGAAATCTCAGAGACCCACTTTTTCAGGTGCGTCAAAGTTGATGGACTCACATAGTACTACGCTTCCCCCACCTCAGAGGTTGCGCCGAGCTTCAATCGGGCGGTTCGATCTCAAGAATCAGGGTCTCCAGCGAGCGTTTGGGCACATGATGCACGTCGTCTTCATCGCGCCAGTACTTGATATCGCCGGTCTCATCCACCGGATCGATGACAACGGTCTCGGCGGGCTTCCCCAGCGCGAGAACCAGCAAGATTTCATAGCGGTCGGGGATGCTCAACACGTCTCGCAACGTCAGACGATCAATCGAGCCGATCACGCAGCCACCGAGGCCCCGCTCGGTGGCGCCCAACATCATGCTCTGCGCCGCAATGCCGGGATCCACGCCGAACTCACACCGAATCTTGGTATCGCCCAGGATCACGATGTAGGCCGTGGGACGCTCGTCTTCAGCCGGCGCATGCCACTCGCTCAGATAGCCCGCCCATCCCAGGCAGGGGAAGATGCACGCGTTGCGTGCGGGATCAGCCGAGAGCAGAAACTTGAGCGGTTGGCGGTTGGACGCCGAGGCCGAAAGGCGGGCCAAGTCGACCAACTCGCGCAACGTCTCCAGGGTCACCGACACATCGGTATCGAAACGACGATAACTCCGGTTCTTTTTCACCAGATCAGATAGCATGATAACCTCCTCGCGTCATCAAAGGTATCAAAGGTACGGTATGCTGGGCAAACGAAGCAGTTCCAGGGTCGCTCAAACGCCATAGACGGCTTCCCATCA
>CAYVKR010000270.1:0-3958 GCA_964452025.1 uncultured Anaerolineales bacterium
CCCAATCTTATTTTAGCATTAGCTTTTCGTACGACCGGTATGCCGTTTCAATAGACACGGGATATCCAGGGCTGGAGGGTTTCATCGTCGGTTTAGGCCGACAGACGATAGATAAAATAGACAATAGCCCTGAATGAGAAGCGGCTTTAAATCAATACCAGTGAATGAAGTTAACTTGCGACACAAGGTTGCACTTTAGTTTCCTGGAATACGCTACCATAGTGTAGATTTTTCAGGAACTCATCGGACTGTATTGTCTTGCATTTCTTCACCGTTTACCTCTCTACATTGATGTCCTCAAGCGTATCCTCGTTGGAGACTATTCCTGATACCCTGCCTCATAAGCCGTAGGCCGGACGTAATCCAGGTCAAGCACCATGAGGGGCAAATCAGGAATCCTGGAGAAGCCTAGATGGGCGTAATACGCCGTCAGGCTTTTGACGCCTCGCTCAATCTGACCGGTGATCAGATTGAGCGAGGCGTTGATCAGATAGGGCTTGACGATAACGAGGTCCAATCGTGCCCAAAAAGGCCTCCATCTCCTCCAGGCGCCGCTCACGTCGGGCCGCTTGCCAGGCGCGAACGTCGGCGAAAAACCGCTCCATGCGGTCAAATCTTGACGTCATCTACTTCTCTCTTCTCAAGCTCGGTCAGCCAAGGAGGTCGGACGTCTTCTGACCGGCATCATGGCTGAGAACCCGCCTGGGGATGGTTGAAATAGAGCGGTTTGTTGGGCTGACCTCGGCGAAAATACGTGGTCAACCGTTCACCCCAAGCGGTCTCATCGTCGATCGATTTGGGGGGCGAAAAATGTACTTGCTTATAGAGCGCAAAGCGATGCAGGTCAAAGGCACTTCTGACCAACACACCGTAGATGGACGCAGCCAGGATCATGCCACGGGAGGCCAGGAACGCTACGGTCAAACCGACGGGCACCGCCCACCAGGCCCAGAAGGCCCAGAGGCAGAAGAGCACGCCCCAGCCCCAGAGCCGTGCCGCCGCGTTCAGCTGCTCCCGAGCGGTCGAGATCTCCTGCTGCACGCTTTCCGGGAGCACCAACCAGAGTCTCGGCCAGCAGACGTTGGCCGTCAGGCCATAGCGCACCTGAGGATACTCCTCGGCCGCTCGCAGGACGTTGCCCAGGCGCGTTGGCATGGCCCGCCCCGGATCGACCGGAAACTGCGCCAGGGCTGCGTCCAGGCGCGCGTACTCGGCGCGCTCGCGCGGCAACAGCTGTTCGGGCCGTCCGTCGCCTGCCTCGGCCAAGGCGTCCCACCGCTCATACTTGCGGTCCATCCACCGGCGCCAGAGGCGGGCCAGGCGAAAGCGCAGCCAGCGCAGCGGCCAAGGCCAGTAGCCTTCCGCCAGCCGGATGATGGTCCCTTGCAGCCGCTCCATCACGGCTGCTGAGAACGCCACGCCGATGAGGGTCCCTATCAGCAACGCGACCTGCTCGTGGGATGCCCGCGCCTCCCACCAGTTCACCGGAGCATCCCACCCGTACCGCCAGGCGTAGGCCAGCAGGCCACCGCCCCAGAAGGCGAAGGCAGGCAGTAGCATGCGCGCCGTCCATTTACCGGCCAGATCCTTCCCTACCTGTTCCCAGAATGTATCCAGCATCTTTCCACCCCCTCCTATACAGCCAAGCGCTTCCCGTTTTTATGCATCAGCCAAGGGGACTAATCGCACGCCGTGCTGCGGACAGATGAGCACCTGACCTTTTTGATGCAGGCGTCTGCGATAGTGCGTGGGATCTTCCGGACAGACCATCAGTGTCCCCGCCGGCACGTCGCCCCCACCACCCGGCAGGAACTCAAAGAAACGCATCGCGAAATCGTCAGCGCCAAGGGTATCCGGCGGCAACTGTTCGCGCAGTTGCTCCCAGGCCTGCGGGTAGTGAATCAGCAGAGCCAGCGCGCGGTTGGCGGCGCGGCGGCGCTCCTCCGGCATCTCGCCAGCCTCGGCGAACAGATCGTCCAGGTCCCTTCGCAGGTTCTCGTTTGCCTCTCGTATCGTTTCGGCGGCTTGCAGAATAGCATCGTCCAGGTTTTCTTGTCTCATCGTTTACCTCCGTCAGTCCTTATCGCATATCGCGCTATCGCGAATTCACTCATCACTCATACCCCCGTAAACGCGAAGGCAGCCCAATGAAAGGGGTGGGCGAAGGCGCGTTCGTCGGGCTTGCGCAACGCTGCCTGTTTGAAGAGCGCGTCGGCCAACAGTTCCGGCATGCGGGTGCCGTCCAGTTCGGGTAACTCGGCTCCGAAGTAGTCCGCTTTCTCGGCGTTGGTCGTGTCCCGCAGCCAGATCTGCGCCCGCTGCAACGCCTCAGCCGGGCTGAGGCCCTCGCCGCGCCAGAGGTCGTAGAAGCGCACCATCAGCATGGCCGTACTCAGATCCGCCACCGACCAGAGCGAGCCGACGACGCCAGGCACGCCCGCCTGCACCAGCCCCGTGGGCAGCGAGATGACCTCGTCGGGTAACTCGGTGCCGGGGAAGCGCGTCTCGCAGGCGGAAAGCACCGCCAGCCGGGCCTGATGCAGCTGGAGCGCGTAGATATCGCGCAACGTCAGCAGCTCGTCGTGGGCCATCAGCAGGCCGCTCTGTAGCGGCTCGCCCGGGTTGGCGAAGCCGTGGCAGGAGAGGTGGAGCACGGCATAATCGGGCCAGGCCTCCAGCACCGCCGCCCTTGTCGCGGCCTCAGCACCCAGCAGATGCGTCGTCTCGGCGGGGAAGTGGTCGCAGGCCGCGGCTGCCTCCCAGGACGACGAGGGGAGCGGCCCGGCGGAGACGGGCTGCGGCTCGTCGACGGCCAATAGGCTTTCCGCGTCACGGTTGGCGGCTCGCTCGCGGGCACCAGCCAGGGCGCGAGCGTTGGGCGTGGTGGTGAAGCCGATCTCATCCAGGGCGTAACGGCGGCCGGTGGGTTGGGCGGGGTCCTCGGTCCAGGCGGCGTGAAGGGGCAGCAGGCCCAGCAGGCCGGTGGAGATGAGGGTGGCGTGCTGGCGGTCGAGGTCGGTCAGGACCGCCACGACGCGTTCCATCGCGACGTCCCAGAGCCAGCGGGTGGTCTCGTCGATGGCCTCCAGCCAGGCAGCGTGGGCGGCCTCGTCGCGGGGGGTGCGCCGCCAGTCCTGGTAAGCACCCAGGTAGCCCCCTAGATCGGGATCGTCGGCGGGACCCATCAGGTGCTCCCGCAGCGCCTCCTCGCTCAGGTTCTCGAGCCAGATGGAGTGGACGCTGGGTTCTGTTGAGCCTTGGTTCGGCGCTACCAGCAGCGCCAGCCCGCCGGCCGGCGTGGCGGCCAGGTAGACCAGCGGACGCTCTGGCGTGGCCGCATCGGCGACGTCCTCCCAATCGGGTGCGGTCAAGAAATCGGCATAACCGGGGAGGGCACGGATAGCATCGACGGCGGCATTCAGATCTGCGCGGGCAGCGCGCATCTCCGCCGCCAGGTCGAAGTCTGCTGGCATTTCATCGGGGTGCAGTTCCTGCCCACTGAGCGCAGAGACGCGGTCGGCTGCGCGGCGGTAGGCGGCATAACGGTCGGGGTGGGCCTGCTCCAACGCGCTCAGGTCGACGCGGTCCCGCTCCAGGACCTCGGAGAGCAGACGAGCGCGCCCTTGTTCCAAGGCAAGAACGGCATCGGTCAGGTCCCCCGTGCGGGCCATGGCGTATGCGGCGCGGGCGGGCAACCCGCGGGCCTCCCGCAGCCATGTCTCCTTGGCCCGGCGGGTGAGCTGGACGCGGTACAGGCGCTCCATGGCGGTCATGCCGTAGCCATAGGCCTGCTCAGCCTCGGTCCATTCTTTCCGTTGGGAAGCCCAGTTGCCCCAATTGCGAGCAGCGCGCAGGGACTCCTCAGGCGCTGTATCCAGGCCCCTTTGACAGGCGGTCTCGTATACCTCAATCGCCCGCGCCAGGTCCGCCAAGCCCTCCGGGCCGTCCCCCGTCCGCG
>CAYVKR010000271.1:0-3932 GCA_964452025.1 uncultured Anaerolineales bacterium
TGATGGGGCCCTTGATGTAGGAGACCTGGGAGACGTAGAGGTCCTCTCCGAAGCGCGCGATGTACAACCAGACGGTTGCCATGCCGCGCTGAATACGGTAGAAAGGACGCTGTTCCACGTCCACACCTTTGCCGGTCAAGTGGACTTGCGTGACAGTGGCATCGGGGATTTGGCGCTGACTGAACCGTTGTGTTACTGTGTCGCGCAGGGTCTCGGCTCGTCCGCTCATCTCCTCAAGCAGCCAGGCGACGTGGGTCCGTCGCGTGCCGTAGCCGGCAAACGGTCCCCACAGATCGGACGTCTGACCGCTGCTTCCCATGGATTGGACCGGGTTGGCGTATCCGCTGCCTTGAGCATTTTGCGCACTGGACCACGCAGGCGCTTGTCCGCCTCCGGAGGATGAATAGGAGGAATACGATGGTGGTTGCTGCGGTTGCTGCGGTTGCTGCGGTGGCTGCTGTGGCTGTTGATTGGGCGGTTGATATTGGGGTTGTCCGTCCGAAGGTCCGCTATTGATCGACTGACCACAGCGTGGGCAGAATGCAGCGCCGGATCGCAGTTGCTGTCCGCAATTAGGGCAGTTCATTGGATGAAAACCTCCTCTGTAGATTATTCTTCTACAATACGAATATACTCTGGCTCAATCAGGAAAACGCTCAAAATCCGGTCGCGTTATGATGATGGAAGCATCGCGTGGATCCCATCGTGCCAACCATGCCGCATCCGTCGGATGCAGCCGGATGCAGCCATGGGACGAAGGACGAACGCCGATGGCTTCCAGATCTTGGTAGACTTTCCTGCCGTCGACCTGTAGGTACGGAGCACCGTGAAGGTAGATGGCGCCGGTGGCCTCGGTCAGATACCAGGCGTGATCGGACAACGTTCCAAATCCATACAGCGTGGGGACGTACCGACCAACGCGACCGTGAAATGCGGGTGTGTAGGATTGCCGTTTCCCCGCGCTGACAGATAATACTTTGACCCTCTGTCCATCCTCGTAGACGATCAATGTTTGTGTGGTTTGGTCGATGACCAAGGCTTTACCCTCTTGAGTGGGAGGGGGAACGGTCGCGCTGATGGGGCGGGTGACGGCTCGGTAAGTTGGGAGAGGATCTGGTGCCAGTTGAGGGGCTACGGGAGTTGGGATGGACAGCCAGAGATCCAGTTCTTTCCAGATGTAGGGGGATGGCACCCTCGGGGTGGGAGTTGCCGTCTGACGGCCGTTGAGGTCAACGGTTCTCGTTACCGGTACTTCGGAAACTGGGAAAGCGAACAGAGGGTACCAGAGACCCGGCAGCCAGAACAAGAGAAGGGCGACGTTACGACGTATGTGCTGGGATTTGAACATATAACTTATTCCTCGGAAGATGCAATAGGGATGCTGAGCACTTGACCTTCTCGGATGAAATCGGCATCTGTCAACCCGTTGACGTATTGCAAAGTCTCTAAATCGATATCAAATCGAATCGCGATATCCAATAGCGTGTCTTGGGCCTTGACGGTGTAGGTGATGAGTGTCCCTGGTCCGGTTTCGAGCTCTTCGGGGGTCAACGCTGGTCCGTGCTTAGGGATATCCCACCGTAAGAAAGCCCGCACGCCTTCTAGATTGCGCTGCCGCTCCGCCTGATTGACCAAACCGTGGGTAGTCAACTCGACTTCGGCGGCTGCAATACCGATGTCTGAGAGATAGTCAATAGCGTCGCCCGTGGTGATCTGACCAGGGATTCCCTCCGTCTGGTGGCGATAACCGGTGACCTCGGAGAGCATCTCCGCCAGCTCGTAGGTCGGTGCCTTATCGCGTTCGGTCCCGGAAAAAATGACGCCCAACGCACTGTGATAGAAGATGGCGAGTTCAATGTCGTGCTCTAAGATAAAATCTCGGGTAAACCTCGTTTCCGGTTCGGAGAACGGAGCGCTCCCGGCTTTGACCGGTCGTGTCCCATGGGTGGCGGTCATCTGCCATTGATAGTTCCAATTGCGGTTAAGGTCAACACCATTGCCGTTCATACGGGCGACGATGGGATCTGTCCCGGCAGCATAGCCATCCGGATTCATATTAGGGATGATGTAGAGTGTGACATTCTCCGGTACCTCGGAAGGATTTTCTTTGAGGTGCTCTAGTGTCTCACTGACCAAGTTCACTGTATTCCATTCATAACCGCCGTGAATGCCCCCGATGAGGGCGCGTTTTGAGGGGCCATAGCCCAACCGATAAGCGTACAGTGGTGCGCCGTTGAAGGAGCGTCCGTATTCAATGGGGCCTTCAAAGAAAGGCGGTAAAGGTGTGGAAGTCGCTTGAGGCGTGAAGGTTGGTTGAGCGGTGGGTGAAGGATCGGGTAAGGATGTCCTCTCAATTGAGGTTGCTGTTGGGGCGACTTCACTGATAGGTGTAGAAGAACTTGTGAGTGTTGGTGAGACTGTCATTGGCGACGTTTCTTTTCCTTGGCACGCGGGCATCGAAAGCAAGAAGCCCAGGAGCAGGCCGATGCTGAAGAGCAGAACGATGCTAACGACGATGTAAAGGTAGTTTTGCTTAAGAAAATGGGATAATGTTGTGGATTTTCCATCTTGTAGGCTTCGATACTCATTGATCTTATGCATTTCTTGTCCTTTTTCAACGGTATTTCGCGACATTTTTCAGCGCCTGTACGGTGACCTCTAGCAAGGTCTGGCTCCCCCACACTTGCGTATACGAGCTTTGTGAGGCTGGAATTACAACATCGACGGCAAGGATCCCATTCTCATCGCACCAGGTGACCGCTTCACCGGACGTTACATATTCTGCCCAAGCGCGTTCGATGTCGTAGTCAGTAGCTTCTGCATAAGTTTCGCTTATGTCTAGAGATCGATTGCCGCCAGGGTAGACTTCGCCCTTTGTCCGGCGCACCGAAGCGTGATAGAGGACGACGCGCACCGGTTCAGATGAGGGGAATTGGAGTAGAAAGTCACGAAGGGCGCGAGTCTCGGGTTCAGAGAAAGGCTGGCTGCCGCCCGCACCCGATTTTCCGTTTGGATATCCGGGTACGGCAGCGTTAGATTTCCAATCGCTAGAATCCCAATTGCGGTTTAAGTCGACGTTGTTTGCGTTGTAACGCGAGTTGTTGGCATTCCCATCTGGATTTATGGTGGGTACAAAATGGTACTGCACACCCGGCGGAACTTGTTCCGTATTCTGCTGATAGTACCGGGTTAGATCCTGAATAAGATCTCGCGTTGTTGCTTGGTCTCCCTGGATGCTGCCAATCACAATGACATGAGTGCCACCGGGATAGCCAATAGTCGTCACGGCTAAGTCTCGTCCTTGTACCGAACGTCCCAGGCTGCCTTGTTCCGTTATGGGGGCTGGCGTGGGGCTGGGTGCTGTCGTTGATGTTGGAGTAGTATCTTCTTGGGTGGGTTCTGTTGTTTCTACTTCACTAGACTCCTCCGATGGCGCTACTGTGGGCGCCTCTGTCGATATTTCTGTTGTTACTTCTGTAGGCGCACCTCTCATTTCGGTTGCGGTTTCTCTGCCAGGAATGGAGATGGCTCCGGTGGCAATAGCACCTAGGGCAGCGCCGGCGCAGAGCACGAGGATCACCGCGGCGATGGCCAACCCAATCCACAGCCCGCGCTTCGATTTGCCGGTCGGCCCGGTCTGCGCCTGCGGCTGACTGGGTGGCGGCGTCGGCTGTTGCGACGGATAGACCTGCGTCTGGCCGGGCAGCGGATACGTCGGCGGGAAGAGCGCCTGCCGCAGCTCCTGGATCGTGCTGTAGCGAAGCGCTGGGCGCATCTGCGTGGCGCGCACGATGACGTCGGCCACGTGCGACGGGAGGTTGGGCATCACCGAGCGCGGGTCGGGCAGCGGGAAGGGCGAGGCCGCCGTGGTCGGATCGTAGCCGGTGACCATCTGGTGGAGCAGGGCGCCCAGGCTGTAGATGTCGGTGCGC
>CAYVKR010000272.1:0-1081 GCA_964452025.1 uncultured Anaerolineales bacterium
GGAATGTTAAGGTTCTTTCCGCTCCAATCTGATTTTGGAGTGGCTTCAGTTACCGGAAACTAAAGATAGTAAAGAACAGGAGGAGATGAAATGACAGCAACAACTGTAGAAATGGACAAGAAATTTGCCGGTCTGAAACGCTTCAATCTCATCATGGGATGCCTGCATTTCATTCAGGGAGTGTTCATGATCCTGGTGAGTAACGATACCACCTATCCCATTTACACCAATTACCTGAACTTCGACACGACCACCTTCACGTTATCCCCGAATCCACAACTGCTCTACGAACTACCTTTTGGTCCGGCCGTGGCGATGTTCTTACTCATCTCGGCTGTAGCCCACTTCTATCTATCAACGGTTGGCTATGGGCGCTATGTGGACAACCTGAAGAAGGGCATGAACCCAGTCCGGTTTTATGAATATGCGCTCAGTTCATCGTTGATGATTGTGCTCATTGGAATGCTGATTGGGCTTTGGGATCTGGGAGCGCTCATTTTGATCTTCACGCTCAATGCGACGATGAATCTATTTGGCATCATGATGGAGCTACATAACCAGCATACCTCAAAGGTCAACTGGACGGCCTTTGTCTACGGCTGTATAGCCGGGGTTGTCCCCTGGGTTGTCATCATGCTGTACTTCGTCGGTGCGGTGAGCTCCGGCGATGCTAAGCCACCAGATTTTGTGTATGCTATTGTGCCCACACTGTTCGTTTTCTTCAACATCTTCGCCATCAATATGGTCCTACAGTACAAAAAAGTGGGTCCTTGGAAGGATTACCTGTTTGGTGAGCGCGTCTATATCATTCTTAGCCTTTCGGCCAAATCGGTACTATGTTGGCTTATCTGGACGGGTACGCTCGCACCCGTCTAGGGCAAAGACCATACCCCAGCATCAAGCTGACGGAACTTGCCGAAGGCACACACAGTGCACGCCGACATTTAGGATCTAGAGGCACCGGGGTGGACTAAACCAAGCTACATTGGGTAGGTGCCGGTGGCAGCGATACTGCGGGGAATGATGGTCAGCGGCGACGACCAATGAGCCAGCCGTGGCTGGCGCCTAACCCGTGCGTGCA
>CAYVKR010000272.1:1181-3917 GCA_964452025.1 uncultured Anaerolineales bacterium
CTGGGCAACAACGGCGGTTTAATGCATTGGAGCAGATGCTCCATGAATCTATCGGCAACTTCCCCACAGACAAAGGTTTCAGGTCGGTTGTATCAATTGGGGATAAACAGAAAATCAGTAGGGCCTTAGACGCCAATAAGCTCTTCCTCTTCGATACAACCACACGCGTGCTAGAGCTTGATCTTTCAACAATGAGTTCGGATCTATTGTACAGAGCCATTGCGAGTGTCAGGAGAAAACTGCACAACGCCAATGCTTGGTTTGTTCCCGTGAGAGATTGGCCTGGTTACTCGAGGAACCTCATATTCCTGCCATTCGATATAACGTCTGCGCGAGCCTGGAAAAAGGAACTCCTATCAAACCCGACACTAGAGTTTCAGATGGCCATGCATGAGTTGATGCATCATATGGAGTTCGAGTCTGGCTTAACCAAGACGAGTGATTGGGAATATACGGCCTACCGAGAAAGAAATACCGCATTCCTAGATCGCGTTCTGGTCTTGCTACCCACATTGGTCAGGCCTGAGGCGATCCTGATGAGGGATGACGAAGATCCTGAAGATTCCGTATATTCCGAAGAGGAGCACCGGCAGCGAGAGATAGAGGCCCTGCGGTCCTTCCTACGCTTTTTCGTTGAACTGAAGCGTTGGGAAGCAGGGGAAGCTCCCTCGTATATCCAAGGCATCGAAGATGAGGCATACCAAGCCTGGCTACCTGATCATGACCAGCTGGCGGATCTATTGGGTATCAGGATTCGATCCAAGGACATTCTAGAGCACTATGCAAGCGGAGTATGCGGCGAAAAATTACAGTGGGCTGCCAGGTTAGTGGCTTGGAAGCTGTCGTTTGATGATGAAGAGAAGAAATTGCGGCAACAAGCGCTCAGATTCACAGAGATGCACCGCATGAGTGAAACTGAAGCCAAGGAACATATGGAGATGGTTGAAGAGCGCTTAAAAGAAAAACGGGAAGCGTTCGAAGAGGAGTTTAAAGAGCTTTATGGTCCAGAGGCGGCCGATATAGAGAGATGAGTACGTGTGGTGACCTGCGCGCCGCAATGGAGATGGTAATCAGCAGTTGATATTTCTGGAGATGGCCAATAGATGCTAGGAGAAATTGCGTGGAGTCGCGTACGTTTAGTCTATGACCGTCTCGCAGTCCTATTATATTTGACCCTGCACAGTCCAGATCCAGTGCGCTACTTTTGTGGATATGAGAAAGAGAGCCGGCTCACGCCCGCTCTCTTTCTTCAATTACGCAGCCGGCACCAGGGTGGCCGCGGCCTGCCGGACGGTGTCATCGTAGGCCTTATCCGCCAGGTAGGCGACGTAGTCGGAATCCTCCTGCAGCACCTGTCGCAAGGTCTTACCCGCGTACTTGCCAAAGTGCAGCGTAATGCCACCGCTACCGCCGCTGTTAGCGCCGCTCTCGCGTGCCGCTGGCTGTTGCGGCTGCGGCGATTTCGACTTCTGGGCCACTTTCGGTGACTGCGGCGTGGAAGCACGCTGGGGGGGTCGGGAATCGCCAAAGGACCACTTTCCGGTCTCGACCCACTGAGCGTATGCCCGTTGTAGGGCCGCCGCGGTCGGATCGGGGATCCAGCGCTCGTTTTTCAGCGCGACCCACTGGCGCGGGAGGTCGTAGATCTCCGCGCCCAGGCCGAACTTCACGCACGCGCGCTTGAAGGCCTGCGCAGCGGCGATGGTGACCGCGTTCTCGTCCCGCAGATCGGCGCATTCGCCGTCGCCGGTACGCGTGCGGCTCTCGCCGGCCACGTGGAGCGTGAGGCGATACTGCACCGTGACGCGGTTAGCGTCATAGGTGATCACCTCCTCGTCCTCCCAATCCAGCCCCAGGACCGCGTTGAGGCGGGCGTAATAATCGCACGGGCCCACGTAGGGCAGGGCGATGCCCCGCTCTTTGTTCTTAGTCCGCGCGCCCACCCGGAACTTGATCCGATCGGCGGGAAAAGGGGCGGCCAACGCATCTATGAGCTTCTGTTTCTCTGACATGCTGTTTACCTCCTATAGTTGAATGGTGTACGTTTTTATGGGCTATGCTACGCGTGGGGGACACGTTACCCAACCGGGCCCGGCAAGGCCGGGGGATCCGCCGGGTAGAGCGGCGCGGACGGTGTGGGCGTAGCGGCTCTCGGCGCGGTCGCCGGACCGGCCTTGAGGCGCTGCCCGGACGGCGGAGCGTCCGGTAGTGGGGTGGGCGGCGGCGAGATAACCTGGACGAGCAGGGGCCTACGGGGCGCGCGCGCAGTGCGCAGCGCCTGGAGCAACTGCCACCAGGCTCGCAGCGTCAAGTAGCCCACCGCCGGGACGACGCCCAAGAAGATCAGGAGGCCGAAGCCGCGGATAATCCAACGTGTCGTCGTGAAATAGGTGGGAAACTCTTCCATGCTTGACTCCTTTCTGGGTAGTTACCTTGAATGTTAGTATTCGTACAGGGTGCGCAGCGGCGGCAAGCCGGCCGGGCACGGGCAACACCGGCGGAAAGCCAGGTGGTGCGTTAAGAGCTGGCGGCGGTAAGCCAACCAGCATTGGGCAACCGGCGGTAGCCAGGTTGCGTCCAGAAACTACCCACAAACGTGAGACGAAGAATCTACTTAATCCGCTAAATCTGCTGACTGAACCCTCACCTCCAGTGGCCGTGGCGTCACACTTGACCGTCATTCGCGCCGCATGCGCAGTTCTGCGGTGCCTTGCACGGCGACCCGCACGTCGGGCG
>CAYVKR010000273.1:0-3893 GCA_964452025.1 uncultured Anaerolineales bacterium
GCGCGCACTTGTACCGGCGCAGACTGCCGTGCAACTCCAGCACGCGCGTGCTCCCGGCTTCTTGGTGCAGACCGTCGATGTTCTGCGTGATAACGACCACGTGGGGCACCACCTCCTCCAGATCCGCAATTGCCTCGTGCGCGGGATTGGGCTGAACAGAGGTCGCAGATCGTCGGCGCTCCTGATACCAGCGCCAGACCTCGCGGGGATGGCGGCGAAATCCGGCTGGGCTGGCGTATTTCTCCGGATTATCCTTCGCCCAGACGCCGTCCGCGTCGCGGAAGGTGTCCAGGCCACTTTCCTTGGAGACGCCGGCGCCGGTGAAAACGACGATGCGCTTGAGCGTACCCAACTGTTGGGCACGCTCAAGCGCAGGTTGGTTTTTCATCATACTCCTTCTCCTCGTGCTGTATCCATGTCGTGATAGCATGCAGTGGGAAAAAGATCAGCGGATGGCAGATCATCTCCGACGTAGACAAGATGCGACGGACAGGAGCAGTCCGATGCACCGAAGCGAGGAACGACAATGGTCGCGTCGGGAAGCATCAGCAGACGCTCGGCCCAGGCGCACTCATCGCGCGCATGTTCGGCCCACCAGAGCGCCACGGGAGTGGCCTGAGCGCGCAGATAGTCGACGTGCCAGTGCCGCTTACCCTCCCCGCGCAGGTGTCGGTGGACACGGGCAGCAAGTCCACCCGGCCCCCAGGCGCTGCCCACGTAGACGTAATCGCCAGCAGGAAACTGGTGCGCACCTAACGCGCCAACGGCGATCCGCGTTCGCTGAGGCAGCCGAAGCGCCAGAGCGTACAGCCCCGGCGCCGACGTCAGGTCCTGATCTGACGCTGCCACAACATGCCACCAAGCCACGTCAGCGCGACGCCCAGCCCGGTGGTAAAGGTCGCCGCCAGATCCATGGTGCGAAGGGCGTGTTCAGGCCCCAGCTGCAGGAGAACGTCCCCTTCTTGATCGGCGGGGAGCGCAAAGATGACCAGGCCCAGCGCGATGAAACAGATCCCGGCAATACTCAGCGCGATCACCCGCCAATCTTTGCTCATCTCGTTTCGAGCTACTCTTCAGCTGGCGGTGGTACGGGTAGATCTTCAGTCTTGGTGTCCATCCACTTTTCGCCCACCTCAATGAGCATGACCGGGATGTCGTCGCGGATCGGGTACTTGCGCCCACAATCCTGGCAGACCAGCCAGCTCTCCTCGCGGACCAGATCCAACTGACCGGGGTCTTCCTTATCCTCCAGGCGCGTCTCTCCGCTTACACAGTGCGGGCATCGCAAGATTTCCAACAGCTCTGCATCGACCATGATTGCCTCCTGCCTCTGATATACTCCAGGGAACTGCGTTCGGGTGTCGTAGAAAGTATACCATCGCTACAATTGAGGAGCAAATCCCCGCGACGCGGGATTTCGAAGCGAGTCCGCTGGTGAAAATGGCCTCCGTACCGTAGAACCTGCGTAGGCGAAAGCAAGGCAAACGAAGCTGGGGTTGATGCGGGAGGAAAACATGAGGGGAAGCCGCCTATGGCGTTTGAGCCCCCCTGGAACTGCTTCGTTTGCCCGACGCCGGGCAAAGTTGCAACGTATGAGTGGAGGCCCTATAATGAGATTGAGGCCGCTTTTCCCTTTGACAGTGTGATCTGAGATCAAACGATATCCTCATAAGCCCATTGGTAACCAGTAACCCAGATTGAGGAGGGAGGTATGAACACCGAGGTTGAGCGCGATATGGAGGGAGAGATGAACGAACAGGACGTAGAAGCCAGGGTAGATCTTAACCTTGCAGACGTGGTGGAGCTTGCGACGGTGCCAGGCATTGGCCCGACGCTTGCCTCGCGGATCATCGCCTACCGTGAGGAGCACGGGCCGTTCCTGCTGTCAGAGGAGGTCATCGCTGTCGCAGGCATTGGTCAGGCGACCTACGAGAACATGCGAGACCACGTCAAGGCGACCCTGCCAGAAGAGTTCCCGCCCGTGGAAGACAAAACAGAGACGGAAGGAGAAGAAACCATGATGGAGGAGGGAGAGGTCCAGACGCCAGCGGAAGAACAGAAAGAAGCGTTAACAACGCCTCCGCCGGAGGACGAAACGGCAGTCACTGAGAAAGCGGAATCCGCCCCGCCTGCTGAAGAAGAGATAGTAGAAGGAGAAGCCATGCCGGCATCCCAAGAGCCAGCAGCGGCGCTGGAGCCAGCATTGCCACCACCGGAACCGGAACCGGAACCACAACCGGAGCCACCTCCAGAACCTCCACCTGAGCCAGCGCCCGCACCACCGCCACCGGCGGCATCTAAATCTCCACCGGCGATCAAGCGAAAGTTATGGATCACCGGTGTATTGGCTGCGTTCGCTGGGGGATTGCTGGGCATGCTCTTCGCGCTGCTGGTCTTCGCTGGCCTCAACGGCTCCCTGGACCTGAATCAAGCGGACGCCATCGTCGGATTGCGGACCCAGTTGGACACAGTCACGATGAGCATAGACACGCTGAACCAGGACGTGGATGGCCTGCGCGAGCGCCTGGACACGCTGGAGGGATTGACCACCCGAATGGACGAGGCCGAAGCCGCCATCGAGACGCTGCAGGACGACGTCTCCACCCTGGATGAGAACGTCGCGAGCTTGCAGCAAGAGACGCAGACGTTGCAAGACGAGGTTAAGACCCTCTCCGATGATCTGGCCAAGGTCACGGAGGACGTGGAAAGGGCGACGACGTTCTTCGAACGACTGCGGACCTTGATCATCGACGTTTTCGGTGAAGAACCGACGTCTGCGTCACCAGAATCCGAGAAGTAGGAGGTGCTTTATGACACACACAGATAATCAGCCAACGTCCCAGTCCGGCAGCCCCTTCTGGAGAGGCGTGGGCAAGGTAGTCAAGGTGATATTGCAACTGCTCGTGGTCTTGATCTTTGGGATCGCCGTCGGCGCCGGGCTTTATTACGGCGTTCCCTGGATCTACCGCACGCTCGTGCGCCCGGTGCAGGAGAACCGTGTGCGCATCGTCGCCCTGGAAGAGAGCCTAAAGCAAGAACAAACTCGCATTCAGGAAGAGGCAGGGACGCTGCGCGAGCGGATCACCGATCTGGAGATTGCGCTGACGGAGTTGCGGGAGACGGCAGGCGTGCAGGGACAACGTCTCAATGAGCTCGACACACAAGCAGCCGAGATCCAGGCGCAGCTCGACGGCCTGGTAGCGCGCATGGACGATCAGGAAACGGCGATGGCATCACTGGAGGACGATCTCGACGAGGAGATGACCTCGCTGGCGAACGAGCTGGACGAAGAGATCACGGCCCTGGAAACTGACCTTGAGTCTACGCTGGAGACCAGAGTCGAGACGGCGCTGGTGGCAGTCGACGAGCGCTACGAAAAGATCCAGATCCAGGCCAACACCTTGGAGGGACGCTTGGCCCTGGTTCAGGCCGCCCAGGATCTACTCAAAGTGCGTCTGTTGCTTTTGGAGGAAAACCCACGCGCTGCCCGCGAGACCGTCACCCTGGCGATTGACCATCTCACCCGTGCGCGGGCGCTGATGCCGGCGCAAACCCCAGCCATCACCGATCTTGAGGCTCGTCTGGAGAACCTGGACGAGCTCATCGCCCAGGACTCTTTCCGGGTCGGCCCGGAATTGGAAGCCTTATGGGCTGAGGTGATGGATATGGTCTTGCCATCGGCCTCTGAACTGCCCACGCCGGTTCCCACACGAACACCGTGGATAACGCCGACCCTCGCTTCGCCGGTTCCAACTCCTACGCTGACCCCCACACCGGAGCCATGAGATCTGAACGCAAGAAAACAGCCCCTTGGGCAAACGAAGCAGTTCCAGGGTCACTCAAACGCCATAGGCGGCTTCCCATCATGTTTCCCTCCCGCATCAACCCCAGCT
>CAYVKR010000274.1:0-3879 GCA_964452025.1 uncultured Anaerolineales bacterium
CGTCCTCCACGTTGCTGACGCCCACACCGGGGCGGGGATCGCCCAACTTGCCCAGTACGTTCCCGGCGGTGACGCGCTCGCGAGGCTTCAGGTGTCCGCCTTCGACCAGCGCCACCAGCCAGCGCTGCACGCGCTTCAATAAAGCCTGGTAATGAGGACGACCGGTAGTTTCTCCCACCAAATCCAGGTCTAATAAGGCTTCGCCGGCCAAGGCCGCGGCACGCCAGTGAGTCCCCGTGATATCTTCTTCCCTCTCTGGCCCTTCAGGAACCAACGCATTGACTACGTTGACGGCATCCCCCAATCCTCCCTGACGCTTTTTGCCCACGCCTGAGAGAAATATCTCCCGCCACCAGTCCAGATTCTCCCAGATCAGGTCCCGCAACTTTCCACCGAAGTCACGCTCCGTATTAGCCAGGTGACAAGCTGCCAGGTATTCCTGGAACGAGCGATGGAGGAAGGCATAGATTTGCTCGCGGCGACCTAACAGCAACCCTGCGCGGGTCTCCAGGTAAGTAAGGACCTTCTGGGGATTAACGTTATCGGGTAAAAGAGGACTGAATACCGCTAACACCTCGCCGGCGGGGACATCGGCAGGCGCATCCCGGTGTTGTGAGGTCTTGCCTTGCCGGCAGTGTGCCTCGTAAGCCAGCTGTTCCAACGCCGTGCGCACCGTGGTCTCCGTAACGCCCAGCGCGGCGGTGAGACCGGGTTGCTGCTCGCGCTCTCCCTCGCTGGTCCGCACTTCACGGGCTCGCTGCCAGCGGGCCAACAGCAACTTGACCGACTCCTCGTAGAGATCGGCGCGGTCCTCCGGCAACTGCCCCCAACTGGTATGTAGTGTCGCCATCAACGTCAATAGCAGCGGACGTGAAGCAAGATCCCCTAACCGGGGGCGTTCTTGCAATGCATTGGAGAGCCGCTCACCGCGGGCCTTGGCTTCCTGAGGGCTCCATCCCATCGCCGGCCGCACGGCTTGGTACCAACGGTCGACAAAGTGCGCAGTCTGTCCTTCATTGAAGGGAGCTAAAGCCAGCATGGGCAAATCTGCTAACTGCCATTTGGGATCAGCGTAAGCATAGGGACGAGCAGTTAGGAGCACGCGCCCCGTAGCAGGCAAGCACTCTATAAGCCCTTGCACCGCTTCAAGGAGACAGCGCCGGCGCCGTCCGGCCTCAGGGACCTCATCAAGTCCGTCCAGCAAGAAGAGCCCCCCTGCACTCAGCACATGCTCCTGCAGATAGGGCATCAACTGTTCGGTGGCTGACTCGCCCAAACGCTGCATGACGTCAGCACGCACGGCGTCCCAGAGCAGCGTGGCGCTGCCGCATTCGTCGGGTGGCAAATAAGATGCCACCTCACGCAGGATCAGGCGCACGGGCCAGAGGCTCTTGAGTGCACCGGGCAAATCAGCAGCTTTGTCATTAGCCACCGCTGCAGCCAGATGATAGGCGAGGTAGTTAACGAAGGTGGTCTTGCCTGAACCGGGATCTCCTAACAGTACCACGCGGGCGGCTTCCGGCTCGGCCAGTGCCTCCAGTAACGGCGTACGTCCTTCCCCCTCACCCCGCGCTAGACGTAATCCCCAGGCACGTTCACCCTCGTCCTCCGCACGCACTGGTGCCACTACATCCAGGTTCACGTAGACCTGGTGCAAGGCGACCTCACCCTCACTGGCAGGTTGGGTGAATTTGGGATCCACGATGCCTAGCGGAAGATGACGACACTCGTTAGCTACCGAGCGATAGTAGGCCTGCAGGAGATCTATCGGCGCCCTCTCTTGGTTGATATAAATATTTTTGTCGCGCCCCACGAAGTCACCGTGGGAGACGGTCACGTCCCCAAAGACGACGCCACCCTCGGTCTCGACATGAACTCCACCGCCCATGCGTTGGAGTTCATCGGCCAACTGGGCCTCGAAGTCGTCCCACTGCTCACCCAGCGCGGCTTGCGCGGCACCGAGTGTATCCAATGCGGTAAGCAGCTGCTGGTACTCGGCACGCAGGTCGGGCTGGTCCGCGATCTCCTCTTCCGCTGTACGGGGCGCGGTGACTTTGTCATAGGCGCCCTGCCATAGGTTGGAAAGGAGTTCGGTGCCCACGTTGCTCACGATCCCGCTCAGCGCCGCCACCGCCGGACCGGGGTCTTGTCCGTAGACCTCCAGCAGTGGCAAGAACGTGCTCGCCGTCAGCAGGCCGTAGGCTGTGTTGATGCCCAGGCGGGCCATGGTTTCCTTCCAATCGGTCGCGTTCTCGCGCCACCAGGCGGCGACGCGCGCTTTCCAGGTTTCAGGGGTAAAGGATTCGGTCATAGGAATGCCTCCTCAAATAATCTTAGCGCGATCTTGAAATCACGGCTACGCAGCATCCGCTTTCATCTTCTCTGCGATCTTCTTGGCGATCAGTCCCAGTCCAGCGATGGGATTGGCGAACGTTGCCAGCACGACGTCGTAGATATCGGGCGCCATACGTTGGACGTGGCGCAAGCGGCGGCGGATGAAACCCGCGTTGGCCTCCTCACCTTTCTGCAGTTCGGTTTCGACCTCTTCCAACTCGGCCTGGACGTCGGCCTTGTCTCGCGGCGGTAGATCGGGCTGCTGCTGCACGGCGGAGTAGAAGTCGGCGAAGGCGCGGGCGATGGCCGCCGCGTCGGCGCCTTGCTGTTTGATAACGGTGCTGGAGCTGTGGTCGCCGACGACGTTGCCGTCGCCGGTGATGGTCGTCGTGCGCTTGTCGCGCCCCACGAAGTCGCCGTTCGTCACCGCGACGCTGCCGCCGACGTAGGCCCCACCGCCCGTGTTGACGGTCGTCGACGCGCCTGTCGCCTCGCGGAACTCGTTCAGCAGGCTGTCCATGCGCCGGGCCAGCCCAGGGTTGGCGACCAGGATCGATGCGATGATGGCGGCCAGGATCTCCGCCTGCGCTGTCGGATCAGCCTGGAACTGTTGCCACAGTGCGGCATAGCCGACGTTTTCTTTCAGGCGGGGCACCAATTCCCCATGGATTTTCTCGGCCGCCGCGAGGGCTGCGGGCCCGTCTCGTTGTCGCAGTGACGCGCCGTCATCGGGAACCACCTTTGCTAACACGTTGACGATCTGCTCTGCTTGCTTGGTCATGGGTATAACCTCCTTGAAAAAATGCCGAAATTAGCGAGTTCCGCCGCCTAACGGCGGCTTGGGGAAGGGGACCCCTGTGCGCAGCCTCCCAGGCGGAGCGGGGATCCTAAAACCATCCCCCCAGAATTCAGTTTTCAGCATCCCAGAACTCAGACATCAGCAGCCAGCACTCAACCCCTTACCAGGGAGACGACCACTCGAAAGCCACTAATGTCGTCGAAGCCGTCGGGAACGTCCCTGAGGCGGTACGCGCAGCGCGCGCCCCGCCGATCGTGGATCCAGGAGCCGCCGCGCAGGACGAACTGCGTTTTATCCCCCGCCGACGCCGTCCATTCCCAGACATTGCCGGCGCCATCCAACAGACCCGCAGCATTCCCGCCGCGCGGGTACGTGCAAACTGCGGTCGTGCCTGCATATTCGGGACGTTTCTCTAACCAATCACTCCAATCGCTGGAACTCAGATCCTTTCCCGCCCACGCATCCGCGCAGTTCAGACGGCTTCGGTCGAAATCAGCGCCCCACGGATAGGTGCGTCCATCCGTTCCCCGCACCGCCCGCTCCCACATTTCCTCGGTAGGCAGGTGTACGTTGAACGTACCCGGTTCCAAGTTGATCGCTACTATTTCTCCAGCCCCCCAAACCTTCACCTCAGAACGTGCACCTTGCAACCGGTCTTCTAGCCAGCGAGAGTAGGCTTCCGCCTCAAACTTCGTCACCCCCACCACCGGAAAGAGGGGATTGTTCCATTTCTCATCGTCCCACCA
>CAYVKR010000275.1:0-3831 GCA_964452025.1 uncultured Anaerolineales bacterium
TGACCACGTGCTCGCCCAGCTGCTCGACGTTGAGCATGCTGTAGAAGCTGGCGACGCCAAAGACTTCACTTTCGGGCAAATCAAGGCGGTCGGCGATTTCGGCCAGAACGTCACGATTCAGGTGTCCGGCCTTGTCGTTGAGCTCACGCAGCATCTCGACCAGGGCGTCCCGGTCGTGATGGTAGCGCGCCAGCACCTCGTTGACCATCTCTTTCACTTCTTCCATATGTGCTCCTTCTTTCGTCGATGCTTAAGTTGATGTGATGGGAGATTATTCCACAAATACCGCATCCACCGGGCAGACCTGCGCGCAGATGCCGCAGCGGATGCAAATTTCAGGATCGATCTCGTGGACTTGCCTGGGCTCACCGCTGATGCAGCTGACAGGGCAGTTGCGGGCACAGCGGGTGCAGCCGATGCAGGTCTCGGGATCAATCTTATACTCGATCAGGCCCTTACAGACTTTGGCCGGGCAGGTCTTGTCGTAGATGTGGGCCTCGTACTCGTCGCGGAAGTATTCCAGGGTGCTGAGGACGGGGTTGGGCGCGCCCTGGCCCAGGCCGCAGAGTGAGCCGGTCGTGATGTACTCGGAAAGCTCTTCCAGACGCTCGATGTCGCCGGGCTGTCCCCCGCCGTTGCAGATGCGTTCGAGGATTTCCAACATGCGCCGCGTACCGACTCGACAGGGGACGCACTTGCCGCAGGACTCTTCTTGTGTGAACTCCATGAAGAAGCGGGCGATATCGACCATGCAAGTTTCCTCGTCCATGACGACGAAGCCGCCGGAGCCCATGATGGAGCCGACTTCGGCCAGGTGCTCGTAATCCACGGGCAGATCCAGATATTGTTCAGGGATGCAGCCGCCCATGGGACCACCGGTCTGCACGGCTTTGAACTCTTTGTCGTTGAGAATGCCGCCGCCGACGTCGTAGACGATCTCGCGGATGGTCATGCCCAGCGGAACCTCGATGAGGCCCGTGCGTTTAACCTTGCCAGCGATGGCGAAGGTCTTGGTACCTTTGCTCTTCTCCGTGCCCATAGAGGCGAACCAGTCGGCGCCACGGCGGAGAATCTTGGGGACATTCGCCAGCGTCTCCACGTTGTTGATGTTGGTGGGATTTCCCCAGAGGCCTGCGCTGGCGGGGTAGGGGGGGCGGGTGCGGGGCATGCCCCGGTCGCCCTCGATGGATTGCATCAGCGCGGTCTCTTCGCCGCAGACGAAGGCGCCGGCGCCCATGCGGATCTCGATGTCGAAGTCGAAGCCGGAACCGAAGATGTCTTTGCCCAGCAGGCCGTATTCGCGCGCTTGATTGATAGCGACGCGCAGGGTGTGAATGGCGATGGGATACTCGGCGCGGACGTAGATGTAACCTTGGTCGGCGCCGATGGCGTAACCGCAGACGGCCATGCCTTCCAGCACGGCGTGCGGATCGCCTTCCAGAACACGGCGGTTCATGAACGCGCCGGGATCGCCCTCGTCGGCGTTGCAGACGACAAATTTCTTATCGCTCTCTGACTTGCGGGCGAAGGACCACTTCAGCCAGGTCGGGAAGCCGGCGCCGCCGCGACCTCGCAGGCCGGAGCGCTTTATCTCCTCGATGACCTCTTCCGGCGTCAGCTCAGCGAGCACCTCGCCCAGGGCCTGGTAGCCGTCAAAGGCGATGTAGTCCTCGATGCTCTCCGGGTCGATCTTGCCGATGTTATCCAGCACCACCCGCACCTCTTTATCCGAAGGCGGGGGGAGCGGTTCGCCAGCCGGTGGTTCTTGATAGGTCAATGTCTCGACGGGACGGCCCTTGAGCAGGTGTTCCTCGGCGATGTACTCGGCATCTGCCGGGGTGAGACCGACGTAGTGCGTGCCTTCAGGGTAGACGACCATCTCCGGGCCTTCGTCATCGTGGCCCAGGCTGTCGACCTCCAGTAGTTCGATCTCGTCCGCCAGCGCCAACTCGTCGATTTTGTCACGCAGGGCGGCTTCGACCTCACGGGCGCCCTTTTCGACGCACTGAGGCCCGCCGCAGATCAGTACATGTGCGCGGTAAGCCATAGATCCTCCTCTTACTCGCCGCTGGTCTGCACCCGCCAGGCCTCGACAGGCTCACCGTTGACGAGATGCTTTTCTATCAGCTGCGGGACGCGCTCCTCGTCGATATATCCATAGGTCACGGCTTCGTTGTCGCCAACTTGGATCTGGACCATGGGCTCGTACTCACAGAGGCCCATGCAGCCGGTCTGCGTCACGACCACGTCCTCAATGTGGCGTTTCTCTACCTCATCAAGAACGGCTTTCATGGTGTCGCGCGCACCGGCGGCGATGCCACAGGTGCCCATAGCGACGGTGACGCGGGCCTTGGCGCCCTCGCCGCTCAACTTGCGGCGTTCCAACGCGCGTTCTTTGATCTTCTTGAGTTCTTCTAAGCTTTTCATGCGGAATGTCCTCCTACGTAAGAGACGTGAATATGTCCGGTTGACTGCCAAACTGTGTCCTTATGAGGGCAGGCTTTGCCCCTTTAAGGATCGTAATCCCTCTTCCAGTTGTGTGCGCAAGAAACGGAGTACGGCCGGATCAGAGAGCGGCACGTCGTCCCCTAGCACCTTCCGAATCTCGCGCGTGTCCCAGGTATACGTCCGTTCGCTGTTTGTCTCGTCGGTGATGATTTTGTGATGATAAAGAAGATCGACCTGCGGATATCCGACGATCATACAGGTCAACGTTGCAACGATGTCCCCCAGCGGCGGGCGGTCGATGTGGCTGTGCTGAAAGGTCGCGTGTGTCCGCGTGCCCTCTCCCTGCGTCGACTGCAGAGCGAAATGACCGCCGCACATCTCCGCCGTCTGCCGGAGAAAGGGGATGCCCAGTCCGACCTTGCGCGTCGTTCGCGTGGTCACCCAGGGGTCTGAGATACGCTGAACCATCTCTGCATCCATGCCGTGCCCATTGTCTTCAATCGTGATCGATAGGCGATCTTCCTCGAAATCCTCGGTGATCTCGACCTTGACCAGATCCGCGCCAGCCTTGGCGCTGTTTTCGTAGATATCCAGGATGTGCTGGCATAAATCTCGGAATACGGTCATCTGGAGGATCGCCCGATGCTGGGGTGTCCCTCAGCCTACTCGTAATCTCGCAGCATCTTCGAGATTTTGGATGGGTCGATGCGCCCAACGATGTCATCGTCTACCATAATCACCGGCGCCTGGGAGCACGCGCCGACGCAGCGGCAGACTTCCAAGGTGAACCGGCGGTCGTCGGTCGTCTCGCCCACGTCGATCTCCAGCAGTTGCTTGAGCTTGTCGACCAACGTCGGCCCGCCCCGGACGTAGCAGGCGGTGCCCAGGCAGACGTTGACCTTGTGACGCCCGATGGGTTCCATCCGAAACGAGGAGTAGAAGGTCAGCACGCCGTAGAGATGGCTGAGTGGAATCTCCAATTCCTTGGCGATGTACTGCTGCATGGGCTCGGAGATATATCCGACCTGCTCCTGCGCCAGGGTCAACACCAACATGGTCGCGCCTGGGCGATTGCGGTTGGCGTCCAGAATCTCGTCCAACGTGTCCTTGATCTCTGGATCCAGCTCCGCTACTTGTTCTTTGGTGGGTATGGCTCTGATCTGATTATTCATCGTCATTTCACCTCTGCTCGTGAATGCGTGTGTTGGGAATTTGTTCGTTTGCCAGGACTATGGGGAAGAATGCGTCTGGGATTTCGAAGCAAGTCCGCTGGTGAAAACGCCCTCTGTACCGTAGAAACTGCGTAGACGAAAGCAAGGCAAACGAAACTGGGGTTGATGCGGGAAGGAAACATGATGGGAAGCCGCCTATGGCGTTTGAGCC
>CAYVKR010000276.1:0-3776 GCA_964452025.1 uncultured Anaerolineales bacterium
GTTGTATTTGGACCTGGAAGGCTATCGGCTATTTGCTCTATATACCCACTAGATACGGCTTTTTCCGGCGAAATCCCAGAGAGCCACCCTTCTTAAGGGGAAAGTTGCTATCCATCTCGCTGTCGGCTATACTTGAGCTAGGAGGTCTGCATGCGACCGTACAATCAGAATGCCCGTTGGCCCGCGTCCAAAGTCCTGGTGTTCCTGGTCCTCTGTTCGGCGCTCGGCGTCGTTGGGTTGATCTCTCCTGGACCTGTCCTGGCCCAGGAGCCGCCGGTGGTGGCGTTCTACTACGCCAGGTTCGATTGGTCGACCTGGGATTTACCGCTGCCAGATCAGCCGGTGGAGTCCTACCTCTCTTCCGATCCGGCGACCATCGAACGCCACGTGCTGCAGGCCCGGCAAGCTGCCATTGACGCGCTAGTGTTGGACTGGTACGGACCACAGGTGGAGAACAATCAGACGGAGACCAATCTCCGCGCGCTTCTGGACAAGGCACAGATGCACGGGCTCTCCGCCGGGCTGACCGTGGACATTGCCAGCCCCTTTATCCAGAGTGAGGTCGATCTCACCGAGGCGCTGGTCGTCGTGCGGGACAAGCATGTGCAGCATCCGGCTTACGTCCGTATGGATGGACGTCCCGTGGTCTTCTTCTGGCGGCAGGAAGCCTACGCCGTGGAGACGTGGCTGAACCTCCGCGAGCAGCTTGACCCCAACCGCACGATGATCTGGATCGCCGAGGGCACCGACACCGACTATCTGCAGGCCTTTGATGGCCTTTACCTTTACAACGTCGCCTGGTCGGGTGATCCGGCTGCGCAGCTGGTGCGTTGGGGCGATGAAGTGCGGAGATGGAGCCAGCAGAATGGAGCGGCTCGCTATTGGGTGGCGACGGTCATGCCGGGATACGACGACGGGGCCACCGGCCATGCCAATGCCTTCATCCGGGCGCGCGACGATGGCGCCTACTACCGGGCCTGCTGGGCGGGTGCGGAGCAGAGCAACGCGGATCTTATCGCCATCACCAGCTTCAACAAGTGGCTGGAAGGCACCCAGATCGAGCCGGCGCAGAGCTATGGAGATCTCTACCTGAGTCTCACCGCCGAACTCATCGGGCAGTATCAGCAGCGCGCTGCCGAACCCACGCCGACGCTGGCGCCAACAGAGACGATGACGCCCACAGCAACCTCAACGCCTACCCCGACGCTCACGGCTACGCCATTGCCCCCGCCGACCGTGACGCCGGTGGTGACGCCGACGGCGACCATCACACCTACGGCGACGCCCTTCCGCCTGCCGACGCCGACGTCGGAGAGCCAGTCGACGGTACCGTCAGGCTCCACCGCCACGGTCACCACAGCGGCGCAGCCGGAGACGGGCACCACGGTAGCGTCAGCCACTGCGTCCGCACAAGGGCCAACGCCCATCCCCTCGCGCCACCCCGTGCAGGGCAGCGGGTCACCGCGCCCCCGCTCCTGCTCCTTGCTTCCGGTAGCGTTGATTCTCCTGCCCGCTGCGATCGGCTATCTCCGGCGGCGGGACGCTGGGCAGGGCTGAGTATCTAGCCGAGATGCTTGCTGGCTTAGTACCGCTGTGGTATAGTGACCAGCGTTATTATCCACGATAGGCGAAGAAGGAGATGGAGATGCTCAAGAGTCATAGCTGCGGTGAACTGCGCGCCGAACACGCGGGAGAGACCGTCACGTTGGCAGGCTGGGTCAACCTGCGCCGCGATCACGGCGGGTTGATCTTCATGGTGTTACGAGATCGAGAGGGATTGACGCAGGTAGTTGTCAACGCTGAGACGGCGACCGAGGCCCACGCCGTCGCGACCGACGTGCGGAGCGAGTACGTTGTCCAGGTGCGGGGCGTCGTGCAGCGTCGTCCGGCGGATCAGGTGAACGAGGACTGGTCCACTGGCGAGATCGAGGTGGCGGCCCAGGATCTGCATATCCTCAACACGTCCAAGACGCCGCCCTTCTACATCTACGAGGACAGCGCTGTGGACGAGGCGCTGCGGCTGCGCTATCGCTACCTGGATCTGCGCCGCGCCAATATGCAGCGCAATCTCATGCTCCGCCATCGCGTCGTCAACTTCATCCGCACGTTTATGGACCGCGAGGGCTTTCTGGAGATCGAGACGCCCTATCTCTTCAAGTCGACGCCGGAAGGCGCCCGCGACTATCTCGTGCCCAGCCGCGTCCATCCCGGCAAGTTCTACGCGCTGCCGCAATCGCCGCAGCAGCTCAAGCAGCTCCTGATGGTCGCCGGCTTCGAGCGCTACTATCAGATCGCCCGCTGTTTTCGCGACGAGGATCTGCGCGGCGACCGCCAGCCGGAGTTCACGCAGCTGGATCTGGAGATCTCCTTCGCCGAGCGCGACGACGTGCTCGACCTGACGGAGCGGCTCTTCACGGAGCTGATGCTGGAGGTGGCGCCCGATAAGCGGATTCTGTCCCCGTTCCCCCGGCTCTCCTACGCCGACGCCCTGGCGCGCTTCGGCACCGACAAACCCGATCTGCGTTTTGGCATGGAGCTGGTCGATCTGACAGACGACCTGCGCGAGAGCGAGTTCCGTGTCTTCAGCAGCGTCGCCAAGGCTAACGGTCAGATCAAGGCCATCGCCGCGCCGGGATGCGCGGACTACTCCCGCCGCGAGACCGACGAGCTGACGGAGGTCGCCAAGAACCAGGGCGCCAAGGGTCTGGTGACCTTGGCTTATCTTGCGGATGAGGTCAAGGGCCCGGTAGCGAAGTTCCTCTCCGCTGAAGAACTCGACGTCATCGCTGAGAAAACCGGCGCCGAGGTGGGCGACCTTGTTTGTCTTGTCGCCGACGAACCGGCGATTGTGGCGGCGGCGCTCTCTGCGCTCCGTCTCACCTTCCGAGATCGGCTGGAGCTGGCGGATGACGACTTCGTGGCCTTCGCCTGGGTGCTCGACTTCCCCATGTACGAGTGGAACGAGACCGAGGAGCGCTGGGACGCCGCGCACCATCCCTTCACCATGCCGCGCCCCAACGCCTACGAGGCGATGATAGCGGACCCCTCGACGGTGCTCTCCGATGCCTACGACCTGGTCTGCAACGGCTACGAGCTGGCGTCGGGCAGTATCCGCGTCCACGATCCGGAGATCCAGACGGACATTTTCCGCGTGCTCGGTTACTCTGATGAGGATGCAGAGGCGCGCTTTGGACACATGATGGAGGCCTTCTCCTACGGCGCTCCGCCGCACGGCGGCATCGCGCCCGGCATCGACCGGCTGGTCATGCTGCTGGCTGGCGCTGATAACATCCGCGAGGTCATCGCCTTCCCCAAGACGGCGCAGGCCACCGATCTCATGGCGGATGCGCCGGCAGAAGTCTCGGAGCGCCAGCTGGAAGAGCTGCACCTCGAAATGCGAGACGAAGACGAGTAGTGACGTTGGGTTGACCGAGGCCATCTTGTCAAGATGGCCTTTTTCTTTCATCTTTACGCATTAGTCTGATTTTGCTGCTTCTGGCAAGGTAACTTAGACCGCCGATACTATACGCGATGTCTGGTATTGACGCGATGGGTCTCTGGGATTTCGCCAGGTGGCCCAAAAACGATCTTAAATTTTTACCACGGACGGCACGGATTTTCACTGATCCTTCATTTTCTATGTGAATCTGTGGTTAAACTTTCAGTCTGATCATGCGAAGTCCAAAAGAGCCGACGCGGTTTAGGTGCTATTGCCCTGGTAAGGGATTTCGAAGCGAGTCTGCTGGTGAAAATGCCCTCCGTACCGTAGAACCTGC
>CAYVKR010000277.1:0-3759 GCA_964452025.1 uncultured Anaerolineales bacterium
TATGCTTGAGTATTCGCCATTCGCCATTCATCATTCGCTATTTTCGAAGGAGCCAAAATGTCACTCAAGAGTCAAGGAAGTTGACGCGGCAAGGCCCTACAAACCCTGAGTATAGAGGGCTTTCGTGTGAAGTCAATGAATATTTGCTTGTGGACAGAGTTGAGATAAACAAAACGACCCCACGATAACTCGTGGGGTCGGGGGAATGCGCCCGGGTTATGGGCTGTCGTTGGCGCCGTTGCGTAGGGTGCGGATGAGGAGCACAGCGCCAAAGAGGATCAGCAGGGCGGGCCACCCTTTGGAGAACCAGGTCTGGAACTGCGGCGCCCCTTCCGCCAGCCCTATCAGGATCAACACGGTGCCCGGCGCCAGCGGCCACCAGGATGTGGTGCCCTGTCGCAGGACGTCGATGACGTAGATAAGGACAAAACCCAGCCCCAGGCCCAGCGTGTCGAAGTCGCTGCCCAGCTGCGGTATCTGTTCCAGCAGATCGCCGACGCCCAGTCCCAGCAGGATACCGCCCGGAATAAGCAGACCATATTGCTGACGTGAGAAATATCCGTAGACAAAGCCGCTGCCGATCAGGATGAGGACAACCGCGTTCCCCACGTCACCGAGGAACTGCACTGCCAGGAATAGCAGACCCAGTGCGATGAGAATGATACCGGTGATCACCCCACGATTCCGTGCATTCATGGATCCAACCTCCTGTTAAAAGAGTCTAAGCCAATCGGTATGGGCGCACGTTGAGCACGCCAACAGGATGAATATGATGAGCAGAATCATGCCACAGCCAAGGCCGCCACACGAAGCGCCGCGCCCAAAGCCGAACCGATCCTGTAGCCAGTCAAAGATCACGTTGAGAAAGGCGAGTTTCAATAAGCCAACCAGACATCCCTGCCGTCTTTCCACTGTTATACCTCCTATGCTTGAATGATCGTGCGGGGCGACAGCAACCTGATATTGCGTCGTCCGCTATCAGGCACTACGCATCGGGGGCCTGGAGAGTTGCAGATACTTTCACCGACGGCGAGACGGAGCAGCGAATCCACGGGAGGGATCCGTTGGCGCGCTCAGTGTTGAACGGCGTTGACGGAGAGCCAATCCTCTTCCGCTGTCTTGACCAGGGATGATTTGCGGAGCTTTCCATCGTAGGCGCGTGCGCCGTTCTCGGCGACCCAGCCATCCATCACCAGGGGCCAGTTTGTGTCGGCATCCGCGGCGATCCAGACGCCGTTATAGCGACGGGCAAAGTGTAAGTGCGAGGCATTGGCACTCCCGCCTTCGCAAGAAGGATGGCCGATGGGATCGCCGGTCTCCAGCACACTGCCATTGGCGACGCGCCCATCTGAGGCGATGTGCATGTAGAGGAGCACCCAGCCGGTGCCCGCGAAACCGTCCTCGTCCAGTTCCTGCAGGACCATGCCGTCGTCGCTGTGCACGACGCGCCCCTCGGTCACCGCTGTGACCCAACGCGTGCTGACGTAACAGCCCAGGTTCTGCTCATCGGTGGCGAAATCGACGGCGGCCCACCCGCTTCCATCACCCCAGCCGCCGTGGGGCCCGCCGGTGAAGTACCATGTCTCTCCCTCTGGCCAGGGCAGCGCGAGATCGAGCGTCTCTCCTTCCGGTGGCAGCAGCGGCTCAACGCTGTAAGCAAAGGGATCGCCCCACAATCGCTCGTAGGTCGTGGTGACGTGGTCCAGGCTCTGCTCAAAGTCGGCGTACGTCTGGCTCGATGCCAACGCGCGCTGGACGCCGGCCGTGCCCGCGTTCAACGTGCTGTTGAACTGGACGTAACTCCCATCCTCCAGGCGGAAAACCCAGAGCGTGTCGTAGAGCCAGCCGTAGAATCCGGCGTTGAGCGCGTCGGCGGCCCACATCGCCTGCGCTGTCAGCCCGTCCCAGCCTTCGCGGACGAAGCCCATGGGGTACATCTGGGCCTCTTTCGACGGGTTTGCATCGGTCAGCCAGCCGCTCTGCGCTTCTAAGAGGGCCAACAGTATGCGCGGTCCCACGCTGTATTGGAGCGCGACCCGCTCGATGATCTCCGAGGCGGTCAGCACCTCGCCGTCTAGCATGGTCTCGGTGTACGCGTTGAAATAGCCGGGATAGTCGGCTGTCGCTGCTCCCACGTCAAAATCGGCGAAAGCGGGGCCATAGACCAGTTCGCTGTCGGGGAAGAGGATCTCGCCCGGCGTGACGATGGGTGTGCTCATAGGGAGTTGGAGCTCCTGCCCGATCTGGATCTGATCGGCGTTGGTGAGGCCGTTGGCCTGCATCAACTCCTCGACAGGGACGCCCAGATAGGCCGCGATGCCGGTGAGTGTGTCACCGTACTGGACGATGTAGCTACGGGTGATCTGCTCAGGCGACTGTCGCGTGGGGCGCGGCTGCGCGGTGGGCGTGGGTTCAGGAGTGCTCTCTGGGTCTGTTTTCCCAGGCGCGGCGTCGTGGGCCGTGGTTTCGGCCGGCGCGGTCGCCGTTCCCAGGAGCCGTGAGGCAGGGATGGCTTCTGTCTGGTGCGTGCGGCAGCCCCCGACGCTGCTTGCCACGAGCAAGATGGATAAGATCACGTACAGTTTCCATGGTATCTTCATCAACCCTGTTCCTTGAGATAAATCCGGGTGGCGAGTCAAAATCAGCCCCTCCACGCGCCAACGTGGAGGGGTAGGTCTGACTGGCCCCTGAAGGGCCTGTGCGCCGTTCGATTATGCGTCACATTGCGTGCTGGCCTCGTACAACGGCAGCAGCATGCGGAATATGTCTGTGGTCAGCTCGGCGATGCGCCGCGCCTGTTCGATAGTTTCGTCTTTTTCCATCACGTCACAGAGATAGAGATGATACCAGGTGTCCTCGTCCAGTTCTTGCAATAGGTCGGCGAAGGTTTCCCACGTGAGCGTCTGTATCTCCCCGTCGGCTCCTTCCCATTCTATCGTTTCGTCATCGGCGATCTTGGCCGTGCCTAAGAACTCATCACCTTCCTCGCCACTGTAGAGCTCCCAATGTAGGTTCATCTGGCGCATGGTCTCTTCGGTGTCGTCCTGCAGGTCTTCGTCGGTGCTCAACGCCTCGACAAAGCGCGACCAGTCCCAGACTTTTTCTGGATCGGCTTTCTTCTCGATGTAGAAACCGTAGCGGGCGCGTTCCTCGTTGAGATCCAAGACAAATTTGGCGCTCTTCCAGCGGTCGCTTTTGTCGTAGTAGTCGGGGAGAACGATATGGTTTTCGGGGCGTCCGTAGACGGCGTAGGATTGGAAATTGTAGGGGGTCTTCTCGGTCAACTTGTCGGCCATCAAGCCGCCCAGACCGGTGCGTGCGCGCCACGAGGTGCCCTTCACGCCGGATTGGAAGTCCTTGTCCTTCAGCCCCTTGAACTTGGACTTGCGACGATGTCCTCGGCGCTGCGCGCGCTTGATCTGCTTCTTGTGGCGTTTCTCCCATTTGACGCGCTTCCAGATGCGCGCCTGCAGTTTGACGGTGGTTTCAATCGTCCGGCCGTCCTCCAGCTGGATGGTCATGTTGGGCTCGTCGATGCTAATCACCTCGTACTCGCCGAGGTTGTTGCGATAGGTCTCTCCTACTTCGAACGGGTTTTTCATTTCACTCCTTTCCAACGTTTGCCGGCCATGCGAGCGTCGTGCCTTGCCGGTGGTCGCGGCTCATGTCCTAAAATGCGCGTGCCGCTCAACAAACAGCAGCACGCTGGCACGATCAGCATTGCTTCCTTATTATACACGAGTCGCGGAGATAGCTCAA
>CAYVKR010000278.1:0-3719 GCA_964452025.1 uncultured Anaerolineales bacterium
GCCCTCCGAACCCCGCCAGGTCCGGGAGGAAGCAACGGTAAGGTGTGGTGTCTGGGTGCCGCAGTGTGTCTGGCCCTCGGTGCCTCTCGACCATCGTCTTTGAGGTTGGACAGGGGCGATGAAGTCATAATCGCCCCTTTTTTTGTCCCAATCCCATTATCTCATCGAAAAAAGGGCGAGGCGCAATATAGATGCAACGACCTAATCACTGGATCGCCGTCTTGCTGGCGCTGCTGGCTTTGACCGGTCTGGCTGCTGGCTATCAGGCGACGCTGACGCCGGTCACGCTGACCGTGGACGGTGAACCGCGCGTGGTGCGCACTCATCAGCCCACGGTTGAGCTGTTGTTGGCGGATCTGGGGCTGGCGCTCCGACCCGAGGATCGCGTTTCGCCCCCGTTGGAGACTGCTTTGGAGCCGGAGATGTCCGTCAGTATCCAACATGCCCACCCTGTGGTCTTTGTGGTGGACGGACGGGAGCGCACGGCCTACGTTCACAAGGAGTCACCGGCGGATCTGCTGGCGCAGATGGGCATCGAGCTGGGCGCGCATGATACCTTCAACGTCAAATCCCCACTGGCAACAGATCCCCTCGATACGCGCTTTCGCCTGGTGGTTGAGCGCGGGGTACCGGTGGTGCTGGAAGAGGGGGCCGTCGAGACGCGGCTCACCACTCAGGCCAAGACAGTGGGCGAGGTGCTGCTGGAAAACGACATCCACCTCTATCGCGCCGACCGCGTCTTCCCCGATGCGGCGACGCCTGTGCAGAGCGGTTTGCACATCCGGCTGGAGCGCTCGATCCCCGTCACCGTGCGCGTCGACGGACACACGCTGCGTACGCGCACTCACCGTGATCGCGTGGGTGAGGTACTGGCGGATTCAGGCATCATCCTAAGTGGTCAGGATTACACGCTCCCCCCCCTGGAGGCGACCCTGGGCGATGGTGCGGAGATCCGCGTGGTGCGGGTCTCGGAGAGCGTGATTGTGGAGCAAAGCCCCATTCCCTTCGACACGGTCTGGCGGCCCGACCCCGATATGGAACTCGATCATCGAGGCCTTACTCAAGAGGGCAAGCCCGGCGTGCTGGAACGTCGCATTCGACTGCGTTACGAAGATGGTCAGATCGTCGACCGGCGCGTGGAGGGCGAGAGCGTGGTGCTGTCGCCTACCAACCGCGTGATGGGCTACGGTACCAAGGTGGTGGTGCGTCAATTGCAGACGTCCAGCGGCGTGGTTGAGTATTGGCGCTCCTTTAGCATGCTGGCGACTTCTTACAGCGCGTCCACGGCGGGCGTCTCTCCGGATAGTCCGCACTATGGCTACACCGCCACTGGGTTGAAGATGCGGGATGGGATTGTGGCGGTCGATCCCAATTACATCGAACTCGGCACGCAGGTCTACGTGCCCGGCTACGGCGTCGGCCTGGCGGCTGATACCGGCGGTGCGATCAAGGGAAAGCGCATCGATCTTGGTTACAGCGACGCCAATCTCCAGCTCTGGTACTCCTGGGTGGACGTCTATCTGCTGACGCCCGTCCCGGATCAGATCAACTATCTCGGCCCCTGATAATTATGCGTCCATCCAACCCTCGGCGCGTGCTGGAGCGGCATGGTCTCCATCCTCGGCGCTCGCTGGGACAGAACTTCATGGTGCATCCCAAGGCCCCGGCCCGTATCGTCCGCGAGGCCGAGGTCGGCCCGGCGCATACCGTGCTCGAGGTCGGCGCCGGCGTGGGCACGCTGACGACGCACCTGGCGGAGCAGGCCGGGCGCGTGCTCGCTGTGGAGACGGATCCCCATCTGATCCCTGTGCTGCGTGAGGAACTGGCCCCGTACGCAAACGTAGAGATCGTGTATGGCGATATCCTCGAGCTGAATCCGGTCGATCTGCTGGAGGTTCCGGTTGCAGGCGATGCGCAACCTCTCTGGGGCCCCAGGCTCGACGCCTATCTGGTGGTGGCGAATCTGCCCTATTACATCACCTCGGCGGTGATTCAGCATCTTCTGGAGGCAGTGGTGCGCCCGGTGCGGATGGTCTTCACCGTTCAATACGAAGTTGCCAAGCGCATGATCGCCGCCTCTGGCAAGATGAGCGTGCTCTCGGTGGCGATGCACTTCTACGGTGAGCCGCGCATCCTGTTCAAATTGACACGGGGCGCCTTCTACCCCATGCCCAACGTCGATTCTGCCGTGGTGCGCCTCGACGTCTACCGAAAGCCACCTATTGACGTGGCGGACGTGGCGCTTTTCTTTGAGATCGTCCGCGCCGGTTTTGCCCAGCGTCGCAAACAGTTGCGCAACACCCTGGCGAGCATTTTGCATCTCGACCCACAGCGCGTCGAGGCGGCCTTTGCAGGCGTGCAGATCAGCCACACGCGCCGCGCGGAATCCCTCTCCATGGCGGAGTGGCAGCAAGTCTACGATGCGCTGGCGCCATTGCTTTCCCCGTAGTTCCCTCTGCTGCCGTCGTAAGTAGTTTATCTCTGCCGATGCCCATCTCCCCCAATGACGCGCACGGCTTCAGATTTATACACTATTTCCGTTTTATAAATATTGTAAAAATCGATGTATATGTTATAATTGACGTTAAGGGATCAATTCCCCCATGACTCAGACATTGAAAGCACTGCATAGAAAAGGAGTACGGAACGATGCTAAACGAAAAACTGCAAGCAGCGATCAACGATCAGATCAGGAAAGAGCTCTATTCGGGCTATCTGTATCTCGCCATGTCGGCCTATTGTGAGGACGAGGGTTGGCCCGGCTTTGCCCATTGGATGCGGGAGCAGGCCGCCGAGGAGCAGGAACACGCGATGCGCCTCTTCGATTTTGTGATCGAGCGCGGCGGGCGCGTGGAGCTGCAGGCCATTGATGAGCCGCTGGTTGCGTACGGTACGCCTCTGGAGCTCTTCAAGACGGTCTACGAACACGAGCAGAAAGTCACGGCGTCCATCAACCAGTTGTACGCGTTGGCGCTTGAGACCGAAGATTACGCCGCGCAGGTCGAACTCCACTGGTTCATTGAGGAGCAGGTGGAGGAAGAGGACAGCGCCAGCGGAATCGTTGACTTGCTCGAAAAGATCGGCGATCACGTCAACGGTCTCGTGATGCTAGATGGTCGGCTCGCGGGTCGATAGCGGTCACCGCAGCCATGACGGAGAGGGCCGGAGAGATCCGGCTCTCTTTTTTGTTTCCACCGGACGTTTTCTATCTCCATCCGTCCGCACCGGTTTGCCGGTGAGCGGAGGCAGGGCTTTGTTGCCGCGCTGGACACGGCGCCCAACTGGCTTATGATAAGGAAAGTAGGTTTCGAACGTCACGCGCGTCTGATCTGGGGCTTAGCTCACGACTTTTCTTTTCTAACGTCCAGACATCATCGTTATCCCAAAAGGAGTTCCTATGTCATCGCTGAAAGAAAATATCCGCGACACCATTGAACTTATCGGCGCTCAGAATATCTGGCACGGCGCGGTCTATCCGCTGCGGAAAGCCGCCGTCGAGGCGAAGTGGCTCAACTTCGGACGCGGGATGCGTCGCTTACGGAGCAGAAGATTACCTGACTGGCGACCGGCGTCCGGTCCGGTGACGTTGATACATTCCACGGAGCGTGGCGCGCAGTTCCACACCGCGCAGGGATGCGTGGAAATCGTCTTCTTCGCGCCTGATCTGGTGCGCGTGCGGTATCTGCCGGTAGCGCAGACGGTCCCGGAGCCGGTGCCTT
>CAYVKR010000279.1:0-3666 GCA_964452025.1 uncultured Anaerolineales bacterium
TTTCTCAGCGTTCTCTGTGATCTCTGCGGTAAAAAGGCTTTTTTCACCAAGGCCATGCTTGATGCTTGAAGCTCGGTGCCGGGTTCTGGCGAGATTATTCCGCCGGGGTTTCGGTCTGCGTGGGCGTGGAGGTCGCCTGGGGCGACGTGTCATCCGGCGTTGAGGTCTCCGTCGGCGTTTCGTCAACGTCGGGCGTGGGGGTCGCTGTCGGGGGCGCCACCGTCGATGTCGGTGTCGGCGTCTCCGTCGCAGACACCGTGGGGGTAGGGGTCGGCGTCTCCGTTGGTGTCGGCGTCTCCGTCGGCGTCGACGTCGGCGACGGCGTCAAGGTGGGCGTGGGCGTCGGCGGCAACAGCGTCACCACCACGCGATCCTCGTAGATTTCGTCATCCTCCGTCCGCGCTACGATGCGCAGCGTATAGACGTCGGGCTCCAATCCCGTCGTCTCCCAGACCGCCAACGTCGCATTGCTGACCGGTGCCCGAGACGGCCCCGCAAGCGTCCCCCACCCTTCCGGATGATCGCTGAGGCCGTAGCTCACCTCATAGCTTGCCAGGTTCTCCAACGCCACCGTCCCCACAATCTCCACCGCGCCGTAGACCTCGGCGCCCTCCTGCGGTTGGAGAATCTGCACCTCATCCGAGGCCTCGCTGGTCGTGCAGAATGCCTGTGGTGCGATCTCATAACCGTGCTCGGCCGCCCACTGTCGCATCCACTCGCGACCATCGGGATCCCGCACATCCTCCAGCACCACCATGATCTTCTCCGACGTGTTCGTCCGGCAGAACTGGTTCGCCCGCTTGCCGGTATAGTTATCAATCTCCACCCGTTGGATCCAATCCCGCGATGGCTCCGGGGGCAGGCTATCAATAGAGAAGATCTCGCGCCTCGTCTCCGGGCAGTAAGGCGACGGCTCCGTCCCGGAAAGCGCACAGACCTCTCGCTCGACGATACCCTGCGGGCGCGGGAACGGGTGCACCGGCACGCCTTCGTGGGCGCGCGTCATAAAGGCATTCCAGATCGGCCCGGCGCCCACGCTGCCCGGCACGTTAATCATCTCCGCGTTGTCGTTGTTACCCACCCAGACGCCGGCGGCGATATCGGGCGTGTAGCCCACCGTCCAGGCATCACGGAAGTCGTTGGTCGTGCCCGTCTTGGCCGCAGCCGGGCGGTCGGGTAATTCCAGCGCGTTGCCGGGACAGGAGAAGACCAGACAGCGCGCCTCGCGGTCCGAGAGAATATCCGTCAGCAAGTACGCGTCGCGCGGATCGATCACCTGGCGGCCCGTGCGGCGCCGGTTGTCGACCAAGACCTCGCCCGCGTTGTCCTCGACCCAGAGAATGGGCGTCACCGGCATCTGCAGCCCGCCGTTGCCGAAAGCCGCGTAGGTCGCTGTCAGCTCCAGCGGCTTCATCTCACCGCCACCCAGCGTCAACGCCAGCCCGTAGAGCGGACGGTTTTCGCCGGAATAGTCGGGGCACTCAAGCTGCGGCGTCACAATCGACGTGGCGTTCAGCCGCTCCGCCATCTCCAATAACCCATCGACCGTCACGTACTCCAGCGCCTTGACGGCTGGGACGTTGAGCGAGTTCGCCAGCGACGTGCGCACCGAGACCGGTCCCCGAAAGGTATCGTCGTAGTTAACCGGCTCGTAGACGTTGCCCGCCGTGTCCGTGTAGGTCGCCGGCAGATCCCAGAGCGGCGTCGCCGGCGTCCACCCCTGCTCGAAGGCGCTTAGATACGTCAGCGGCTTGATAGCCGATCCGGGCTGGCGGCAGCGCGTCGTCACGTTGACCTGCCCGTCGATCTCTTCGCTGTAGAAATCGGCGCTGCCCACCATGACCAGAATGTGCCCCGTCGCCGGCTCGATGGCGACCAACGCACCGTTACTGACGTTACGCTCGGCCAAGCGGGCAACACCCTGCGCCACCTCCTCCTCAGCGATACTCTGCAGGCGCGGTTCGATGGTCGTGTGAATCCGCAATCCCCGCCCGCGATAGAGCGCGTCGGCGCCCAGCCGCTCCTCGACCCACCGGCGCACGTAGAAGACGAAGTGCGGTGCGGGGATCCGATCGACGTAAAGCGGCGGGAACTCGTACGTCTCCAGTTCCAGCGCCGCCTCATCTGCCTCGGCCTGGGTAAGGTAGCCGTCCTCGACCATCAGGCCCAGTACCACCTGCTGGCGCTTCAACGCGGCATCGCGTCCGCCGTGATAGACGTCGTAAGTCGCCGGCGCCTGCGGCAGCCCCGCCAGGAACGCCGCCTGACTCACCGTCAGATTGCTCGCTGTCGTCCCAAAATACGTCCGCGCCGCCGCGTCCACGCCGTAAGCGCGGTTCCCATAGTTATTGTTATTGAGATAGATCTCCAGGATCTCGTCCTTACTGTACTGTCGCGTCAACTCCGCCGCCAGCACAATCTCCTTGATCTTGATAGAGACGGGATCCTCTACCGTCCGCTCTTCGGCCAACATGATATTTTCCGCCACCTGCTGCGTGATGGTGCTGGCCCCGGAGACGATCTCCCGCTCCTGCAGCGCGTAATAAATCGCCCGCGCGATGGCGATGGGATCAAAGCCGCCGTGCGCGTAGAAATTGCGGTCCTCCGTCGCCACCGTCGCCAGCTGCAAGTCCCGGTCGATCTGGTCGATGGTCACGTACGTCCGCTTGCCCGTCGTCGGATCGGTGACCTCGTAGAGCAGATCGCCGTTACGGTCGTAGATACGGCTGCTGGCGAAATCCGGTTGGCGCTGACGTAACTCCTCCACCGGCGGCAACTGCGCCGCCAGCACGATGTAGCCGATAGTCGCGCTAAGCACGGCCAACAGAAACAGCCCCACAATGACCAGCGTCACGCCCAGCAGCCACGACGTCCAGGAGACCTGGCGACGTCTCTTCTTTGGCGCTGCGTCCCCCGAAGGCGGCGCGGGCGGCGGGCCAGAAGGCGGAGGCGGCGGCACATACCACGGCTCGCGCGGCGGCTGGCCCCACTCCGCAGGCGTGGAGGGCCGGGGCGGCGGAGGCGGGGTGGGCGTTCTTGGCGCCGTTGGCTCCCTCTCCTCTGGCGAATTTGAGGGAGGCTGTACGACGCGCGTTGGCTCCGCACTCGGCGGCGCCTCGTCGTCGGATTTTGGAGACCGGCGCGGCGCTTGCGTGGGGACGTAGCGCGTCGGATCGGCCTCGACCGGGCGGTCTGGTTCGCGCTCCGGCTCGCGTTTGAGGGGACGAATCCAGCGCGTCGGCTCGGCGCGCTGCGGCGTCTCCTGCTGCTCGTCGTCTCTTCGCGTCGGCTCGTCCGTCATTCCCTACCCTCGCAGATTCTGTCCCACGGCAGAGGACTCCGGCTGTCCCACATCCACGTCCTCTTGCGCACAGAGACGCCCGAACAGCGCCTCGTAATCGTCCACCGTGCGCTCCGTCGAAAACAAGGCCGCAATCTCCTCGCGCGGACGCACGTAGGCATCGCGGTCATCCAGCACCCTGAGAATCGCTTCGGCCAATCCCTCCGCGTCGCCGACGGGCGCGATCTCGCCCATGCCCGTCTGCAGCACCGGCTGGCGGACGCCGGGCAGATCGCTGGCCACCGACGGCGTGCCGCGCAACATCGCTTCTACCTGCACCAGCCCGAAGGACTCCGTCGAGTTGAGGCTGGGCACCACGATCACGT
>CAYVKR010000280.1:0-3638 GCA_964452025.1 uncultured Anaerolineales bacterium
TCGTCGGATTGGGACACGGCAGCACGACGATCCACGCGCTGCGCCGCATCGCCCAACGGCTGGAAGCGGGGGAGCTGCAAAACATCGCCGGGGTGCCCTGCTCCAGCCACGTCGAAGCGGACGCTGAAGCCCTGGGCCTCCCTCTGACGACGCTGAACGAGGCACCGGTCATCGACCTGACCATCGACGGCGCCGACGAGGTCGATCCACAGCTCAACCTCATCAAGGGCGGCGGGGGCGCGCTGCTGCGCGAGAAGATGGTCGCGCAGGCCAGTTGCCGCCAGATCATCGTGGTGGACATCACTAAGTGTTCTGACGTGCTGGGCACGACGTGGGCGCTCCCCATCGAAGTGGTTCCCTTCGGCTGGCGCGCACAGGAGGCGTTCCTGGCATCCCTGGGCGCCGAAGTCAGCCTGCGGCGCGCCGAGGACGAAACGCCCTTCTGCACCGACCAGGGCAACTATATCCTGGATGCCGACTTCGGCCCCATTGAGGACCTGCGCGCGCTGGCGGATCAATTGAACACGCGCGCCGGCATCGTCGAGCATGGGCTTTTCCTGGGCCTGGCGACTGACGTCGTGATCGCCGGCCCGGAGGGCGTCCAGCACCACAAGTCATCCGTCTGTAGAGGGCCTTTGCTGTGAAACGCAGAATCCGCGTCGTCCTCTCGCTGGTGCTTCTGGGCGCGGCAGCAGCGGCGTTGATCTTCGGCGTCGGCGAACTCCGGGCGCGGCTGCGCGACCGTATATGGCGGATCACCCGTATGCCGCCGGAGGACGTGATTTGCTTCACGCTCTACACCGTCCACAACAACGTCCTCAAACTATCGGCACAGCTCTACGAGCTCCCGCCCGAGGCGGATCGCACGGTGCGGCTGGAGATCGAGCAGACGGGGCGCTGGGTACAAATCGCCGAAAGCGAGGTCGGCCCACCCGACTGGACGGCGGTCTTCCGTGTGGAGGACTGGGACGCCACCCAGGATCACGCCTACCGCGTGGCTCACGGGGAGCGCGCCTTCTACACCGGGCTGATCCGCGAGGATCCGATAGACAAAGACGAGATCGTCGTCGCGGCCTTCACCGGCAACTCGAACAAGGACCGAGGGCCACGGACGGACCTCATCGCGAACATCGAGCGTCAGGACCCCGACCTGCTCTTCTTCTCCGGCGACCAGGTCTACGATCACCGCCGGCACTTCGCTGCCTGGCTCCTCTTCGGACGACAGTTCGGCGAGATCACGCGCAACCGTCCCACCGTCGTCATCCCCGACGACCACGACGTCGGCCTGCCCAATCTCTGGGGCGACGGCGGTAAGGTCGGCCCGGGCAGCTACCGCAATCCCAGCTACGTGCGCCTGGTGGAACGGGCGCAGACCAGCCACCTCCCCGACCCCTACGATCCCACGCCCATCGAACGCGACATCGGCGTCTACTACACCTCTCTGACGTGGGGACGCATCGGCTTTGCTATCCTGGAAGACCGCAAGTTCAAGTCACAGCCCGATATTCTTGACCGTGCGGCTCTGGAACAGGCGGGGGTGATCTTCTCCAGACAAGATCACATCAAGACGCTGCCCGATCCGCAGGTGCTCGACACGCCCGGCGCGACGCTGCTGGGCGAGCGCCAGCTCCGTTTCCTGAGAGCGTGGACGGCGGACTGGACGGGGCAGGATATGAAGGCCGTGCTCTCGCAGGCGCCCTTCGTCGGCGCGGCGCACCTGCACGGCCCGCAGCGCCAGCGCCTGGCGGCGGACCTGGACGCCAACGGTTGGCCCCAGAGCGGTCGAAACCGCGCGTTGGCGGAGATGCGCAAAGGCTTCGCGCTGCACATCAACGGCGACCAGCATCTGGGGACCATGCTGCAGCACGGTATCGATACCTGGGGCGACGCGGGCTTCTCCTTCTCCGTGCCATCCATCGTCAACTACTACCGTCGCTGGTGGGATCCGCCGGAGCCCGGCGAGGAGCAACTGGAGGGGGAGCTGGAGCACACGGGTAACTACCACGACGGCTTCGACAACCGGCTCACTATGCACGCCTACGCCAACCCCGATCCCAGCCGTCGCCGCTACGACAAATGGCTTGCCCAGGGCGCCGGTTACGGTCTCATCCGTTTCAACAAGCGGACGCGCGAGATCACGCTGGAGTGCTGGCCTCGGGGCTGCGACGTCACCGATCCCGAATGCGAGCAGTATCCAGGCTGGCCCGTCACCCTGCGTCAGGAGGACAATTACGGACGGAAAGGGGCCGCCTATCTGCCCATTTTGGAGATCAGCGGCGCGGCGGATCCGGTGGTGCAAGTAATCGAGGAAGCCAGCGGCGAGATTGTCTACACCCTGCGGATCAACGGCACGTCCTATCGCCCCAAGGTCTTTCGGGAAGGACTGTACACCCTCCACATCAGCACAGAGGAAGAAGATCAGACACTCCAACACGTCGAGGCCCTGGGACCCCGGGAACTGGCAACGCTTGAGGTGTCCTTTGATTAGGAGAAGCCACGCAAGCGGGAGGAAAACATCATGAGCGAAGGACTGATGTCGAAAACCATCGCCTGGTTGACGGTACTGGTCGTCCTGGCGGGCCTGATGGTGTTAGCCAATGGGTTCACCGAGGGCGAGACGTTCCACGGCGTGGCGCCCGCCGTCACCTTCGCCCTGGCCCTTGGCGGGCTTTTTGCCCTACAGCAGGTTACTCGGGAAAACGCCGCCTGGGAGATCGACACCCAGAAGGTAGGCACCATGGGTCTGGGCGCTGGGCTTTACGCCGTTCTGAGCTACCTCTTCAACACGCATTTCGAGTACGCGCTGGGACCGGTGATGTTAAGTCCGCAGATCTGTCTGCCTATCCTCTTCGGCTACGCCTTTGGCCCCATTGTGGGCTTCTTCACCGGCGCCGTCGGCGTACTGCTGGGCGATTTCTTCACCGGCTGGGGCGTCTTCCCGCCATGGATCATCGCCGGCGGGTTGACAGGCCTGGTGCCCGGTCTCGTCTCTCTGCTGGCGGATCGTGATCTTGACCTGGATCTCCTCTCGCGCCTGGTCATCGTCATTACAGCGTTGACGGCGGGTTTGATTCTCATACATCCCCGGGTCCCGAAGCCGTGGACAGGCGAGATCCAAGATTTCTCTTTCTGGGCTTGGGCTTTGGTGCTCAGCGGCGTTGTGATGACCGCCAACAGCCACCTCTTGGAACGGGTCAGCGTGACGTTGGCAGCCGTCAACCTCTGGGGCGCTCTAGGCATCCTGGTGGGCGCAGGTTTCGCCGCCCTGACACACCTCTGGATTTACGAGTACACTCTGGGCACCGCGCTCGTCGGTGAGTTCGCCCCGGCAGCCGGCAACGACATTCTCAACCTGGTAATCTTCACCCCGTTGCTCCGCATCGTCTACATAACACTGCGCCGCTGGACCGATCGGCGTCGGCAGAGGCGCCCACGAACTGATCTGGAGTGAGCTCAGACGTCAGACAGCACAACGGTTGACTCTACTGAAAAAGGTCAATCTAACCGCAGAGCACGCAGAGGTCACAGAGATTCTTAGGTTTGCTATAGCTTTTTATCATGAGATCCGACGAAATGCAAAAATAGTTGGGTCTCTGGGATTTCGCCGGGTGGCCCAAAAACGATCTTAAATTTTTACC
>CAYVKR010000281.1:0-3607 GCA_964452025.1 uncultured Anaerolineales bacterium
AAACCCGTCTTTAAGAAGCAAAACTGGCGAAATGGCGAATAACTTCACACCAATGGTTGAGTTTATAGTTCTGGAGGATGACAAGGAGTTCAGCATGACTACAACAACGGCAGAAGCAAAATCCATGCGTCGCGAGCGCCCCGTCACATCGAGGGAACGCTGGGCATGGTACTTTTATGATTTTGGAAACTCGGCCTATGCAGCGGTAGTGCTGCTGGCCGTCTACTCAGCGTATTTCAAGGGACAGGTGGTAGGCGGGGCAGAGGGCTCTCGGCTCTGGGGATTAGCCGTCGGCATTGCGATGTTGGTCGTTGCCCTTATCTCACCGGTCCTGGGTGCCATCGCCGATTTTTCTGGTACCAAGAAACGCTTCCTTTTCTTTTTCACGAGCATGGCAGTTATTTTCACATCTTTACTTTTCTTCACGCGCGAGGGAACCGTCGCCATAGGCATGGCCTTCTTCATTCTGGCGGAGATCGGCTACCGCAGCGCGCAGGTTTTCTACAACAGTCTGCTGACGGAGATCGCGGGGCCGGATGAGATCGGTCGTGTCTCAGGGACCGGCTGGGCCATCGGATCGGCAGGCGGCATCCTCTGCCTGCTGGTCATTCTGCCGCTCATCATGATGATCGAAGGCACGCTGATTGTGCGCGCCTCTCTCGTCATCACCGCCGTCTACTTTGCCCTTTTTTCCATTCCGCTCTTCCTCTGGCTCAAGGAGCGTTCGGACCCGCAACCGCTGCCCGAGGGTGACTCCTACCTCAGCCTGGGTTTCAAGCAGGCCTTTGCCACCTTGCGCACCGTTGGCAATTACCGGGAGTTCGTGAAATTCATCGTGGCTTTCCTCATCTACAACGACGGCGTCATCATGGCGCTCAACTTCGCCTCGATCATCGGCGCCGTTCTCTTCGGCATGGATCAGCAGGATCTGATCATCTTTGTCATTCTGGTACAGGTGACCAACGTGATCGGTGCCTACATCTTTGGCTTGATGACAGAGCGCTGGGACGTCAAGCGGACGCTGATATTGTCTCTCGTCTTCATGATCGCCGCCGTCGTCTGGATGTACTTCGCGCAGACCGTGACGTCCTTCTACATGGTGGGCGCGCTGGCCGGCTTTGCTATGGCGGGCGTGCAGTCCGTAAGCCGGGCTATGGTGGGTGTGCTCGTGCCCCGAAAGCAGAGCGCCGAGTTCTACGGCTTTTTCGCCGTCGCCGGGCGCACCTCGTCCTTCATTGGGCCGACAGTCTACGGCTGGATCGCGGCGGAGGCGGCCCTGCGGTACGAAGCCTCTGGTATCTCCACGCTGGTTGCTGAGCAGATGGGGCAGCGCTGGGGCATCCTCTCCATCGCCGTCTTCCTGTTGATCGGCATGGTCCTGCTGGTGCTCGTCAACGAGCGACAGGCGCGGGCCCTGGCCCGGCAGAGCCAATAGTGGCGAGGGACGTGCTTATGTCCACCCACGTTCACGAAGAATTCCCCTATCCGCGACGTCGCGTGATGCGGGCGTTCTTGCATCGCGTCGCTCACGTTGCGCTGGGGCTGCTGACCGATCTGGAGGTTCACGGGCAGGAGAACCTGCCTGAGGGCGGGCCGCTGCTCGTCATCGCCAACCACTTCAGTTTTATCGATCCTGTGCTGATGATCCGGGTCTCGCCCTGGCCTCTGGAATTTGTCGGCGGCTTCGAGCTGCCCAACGCACCGCCCATTGTGCGTGGTCTGCCCAAACTTTGGGGCTACTACCCGGTCTTCCGGGGCACCGGTTCGCGCTACGCGCTGCGCGCCTCAGAAGCGGTGCTGGCCCAGGATGGCGTGCTGGGCATCTTCCCGGAGGCCGGCAACTGGGCGACGGTGCTGCGTCCGGCTCGACCTGGCGCGGCGTTCCTGGCCACGCGGACCGGCGCGCGTCTGCTGCCCATGGGCTTCGATGGGCTGAATAACGTCTTTCCCAAGCTGCGGAAAGGACGGCGGGCGAAGGTCGTCGCCCGCATTGGTAAGCCCTTTGGCCCCTTCCGCGTCGAGGGGCGCGGGCGCAAACGGCGCCGTCAGCTGGAGGAAATTGGGCACGAGATCATGGGGCGCATCGCCGAGCTGATTCCGCCGGAACGCCGTGGACACTACTCCAAAGACCCCGCCATCCGGGCCGCGGCCCAGGGCACGGAAATCTATCCCTGGGATGAAGAGCCTGAAGGTATGTGAGACAAATCTTTTCTGAGGAGGAACCGATGACCGAGGAGAAGCAGACGCAGGATCAGCAGGCCCAAGAGAGCAACCAAGCCTGGCAGGAAGTGGGAGAGCAGTTTTCGGCCTTTGGTGAGAGTCTTGCGGTTGCCATTGAGACCAGCTGGCAGGACGAGAAGACCCAGGAACACCTCCGCGAACTGGAGGCCGGCTTAAAGTCCATGGCCGATGAGGTCGGCAAAGCGATTGACGAAGCCGCTACCTCGGAGGAGGGGCAGCGTGTGCGGGAAGAATTTGAGAAAGCCGCCCGCTCGGCCCGTGATGCCACCCGCAAGGCTTGGGAAGAGGCTCGTCCGCAGATGCTCTCCGCCCTGAAGACCCTTGATGGGGAACTGCATCGCGTGATCGATGATCTCCACCGCAGCGTTGATAAGGACTAGAGGAGACTTTGGACGATACTTCTCCCTTGAGAAGTGAAGATCGTTGGAAGGAGAGTATCTATGCATCGACGTGTTTTGATCACAGGGTTCATGCTGCTCTTGTTCTCCGTAGGCGGAGGATGTCAGAGCAACGAATCCGGCGGCGATATGCTGGAGCCGACCGTGACGCCGATTCCGTTCAGTGTGATCCAGCCCACGGCGACGGCATCTCGGGAGCAACCAATCGATGAGAGTCAGCCGACGGCTCAACAGCCGACGGCGACACCTGTGCTCAGCCCTTCGGCCACCTTGCCCGCGGCGTCTGGCCTGTTGAACGTGCCCAAGGTCGGCGGCGAGGAAGGGCAGGTTTGGAATCTCGCCGACCTGCGCTACGGCCTGCATGCGACCCATCTGCGGCTCGTACTGGAGATGCGCGAGAGCGGCGCCACCACGCCGAAGTATCGCGTCGTCGAAGTCAGCAACGCCCAGACGCCTTTTCCCGGTGAGACGGACGTGGATTGGGGAGAGGCGCGGCTCGACATCCTGATCAATGACCTCTACGCGCATAACTATCCGCTTGAGGAGACGCTGCCCATTGAGTTTTTGGACAATCCGGTAATTCTGCGCATTGGACAGTATCCTACAGTCAACGAAGCGATCTTCGGTCTTTCCATCGGCCTGCATACGCCGGTCAAATACGAGGTCTACGAGTTAGGCGAGCCGGTCCGCATCGTCGTGGACATCTTCTATCCCTGAACCAAGGCGCAAAATTCCCATCCCTGGGGACGGCTTTAGCATGTCACTGCCTGCGTAGCTGCGCTCAGGCAAGAAGATGCATCAGCACGTTTGGCCTGTCGCTGAGTCGATGGGCCAGTTTGTTTTTGTCATGGGCCTGTACACATACGCTTGCCTTGGTGAGCAATGCGAAGGATGTAGATGGGATTTCGAAGCAAGTCCGCTGGTGAAAACGCCCTCCGTACCGTAGAAACTGCGTAGACGAAAGCAAG
>CAYVKR010000282.1:0-3598 GCA_964452025.1 uncultured Anaerolineales bacterium
CTTTGGTTAGGGGCCGCCTCCCCTGATCAATTTGGTTACCCTCCTTTCGTAGGAAACGCGCCCATACTCGGGCGCGTTTCCGTTTTCAGGGGGCTTCACACGTTCATCTGATCAACAGCCGCCCGCAGCCATCGCAGAAGGTCTCCTTTTCTTCGTGGACTGATTGCCGTCTGGATGAGATGACCTCGATACCGCAGACGCTGCAGGTGTGACCCTTCAGCCGCGCAATCACCGGGTTGCCGATCCGACCCTGCAGGTAGCGGTAGGTCTCCAGCGTATTCGAAGGGATCTGCTGCTCCAGTTCTGCCGTCTCTTGTTCGAGCGCTGCGATGTTCTGACGCAGCGCCGCTGCCTCTTCCGTGAGGGCCTGGTGGTTTTCCTCCCACCGCTGTCGAGTCGCCTGCAGCGTCTCCGCCGCTTCCTGGGCTGCGGCATCGGCCTCTTCTCTGGCGATCATGGCTTCCAGCAGCTTGTCCTCAAGGTGAGCCTTGCGCCGCTTCAACGAGCGGATCTTGGCCTGGATGTCTTCCAGCTCACGAGGATTGCGCACGCGCCCGCTGTAGAGCGTGGATTCGGTCTGCTCGATTTCTGTATCCACGCGCCCGACCTCAAACTCCAGCGTTTCCTGACGTTTGGTCGCTTTTTTGGCCGTCGCCTTGCACTGTTTCGCATGTGCTTCTGCCGCACGCAGCGCCACATCGTCCTCAAGACCCTTCTTGACTTGGGCGAGATGGCGACGCGCGTTGTTCAATTCCATGTCAACGGCCTGCAGTCGTACAATGGATCGGGTCCAGGTCATGGTCGTCTCCTCATGCATGTGGCCTCAACGACGGTCAATAGGGATAGTAACGGGTGCTGCTCAACGGATCTGCTGGTTCCACCCCCGACGCAGCAGGTAGCTGGCGTAGAAAAAGACCTCTCGCAGCAAGAAGCGCCCTTTCGTCCGCCAGCTCTGGTAGCGGCTTGTCGGCGTGGGCGCCGGGTAGGCCGGAAGGCCCAGATCTCGTGCCATGGTCATCGCTCGCCTCATATGCAATGGGTCACTGATGATCAGGACAGTCTCCCATGATTGCGCTTCGACGATGGATTGGGCGCCTCTTAGGTTCTGGTAGGTGACGCGGGAGTCGGTCTCACAGGCGATGTCGGAGTCGGCTACTCCACGGTCCAGGGCGTAGCGCCGGGCTACTTCCGCTTCTGTCAGTTGGTCGTCCAATCCTTTGCCGCCCGTGAAGATGATCGCTTCGATCTGCTCATGTTGATAGAGCTGGATGGCGTGTCGAATCCGCTCTTCAAAGACTGGTGAAGGACGGTCGCCCCAGACGGCGGCGCCTAGGACAATGGCGATGTCACCAGACGTATATGATTTGAAAGAATAGGTGTGAATCTGCCAGGCCAGGCAGCCACCGACGAGCACTATGCTTAAGGGTAGCCCAATCCCCAGAAAATGCCAGAGCCGGAGGCGCCGATGGCCCACGCGCATAGGCCGGGATCACTTTTCTCCGCGCCCATGCCGGATCACCAGGAATATCACGCCCACGGCGACGAAGATCAGCGAGAAGACCTGCGCCGCTGCCAGCCCGCCCATCTCCCAGGCGTCGGGACGCAGCATCTCGGTGAAGAAGCGGATGACGGCGTAGCCGATGAGGTAGCCGACCAGCAGATCGCCCGGCTTGAGCCGCTGGTAGCGTTTGGCGCCCAGCGTGAAGAGGATCAGGTAGAGCGCCAGCGTCGCCAGCGATTCGTAGAGGAACGTCGGATGGAAAAGGGTGTCGGGCGGGTAGGTCGCCAGGTCAGTGTAAGGCATGATGCGGTGTTGGGCCGGAATGATCAGACCCCAGGGCAGGTCCGTGGGCGGACCGTAGAGCTCGATGTTGATGTAGTTGCCCCATCGTCCGATGGCCTGCCCCAGCGCGGCAGAAGCTGCGACGAAATCCAGCCACTGGATCGGGGAGAGGTTGTGCCGCCACGTGTAGAGCACGATGCCCAGCGCGCCGCCCAGCACGCCGCCGATGATGCCCAGACCGCCGTTCCAGACGTAGAGCACTTCGATGGGATTTTCCTTGTAGTAGTCCCAACCGATCAGACCGCCTTCAGGCTGCGAGAAGACGTGATAGGCGCGAGCGCCGATCAGGGCCAGAATGATGACGATGAGCAGCATATCCCAGATATGATCAGGGTTCTTGCCGGCTCTCCTTGCCAGGTGCGACGCTGAAATTGCGCTCAACAGAATGCCGGTGACGATCAACAGCCCATACCAGTGGACGGCAAACGGGCCGAGCTCTACCAGAATCGGATCAATGGGTGGTGTCATATTTGTCTCCTGTTCATTCGAGATAACCAAGGGCGCGAAGTCGCTTTTGCAGCTGGCTGTCCTTGTCCAGATCGACGGAATCCTGTGTGACCTGATCCGGTTTCCGCCGGGCTTTGCCCGCCTCGAAGACCGCTTGGAGCTCCGCATACAGCGCTTCGACGCATTCGGGCTGCTCCGATGCAAGGTTGTGCAGTTCAGCCGGATCTGCCGTCACGTCGAACAGTTCCTTGGGTTCATCGCTCACGGCAATCAACTTGTGGCTGCTGTTGTAGAGCGCGCGACGGGTCTCTCGGCAGCGGAACCGCTCCACGGCCTCGGCGTCTCTCTGCTGCATCAGGTTGACCAGGGTGTTCGGCGGATAGGCTTCGGCAAAGACAGCGTCCTGGGTTGCGGGCTCGCCGTCGAGGCTCTGTGCCAGGCTCAGGTCGCCGAGCGAGGCGCGGAAGGCCTCGTCTGCCTCCGGCAAATCAGCGGCGTCGAGAATGGTGTGAAAGACGCGCCGCGTCGAGACCGGCGTCTTGATACGGCGTCCGGTCGGATAGCGGCTGGGATGCCGCACCATGAGCGGCACGCGGATCAGGTCCTCGTAGACGACCAGCGAGTGACCCACGTAGCCGTGATGGTCCAAACCCTCGCCATGGTCGGCGGTGATGATGACCAGCGTGTTGTCGCGTACCTCTGGCTCGTCCAGATAATCCAGCAGCAGGCGCAGCTCGTGATCCTCGTAGGCGACCTCGGCGTTGTACATCTCGTTGAGGACACGGTGCTGCGCGTCGCTGAAGGGCCTTGTGATGGGCGCAATCCAGTCGAAGGTGCGATGGTTGTAATCGTGCAGGAAGTCGCGCGCTTCGCGATCCTCGTGATACGTGGGCGCGAACTCGCGGCTGAAGCGAGCGGACGGCTCGTAGGGCAGATGCGTTTCCATCAGGTTGAGGAAAGCGAAGAGCGGGCGTTGCGCGCTGTGGCGCTTCCGGTTACGCAGGACGCCGACCATATCGCCGACCGAACGGTGCACGTTGCCCTTGAAGTTGATGTGCCGCTCCCATAGCGGCGTGATCCACGGGTGCATCATCAGGCCCAGCAGCGCGTCGTTGTGCGTCAGCCACTCCTGCAGCGGCCTGTTGAGCCGATTGAGCTGACGCGCGACGAGCTCGAGCAAGCGCCCTGAGCGGCGCGGCCGGCGTTCCGTCAGCCGGGGACGCGCAGGCAGCACGCCGCCGTAATTATAGAAGTGCTCGAAGCCGCGATCCAGGTCGTTCTCCACCACGCCCAGCAGCGGATTGTTGC
>CAYVKR010000283.1:0-3597 GCA_964452025.1 uncultured Anaerolineales bacterium
CCATCGACGAAGCGTTTCTAGACGTCAGCGATCTCAAGGCATCTGGCGAAATGTTAGCGCGGCAGCTCCAGCAGGAGATCTGGGAACAGCACCATCTCCCCTGCTCCATCGGGGTGGCCAGCAACAAGTTGCTGGCGAAAGCGGCCAACGACTTTGGAAAGTCCCAGGCCAAAGGCGTCCGACCGCCCATGGCCATCACCGTCGTCCCGCCCGGTGAGGAAGCGGCCTTCCTGGCGCCGCTGCCCGTGGATCAGCTCTGGGGCGTCGGCCCGAAGACGGCGGAGCGGCTGGCCGCGCTGGGCATCCGCACCATCGGCCAGCTGGCGGCGTGGCCCCGCGAGGACCTCGTCCGGCGGCTGGGCGAGCATGGACGCGCCCTGGCCCGCCGCGCGCGAGGCATCGACGACCGGCCCGTGATCACCGAGCACGAGACCAAGTCCATGAGCCGCGAGACCACCTTCGCCGAGGACGTCAGCGACCGCGACGCGCTCTGCCGCACCCTGCTCCGCCTGACGCGCAGCGTGGGCCGCCGCCTGCGCCGCGCCGAGTTGCAGGGAGCGACCATCAAACTGAAGCTGCGCTGGAGCGACTTCACCACCATCACCCGGCAGACGACGCTGGAGCGGCCCACGGACCAGGACGCCGAGATCTACGAGGCGGCGCAGGCGCTCTTCGAGGCTGCGTGGCCCAGCGGGCGCCCGGTGCGGCTCATCGGCGTCGGCGTCAGCAACCTGGAGGAACCGCGCGAGCAACTGACGCTCTGGGAGACGCCATCGAAAAAAGGACAGCGCCTGCAGGAGACGCTGGACGAGTTGCGAGAGCGCTTCGGACGCGACGCGGTGAAGCGGGCCAGTGAGCTCTCGCCGTCAGATGAGACATGACCTGCGTAAATATGTCCACGGTCACCCCAGCCGTTCGTTGACATCATGACAACTCTGATATATAATCCGAAACGGGAAAACAATATTTCCAGCACTTCAACCTCATGCAACCAACTATACGGAGGGAAACGCGCATGGCCAAAAAATCCAAAGTGAAAATCGACTTCTACGAGCTTCGAGACAATCTAAAGGTGCCTCAGATTTGTGCTAACTGTGGCAACGCCTCGTCATCGCTTACGCCGGGTTACAATCTCAAAATCAGCCGGGTAAGGATGAAAAATCATAATCAAAAGCTTACGCGCAGCACGACCATTCAAGTACCTCTCTGTGATCAATGCCAGCAACTTTCCCAACAGAACCAACAAGCCCGAGAAGAGTTCAAGAAGAGTACCCTCTACAAGAGTCTTTCCTGGGGTATGGGGGTTGGCGGATTACTGCTTGCGGCTGGCTTCATTCTGCCGGCGATTTGGCCCGACATAGCCATGGGTACTTTCATAGGAGTAGCACTGCTAGGGTTGATTTTGCTGGTAGGCGGCTTTTTTGCCAGGGACATAGCCGCTGACAACCAAGCAAACAAGGGAGCCAACTTCCAACAGGCGATCGACTACGGCGATACGACCCGGTTCCCCAGTCGAGATTTCGCTCACAAATTTGCCGAGATTAATGGGTTCCGCTTTGTAGGCTGACCGAGTGCACAGGTAAGGCACTCCGCAAGGGGCGTTGCCGCCGTCTAGCCGGCTCCGGTCCCCCGACGCTGTTGCTACGCTTTCTCGTGCTTCAGGAACCACTCGTAGAGCGTGGGGCTTTCGTAGGTGCGCGTCCACGAATCGTGTCCCACTCCCTCGTAGACGGTGAAGCGCACGTTTTCGGCGCCGCATTCGCGCAGCGCCGCCACCATCTCGCGGCTCCAGGAGATGTCCACGATGGGATCGGCATCGCCGTGGAAGACCCAGATAGGCATCTCCGCAAGTACGCAGGCCTCCTCTGGATCGCCGCCGCCGCAGATGGGCGCGATGGCTGCGAAGCGCTCGGGCTGCGCCGTCGCCAGCGCCCACGTCCCGAAGCCGCCCATACTGTTGCCCGTCAGGTAGATGCGCGCCGGATCGACGGCGTAGGTCGCCACGACGTCATCGAGGAGCGCCGTCAACGCGGGGATCTGCTGCGGCCAGACCGTCCCGTCGGCGCACTGGGGCGAGACGGCGATGAAAGGAAAGTCCAGCTGCTGCAAGAGGATCTTGGGAATCCCGTGCCGCTTGAGTTGGGCCAGCGTCTCGCCGCGCTCGCCGATGCCGTGGAGATAGATGAGCAGGGGCCAGCGCTCCCCCGCGTCCACTTCGTAGTCCGCCGGCAGATAGATCCAGTAGCCCAGCGATTCGTCATCTTCAGCGGGCACGCCGCACTGCCGGCCAGGTGCGCCGTGTCCGGTCAGCACCTCGGCCTCGTAGACAGAAAGCCCGTTGGCGCGCGCCACGTCGCCCAGCCACCAGGCGCTGGGTTTGGGCGTGCGCTTCTGCGTCTCGCGGTCCACTTCGATGAGGCCAAAGGTCGGCTCGTAGCCCAGCATCCACTCGAAGTTGTCGAAGGCCGACCAGTAGGTGTAGCCGCGCACGTCCAGCCCGTCCGCCAGACAGCGCTCCACGCCCTGCAACGCGCGCCGGACGTAGGCAATGCGCCGCGTGTCGTCCTCGGTGCCGATGCCGTTCTCCGTGACGATGACGGGGATCTCGGCGATTTTCACGGCGTGACGAATCGCGGCCTCCAGCGCCTCCGGCCAGAACTCGTAGCCCATCTGCGTCAGCTCGACGCCCTCCTCCGGCGGCAAGGGGCCATCCGGACCAAAGCGCTGGCGCGAGTAGGACTGCACGCCGACGAAGTCGTCGTCGCGCACGGCCTCTAGGAAGACGTCGTTGATCGCGCGCTGCATGCGCTCGGCCGTCGCCTCGCCGCCCGGCCCCGCCTGGATGTCCTGGATCGCCAGCGAGAGACCGACGGGGAACTCGCCCGGCCCGGCCTTGATGGCCTCGGTCGCCTGGCGGTGCGCTTCCAGGATCACCTCCCGCGCGCGATCCGAGGTGGCGAACACGAAGGGCACGAAGTCCTCCGGGGCCACGTTCACGGCGCGCGCTGCTGCCTGCCACCAGGGCGCCTGCACCCGCTGCTCGCGCGTCGGCAGCGTGCCGGTGCTCATCAGCAGCGGCCCGATGTTGGCCTCGTTGAGGGTGCCCGCCCCGCCGATAAGATCGCCCAGCGCCTCGGTGGCCTTCCCGCAGAAGCGGGCGAAGCGCGCCGGCGTCGTCTCCGCCTCCCAGCCGCCCTCCGTCATCAGCCAGCGGGGCGAGGTGAAGTGGTGGAAGGTGACCATGGGCAGGAGACCGTGCGCGTGGCAGGTTTCCAGCATGCGCCGGTAGTGGTCGAGGATGGCCTGGGAGAATTCCCCCTCGGCCGGTTCGATGCGCGACCAGGCCAGCGAGAAGCGGTACATGTTGAAGCCCATCTCAGCCAGCAGGGCGATGTCGTCGGCAAAGCGATGGTAGTGGTCAATAGCGTCACCGGATGGCTCCACAAAGATAGTCCCCGGCACGTGCTCCAGCAGCCAGACGTCGCTGTTGACGTTGTTGCCTTCTACCTGATGAGCGGCCGTCGCCGTGCCCCAGAGGAACTCTTCGGGGAATAGAGTGTACATGTTTAACCTCCTTCACTCAACAAGTGGCTTAAG
>CAYVKR010000284.1:0-3535 GCA_964452025.1 uncultured Anaerolineales bacterium
AATTTAAATGTTAAAGAACACTTATCCAGGCAAGATACTATACCGTAATTTAAAGACAGATCAGAAATTACGGTAGAAGGTGCAACGCACCTGCGATTACCCGATCATGTTGGCTAAACACCCATGACAGCGTGCACGAAATGGCTATTTTCAAACATTCGAAGGTGCGTTGCACCTGGCTACGTTCTAATACCGTAATTTAAGGACAGATAGTGGTTGTCAAGGGCGTCAATTCGTGTTAAGCTCCTTAAATGTATGGGGGGAGATGTACCTGCTCACGACGTATGGGTCACTGTTTCCAGATTACGCTGAGCTGTAAAAAGGTTGAAACATGGAAGAGAAGATCTTAGTTGTCGAAGATGAACAGGTGTTGTTGGAGACGCTGGAGTACAAGCTCACCAGCGAGGGCTATGAGGTGATCACGGCCGATAACGGAGAAAAAGCAGTCGAGCTGGCACGCGACCAGGAGCCGGATATGCTCCTGTTGGATCTTATGTTGCCGGGCATAGATGGCCTTGAAGTCTGTCGTATCCTGCGGAAAGAGATGAACGTGCCCATTCTCATGCTCACGGCGCGGGCTGACGAGATCGATAAGGTGGTTGGGCTGGAGATAGGCGCTGATGATTATCTGACCAAACCCTTCAGCATGCGGGAACTTCTAGCGCGAGTCAAGGCACTGCTTCGACGGATGCGTATGATGGAAGAAGAGTTTTCGGATGCTGCGTCTGACCGCGAAGAAATACGATTTGACGATCTTTGCATCGACCTCCATCGTCGAGAGGTGACTTATCGGGGCAGGATTCTCCGCTTGAAGCCCCGCGAGTACAATCTGTTGTGTTTTCTGGCGGAAAACAAGGGGCGGGTGCTTTCTCGTGACCAGATCCTGCAAGATGTCTGGGGCTGGGACTACACAGGTGGCACGCGCACCGTCGACGTGCATATCCGGTGGTTGCGGGAGAAAATCGAAGCGGATCCCAGCAACCCAACGCGCATCATCACTGTACGGGGCGTGGGATATCGCTTTGAAGGCTGAGACATGAACTATCGCAGCACGCGCTGGCGCATTGCTGTTCCCTACGCTATTCTGATCATAGGGGCGATGGCCGCGCTCTTTCTTTACGTCTCCAATTTCTTTCAAGAGGTCTACCTCGATCAACTTCGTATGCGGCTCGTAAGCAATGCGAAGCTCATCAGCAACCAGTTGGCGACGGACTTCCAGCGTTATCCCTCTAGTTACGATTTCCAGCGTGGTGCGGATCACTACGGCGATCTCATCGACGTGCGGGTGACCTTGATCTTGCCTGAAGGGACGGTGATTGGTGATTCGCGCTACGATATTGAAACCATGGATAACCACCGCTTGCGCCCTGAGGTTCAAGAGGCCTTGGAAACCGGCCAAGGGCAGAGAACGCGCTTTAGCAAGACCGCTCAACAGGAGATGATGTACGCGGCCTCGCTCACGGGGACGTTGGATGAGCCGATGGCAATCGTGCGCGTGGCCCTGTCGCTGCGCGACATCCAGCAGAACATCCGGCGCTTGAACACCGGCATCCTGATGGCGACCTTGTTGACCACCGTGTTGGCGGTCGGATTGGCGATTTACGTCGCCTACTGGGTCAGTGAGCCCGTGCGCGAGTTGACCGGTGTGGTCCAGCGCATGGCGGAGGGCGACCTCAACGCTCGCTTGCTGCCCTCGACCGAAGACGAGGTCGGTCAGCTGACCCGTGCTTTCAATCTGCTGGGCGAGCAGTTGCAGGAACAAATCACAGCGCTGACCAAGGAGAGGGCTCGCCTCACAACGATCTTGGAAAACATGGCTGATGGCGTGGTGATTACCGATAAGCATGGCATGGTTGAGATGATTAACTCGGCCGCCGGACGGATTCTAGACGTTCATCCGGAGCAATCGGTAGGGCAATCGTTTGCTGCTGTCGTCCGGCACCATCAGTTGATTGATCTCTGGCACCTCAGCCGCGAAAACAACGTGGAACAGATTGAGGCGCTGGAGACCAATCTCCCCCAGGATCGCTTTTTGCAGGTCATTATCACCCCACTGCCGAATCGGTTGGCGCCTGGCTACCTCGTTGTTCTCCAGGACTTGACCCGCATTCGACGCCTGGAGACCATTCGACGGGATTTCATCAGTAACATCTCCCATGAGTTGCGCACGCCGTTGGCTTCTCTGCGTGCGATAGCGGAGACGTTGCAAGATGGTGCTATTGATGATCCGCCGATAGCCCATCGTTTCCTGCGGCACATCGCCAGCGAAGTCAGCGCCATGAGTCAGCTGATCAATGAGCTGTTGGAGCTCTCCCGCATCGAATCGGGCAAGGTTCCTCTGGAACGACGTTCAACTTCTGTCTCAAAGTTGGTGATCCCGCCGGTCGAACGTTTGATGCCGCAGGCCGAACGCAGTGGTCTTACCATTACCTTCAACATTCCCGATCATCTTCCGCCTGTCTGGGTTGACGCCGAACGTGTCCAATTGGTGCTGACCAACCTCGTGCACAACGCTCTCAAATTCACCCCCGTTGGAGGCACGGTGACCGTCAGTGCGGCGGCACATAACGATGGCGTCCACATCACCGTCGAGGATACGGGCATCGGCATTCCCGAAGAGGAACAGCCGCGGATTTTTGAGCGTTTCTACAAGGCCGACCGGGCGCGCGCCAGCGGCGGTACCGGCCTGGGCCTGGCGATTGCCAAACACATTGTCCAGGCGCACGGAGGACAGATTTGGGTCGAAAGCAAGCTCAACGTAGGAAGCGCGTTCACGTTCACACTTCCTATAGCTTAAGATGCATAGGTGGCTGCCCTGAAAAAGGGTCAGCCAAAGAAAAATATGGGGTATATATTGTGGTTGGGCGAGCCCAACCACAATATATCGTATCCCTTTCTCCTTCGAAAATAGACACGATTAACAAGATTAACAGGGTAAATATACTAAACCTAGCTGGGGCCGGTCTCCCGACCGTGGCCCACCGCGCTAAAGCGCGTGACTACCAACCATCCTCGTACGAAAATGCCGGTTTTTGGAGCGCCAGCATCCTGCTGGCAGCGTCATGCCGACAAGCTGTCGGCACTCCAGCAACCAGGTATGCTTGAGTATTCGCCATTCGCCATTCATCATTCGCTATTTTCGAAGGAGCCATAGGTTGTTTTTCTGGCAGTCGTTGGAATGCCTTAACAAACCGTTAACCTCTATTTCAATAGCTGTTAATCACCTCCTGCTACGATATGAATTGTGTCAATCACATTTCATAACATAGGAGGAGATTGGATATGCGTCGTATTTGGATAGTTATGCTGTTAGTTGTGGCTCTGGTACTAGGAGCCTGTGGCGGTCAGGAGACGGTCGCTCCCCCACAAACGGAGCCGACGGAGGCGCCACAGATAGAAACAGAGGAAGAAGGTGGAGAGGAAGAACCAGCCGAAGAAGACACCACGTCGAGTGATGGCGTCTCTCTGCCCGCAGTCAACCCGCTGGACCTGAGTGGTGACGTGGTCACCGCAGGCAGTTCCACGGTCTTCCCGT
>CAYVKR010000285.1:0-3512 GCA_964452025.1 uncultured Anaerolineales bacterium
TAGTATATTTACATCCTGTTAATCTTGTTAATCGTGTCTATTTTCGAAGGAGAAAAGGATACTATTTAGGCTCTTTTGGACTTCGCATGATCAGACTGAAAGTTTAACCACAGATTTCACAGATTCACACAGAAAATGAAAAATCAGTGAAAATCCGTGCCATCCGTGGTAAAAATTTAAGATCGTTTTTGGGTCACCCGGCGAAATCCCAGAGACCCAATATATAAGTCACGCATTTTTGCCATCGACTGCGTGTGCCAGCGCTTCACGCGCAAGCTCACGAAACCTGCCGATTTTGAGCGGTTTATCCACGCAGCGGTGAACGTCCAGATCTCGCATCTCCTGACGAACCCTATAGCATCCATAGGCGGTGATCCAGATAGCGACGAGATTCTCGTGCTTCTCTGTGAGTTTCCTGGTCAGCTGCACGCCATTCATGCCCGGAAGCTGTATGTCGGTGATGAGCAGGATGGGCTTGTACTCATTGGATTTCTCCAGCGCTTCGCGCGCACGGTACGCAGTGACCAACTGATGCTTGAACTCCATTCTTTCCAGCGATTCTCTCAAGACGAAGAGAAGCCAATCATCATCTTCTACCAGGAGAATGCACTTTTTTCTTTTCTCCATCCAAGGGCCTTCCTTCTTCATGACGCAGATGATCAAGTTCATCCTTAGACTAACACAAAACAACAGCCCGAAACCGCTGGGAACGGTCAGGGCTGTTGTTGGCCTGCGTTTGGAAAGTTGGAAGTTCGTTGGTCAGATGTCGAGAGGTGCTCTATTTCCCATATCGGTATCCGACGCCGCGTACGTTGACGACGTAACGTGGATTTGACGTGTCGGGCTCCACCTTTTGCCGGAGTCGATGGATGTACCATTTGATGATCTGCCGGGCTTCTTGCAACGTCTCGGGCCGATAGTCCCGCACCACTTCCACCAACTCTGGTGGGGGGACGACGCGGTGTGCGTTCTGGAGGAGGTGGACCAGAAGATCGAACTCACTGGGCGTCAGATCTAGTTTTTCGCCATCACGGTGGGCGATATGCTTGGTTAGATTGATCTTGAAGGGCCCCTCTTGCAGAATCTCCATCTCTTCCGCCTCTTCTTCCTCCTGGATACGTTCCATCATAACTTCTTTGCGTCGCAAAGCCTCGGTGACAGCCTTGTGTAGCTCCTCCGCCTTGATAGGCTTGGTCAGGTAGCGGTCCACGCCTTCGCGGATGGCTTCCATCGCCGATTCCAGGGTGCCGTGGCCTGTGAGAATAATCACGACAGTTTCAGGCCACCGCCAGCGGATGGCTTCCAGCAGTCGCAGACCGTTGGTCTGACCGCCCAATTTCAGATCGAGGATTGCCAGATCGAAGGGAGTATCGCGCAACTTCTCCAGCGCCTCTTCGCCGTGTTCTGCTGTGACGATGAGGTGTCCTTCTCTTCGCAACGCTTCGTTCAAAAAGAACCGGATACCCTCATCATCATCGACGACCAGTGTGCGTATGGAGTCTCCCATCATCCCTCCCCCTCTTACTTACTCTTTGGCTTTCCCTCTACGTTTCAGTCTGACTCATTGCAAAACGGTGGGTATCATGAAGATATTCCCATTCTATCACAATAAGTTGAGTTTGAAAGCAAGGGATCTGACGCTCGCCGCGGATGAGGATTTGGAACTCCGACGCGTTGACCGGACGCGATGGGGTCTGTATGTCAACGACCGCCGGGTGGGGCGCTCACTCCTCCGCCGGCACGATGACGTCCAGTGATTGGGGAGCGATTTCGACTTCGACGTACTGCCGTCCGATGATGTCGCCGTCGGCCTGGACGGGTAGGTCCTTGTCCGCCTGTACGGTGACGCGCTGTTGGGCCTGCAGGCAGTGCATGCGGCGCTCGTACTTCTGCTGCCCCCAGAAGGCGTTCCAGGCGATGCTCAGGTAATCCAGCAGGTTGCGAGCGTCGACCAAGCAGACGTCCAGCGTCCCATCGTCCAGGGTGACCTCCGGCCCCCAGCGGAAGGCGGGCATGCCCAGCGCGCCGTTGTTGGCGACGGCGACCTCATCAGCCCTCCGGTAGGTCTCCTCGCCGTCCAGCGTCAGCTCGAAGCCGATGGGTTGAAATCCGAGCAGCTTCTGCAAGCCGGTCCACACGTAGGCCACCAGGCCGAGCGTCCGCTTCTCCTCGCGCTCCGTGTCCCGCATGGTGAGGGAGCTGAGGCCGATGCTGACGCTGAGGAGGTAGTGATGCTCGCCCACGCACATGGTGTCGATGGAGCGAATGGCGTGGATACCGGTGATGAGATCGAGAGCCGCGTCGAGTGTGAGGGGGATGCCCAGCTCGCGGGCCAGCACGTTGCCGGTGCCGGTGGGCAGAATTGCCAGGGGGATGCCAGTGTCGACCAGACCGCTGGCGACGGCGGAGGCGGTGCCATCGCCCCCGGCCGAGACGAAGAGATCGAAGCGGCGCCGCAGCGCCCGCTGCACGACGTCGAGGATGTGCTCTTCTCCGGTGGTCCGGTAGATCTCGTAGCTGCCTTCCTGGACCGCCAGCCGGTTGGCAAGGGTGTCGTAGAGGGTGTCTGGGTCCTTGGTGCCCGCCACCGGGTTGAAGACGACGTAGGTGTTGGGCATGGTCAACCCTCGTTGTCTGCGTGCGCCGCGTCCACAGCAGCGGTGAGGTGAGCGCCGAGCAACGCAACGTTGCCGCTCAGATAGATCCAGAAGAGCAGGGCGACGACGGTGCCCAGCGAGCCGTAGACCAGTTCATACTGCACCAGACCGCTGCGCAGATACCAGGCGAAGCCCGCCTTGGCGAGCTCCCAGCCGATGCCGGCAACGACGGCGCCCCAGGCAGCGGCGCGCCAGGAGACCTTGGTGTTGGGCACCCAGCGGTAGAGCGCCAGGAACATGCCGAAGGTGAAGAGCCACGAGATCAGCCGGGCCGCCAGGCCCCAGAGGTGTCTGCTGTTGATGCCAAATTCTTGAAGCGGCGTCGTCAGTTGGGGCAGGAGATTGACCAGCGTGGTTGAGGCGAGCGAGAGCAGTAGCAGGACGAAGATGGCGCCGATCATACCCAGTCCCACGAGGCGTTTCTCCAGGAAGTTGCGCGTCTCTGATGTCTCCCAGGCTCGGTTGATGTTCTGGGAGAGGATGGTGAAGGCGCCCGAGGCCGACCACAAGAGGCTGACCAGGCCGATGATGCCCACGGTGCCCCGGAGATCCAGGACGCGGTCGATGTTCTGCTCCAGCAGCTGCTGGGAGACGGGGACGGCGTCCTGAATGAAGCTGATGGTCCGTTGCTGCGCCTGATCGCTCTGCAGGACGGAACTGGTCAGCGAAATGAGCACCAGGAGCAGTGGGAAGAGGGAGAAGAAGATATAGTAGGCGAGACTGGCAGCGGCCTGCGTCGCACGCGTCTCGCCAAAGCGCTTGAAGGCGTCCTGAAGAATTTGTAGGGTTCCGCCGCTCCACTCATTGGCCTGCGTGTAAAGCGATTGGAACCATGTCTTGACTTGATCAGCCATG
>CAYVKR010000286.1:0-3487 GCA_964452025.1 uncultured Anaerolineales bacterium
GCCTCGTTGACCTCAACGACCTCGCCGCTGAGGGGGGTGTAGACGTCGCTGGCGGCCTTGACCGATTCGACGACACCGAAGACCTCTTCCTGATCGAACTCATCGCCCATATCGGGCAATTCGACGTAAACGATGTCGGAAAGCGTGCTCTGCGCGTAATCGCTGATACCGATGACGTAGACGTCGCCTTCCTTGCGAGCCCATTCGTGGGTTTCCAGATAGCGGGCTTTCTCATCAAATTTCATGGTTTCACTCCTTATGATTGTGATAGCTGTGGATTTTCCGGGGAGAGCCTCTCTCCCAATATTGTACGTTATACTATCCACATTATAGCATTGTCAGACAACTGATACAAGCGTAAATTCGTTCGCTCGGGTTGAGTTGCTGTCTATGATCGTTTTTCTGTTCAATCCGATTAATCTATTGACGTTAGCGCGCTTCGTACCGCTGCCAGGGTTCGACCCACGGCCTCGTCGTCGATCCAATAGTGCGTCACCGCGCGGAAGTGGCGGGCGCTGCGGGCCAGGATGAGCACGTTCTGCGCTTCGAGGCGCGCCTGCACCTCTGGGGCGCTCAACGGGACGTCGTCCGTCAGCCGGAAGTAGACGATGTTGGTGTGCACCGGACTGACCTCGATGCCGGCGATAGCGACCAGGCTCTCGGCAAGCCGCTGGGCGCGGGCGTGATCCTCGCCGAGCCGGGGCGCGATCTGCTCCAGCGCCACGATGCCGGCCGCGGCGATGAAGCCGGCCTGCCGCATGCCGCCGCCCAGCACCTTCCGCGCGCGGCGGGCCTCGGCGATAAAGGCCGCGTCGCCGCAGAGTACCGATCCGATGGGCGCACACAGCCCCTTGGAGAGACAGAAGGTCACCGAATCGACGTCGCGCACCAGATCGGCGGCGTCTACGTCCAGTGCCGCGGCCGCGTTGAAAAGCCGCGCACCGTCCACGTGGACGCGGAGCCCGTGCGCGCGAGCGATTTTGGCCACCGCGCCCGTGTACGCCGGGCTGAGCGGGCTGCCGTTGCAGACGTTATGCGTGTTCTCCAGGCAGATGAGCCGTGTGCGCGGAAAGTGCGGATTGTCGGGCCGGACGGCGCCCTCTATTTCGTCCAGGCGCAGCGTGCCATCCGGCTGATTGGGGAGCGTGTGGGGCACGATCCCGCCCAACGCCGCCATCCCGCCTTGCTCGTAGAGAAACGTGTGGCTCTTGTCGCCCAGGATCACCTCGTCGCCGCGCTGGCAGTGGGCCAGCAGCGCCGCCAGGTTGCCCTGCGTGCCGCTGGTCACCAGCATCGCTGCTTCTTTACCCAGCCGCTCCGCCGCCATCGCTTCCAGACGGATGACCGTGGGATCCTCACCGTAGACGTCGTCGCCCACGTTCGCGTTGGCGATGGCCTCGCGCATGGCGGGCGTCGGTTGCGTGACGGTGTCGCTGCGCAGATCAATAGGTTTCATGGAACCTCCTTGAGCTCTGGGAGTCGATTCGTTGCTCGCTGTATTATAGAGCTCACACCAGGAGAGTACAATTCTGGGCGACCGGGGGATTTCGAAGCGAGTCTGCTGGTGAAAATGACCTCCGTATCGTAGAAACTGCGTAGGCGAAAGCAAGGCAAACGAAGCTGGGGTTGATGCGGGAGGGAAACATGATGGGAAGCCGCCTATGACGTTTGAGCCACCCTGGACCTGCTTCGTTTGCCCACCGGGGGTTCGATGGTGACTGTGGTCGGTGTCCCCCATGGGCTGGCAGCCCAATGCCAGGGACCGTGCCACGCTGGGTCCCATGAAAAAAGCCCTCGATCTTAGCGAGGGCTTCAGATGCCGAAGGTGGGAGTCGAACCCACATGAGCGTGTGCTCACTGCGTCCTGAACGCAGCGCGTCTGCCTATTCCGCCACTTCGGCATGTTCTTGCAGTGTAAAGTGTCTTGTTGTCCCGAACGGTTGAAATTGTACCGCAGCCCATGATTTTGTCAAGGCTATTAACGCGACTATAATGGACAGGCCGGTCCTTTTGCCGGTCCATTCGCTGAATCCGGCGGTACCGTGCACAATTGTTCACTGCATCCATGTTTAGGAAAGGAGTGACTCCATGGCACCGATCAAGCGTGATTCCCGAAAAAACAAGCGCACCAAGCGTCACGCGCCTCGCAAACGGGCGTTCCCCCTGGGCGATAACGTCGTGCATGACGCTGATATTTTAACGGTTGGCGATCTTACCGATCGCTATCCGCTTCCTGAGGGCTTTGCCTATCAGACCGAGGCCACCGGCGCGCCGGTCATCGTGCGAGCGAAGGACCGAGCACGGTTTCACTTCACCATTGAGGATGGCGTGCTGACCTTCGACGAGTCTTACGCTGCACTGGATGGGCGGCCCGGCTCTCGCACGCACGAGGTCTTCAAGACGCGCGCCTAGCTGTGCGGAGATATAGTGGCTCTTTTGGACTTCACATGATCAGACTGAAAGGTTAACCACAGATTTCACAAATTTACACAGAAAATGGAAAATCAGTGAAAATCTGTACCATCCGTGGTAAAAATTTAAGATCGTTTTTGGGCCACCCGGCGAAATCCCAGAGACCCGAGATAGGATAACAAAATCCCTGGGACTCTGTTTGCCGGCCTACGTGCCGCAGGCCTGAATGCAGCGTCTGGTTGGAGGTGAATTGTGACATTACAAGACAATCAGCGTGAGGCGCGTGTCGACGCGCTTTACGAGCGTATTCACACGTTATTAGATCTCAACGAGACGCGCAAGGCGCAGATTATCCTGCAGCCGCTCTTTCCTGTTGACCAGGCTGAGATTTTTAGTGATCTACCCGATGACGAACAGCTGAGGTTACTTGAAGGATTACCGGTCAATGCTATCGCTGACATTCTGGAGAAGGTGGAGGACGAGGAAGTAGCAGAAATCGCAAGCCAGCTGCCCCAGGATCAGCTGGCTGATATTTTGGATGAGATGGAGCCGGATGAGGCGGCGGACCTGCTGGGTGATCTCGCTCCCGATCAGGCCACGGATCTGCTCTCGCTGATGCAAGATAAGGAGGAGATTCGCCCGCTGTTGCTCCACCTCGACGAGACCGCCGGCGGCTTGATGACGTCTGAATATCTGGTGTTGGGGCGCAATATGTGGGCGGATAAGGCGCTTCAGGCTGTGAAAGCATGGGCGCCGGAGCGCGATCTGCACTACTACTTCGTGGTGGACACCGTGGGGCGCGTCGAGGGCATCATCAGCCTTTTGCAGTTGATTAAGGCAGAGCCGCGCACGGAATTGCAGCAGATCATGAGCCGTGAGTTCGTCAGCGCGCCGGTGGAGGCCGATCAGGAGGTCTGTGCCCGGCTCATGAGTCGCTACGACTTGACCGCGCTCCCCATCGTCGACGATCAGCAGCGACTCATCGGCGTCATTACCATTGATGACGTCGTCGACGTCCTCGAAGACGAGGCCACCGAGGATATCCAGCGCTTCGGTGGCGCCGCGCCCCTGGAGA
>CAYVKR010000287.1:0-3479 GCA_964452025.1 uncultured Anaerolineales bacterium
ACGTTGTAGAAGAAGGCCCAGAAGAGGTTCTGGCGGATCTTGCGGAAGGTCGCCCGGCTCAGGTTGATGGCTTCGACGACGCCCGTCAGCTCGCCACGCACCAGCGTCACGTCGCTGGCCTCGATGGCGATATCTGTGCCGGTGCCGATGGCCAGGCCCACGTCAGCCTGGGTCAACGCGGGCGCGTCGTTGATGCCGTCGCCCACGAAGGCGATGCGCCCGAATTTACCCTGCAACCGGCGCACCTCGGCGACCTTGCCGTCGGGCAGCACCTCGGCGACCACGTGATCGATACCCACCTGCCGCGCAATAGCCTCGGCGGTGCGGCGATTGTCGCCCGTCAGCATCGCTGTCTCTATGCCCAGCTCGTGCAGCGCGCCGATGGCCTGCTTGGAATCGTCCTTGAGCGTGTCCGCCACGGCGATGACGCCCGCAACCTGACCGTCGACCGCCACGAGCATGGCCGTTTTCCCCTCGGCCTCCAGGCCCGCCAAGTCGGCCTCCACGCCAGCCACGTCGATCTGTTGCTCCTCAAGCAGCCGCCGTGACCCGACGAGCACGGTCGTCCCGTCGATCTGCGCGCTCACGCCCTTGCCGCGCACGGCCCGGAACTCGCGGGGCTCGTCCAACGTGATGCCATCCGCTTCGGCCCTCGCCACTACGGCCCGCCCCAGTGGATGCTCCGATCCGCGCTCGGCACTCGCCGCCCAATAGAACAGACTTTTTTCATTTGTCATTTTAAATTTATCATTCGGAATTACATCCGTTACCGCCGGCTTCCCCTTCGTTATCGTCCCCGTCTTGTCGAAGATGACCACGCCAACGTCCTTGAGCGTCTGGATGGCCTCACCGCTGCGGATGAGGATGCCGTGCTCCGCGCCCATGCCGCTGCCGACCATCAGCGCAGTCGGCGTTGCCAGACCTAACGCACAGGGGCAGGCGATGACGAAGACCGAGACCATGGCGACGATGGCAAGGGTGACCGTGTTGAGGTTTACGTTGACCCAGGGTAGGAACGCGCCTGCCGCCGTCAGCGCGCGCGTGGCCTCCGGGAAGAGCAGACGCGCCAGCAGTGTCAGCACCGCCAGGGTAATGACGATAGGTACGAAGACCGACGTGACTTTGTCAGCGAAGGCCTGGATGGGCACTTTGGTGCCCTGGGCCTGTTCGACCAGTTTGATGACCTGCGCCAGGAAAGTATCCTTGCCGATGCGCGTCGCTTCGACCTTGAGCAACCCCTCTTGATTCACCGTCGCGCCGATGACCTCGTCGCCGGGTTCCTTGGTGACGGGCATCGATTCGCCCGTCGCCATGGACTCGTCCACCGCGCTCTCGCCGTCCACCACGACGCCGTCGGTGGGGATCTTCTCGCCCGGCCGGATAACCATCACGTCGCCGATCTGCACCTGCTCGATGGGAACCTCGACTTCACGACCGTCACGCAGCACGTGCGCTGTCTTGGCGCCGAGTTCCAGCAGCTTGCGGATGGCCTGGGACGCCCGCCCTTTCGCCGTCTCCTCGATGGTGCGCCCGGTCAGGTGGAAGGCCATGATCATGGCCGAGACGCCGGCGTAGTTCGCCACCGGCGCGAAGAACGAGACCGGTCCCGTGAGCAGCGACGCGCCCGTTCCCAGCGTGATCAGCGTATCCATGTTGGCGTAACCGTGCAGCGCCGCGCGGATGCCGCTGCTGTACGTCTTTCGCCCGACCCAGAAGAGCACGGGCAGCGCCAGCACGATCATGCCCAGGTTGAAGACCATCTCGTTGGGCCAGGCGATGCCGAAGAACATCTCCGGGATCATCCAGGCCATGATGACTGCTGTGAAGATCCACGCCACGCGCATGCGGAAGCGCGCTTCGGCGATCTTGCGCTCGGCTTCCTCGCTGGGCGTCTCGCGCTCTGCCTCTTCCTCGACCTCCAGGACTTCGTAGCCCGCGTCGCTGACGGCTCTGCGGAAGGCGTCCAGGCCCGCCGCCTCGGGCACGTAGGTCACCGTTGCCTGCTCTGTCGCCAGGTTGACGTTGGCGTCCACGACGCCGGAGACGCTGTTCAGCGCCTTCTGCACGTGGGCCACGCACGCTGCGCAGGTCATGCCGCCGATGGGCAGCGTCATCGTCTCCGTGGCGACGTCGTAGCCGGACTCCCGCACCGCGTTGACCAGGGTGCTGGTCGGTACCTGGGTCTTGAATGCGAGGCTGGCCTTCTCCGTCGCCAGGTTGACGTTCACGTCTCCCACACCGTCCACTTTGCTCAATGCCTTCTGCACGTGGGCCACGCACGACGCGCACGTCATACCCTTGACCGGCAGGTTCATATTTGTCTGCTGTTCTGCCATACGGTTTTATCTCCTCGTTTTTATTATTTGCATTATGATTATATCACAAAACGGCTAAGAAAAAAGCCCCCGTAGCGTCGGGGGCTTTTCCTGCAACGCGCGATTTTTCTGCGCCGCGTGCTATTTCTTCGATTTGACTTTGATCACGCGCGGGCGCACTTTTTCGGCTTTAGGCAGCACGACTTTCAGCAAGCCGTCCTCGAACGTCGCCTCGATCTGATCGGCCTCTACCGGCACGTTGACGCGCAGGTTGCGCTCGAAGGGGCCGTAGGGGCGCTCGTTGAGCAGGTAGTCGACGTTCTCGATGGGCGCCGTGAGCTCGCCGCGAAGGGTCAGCGTATCACCTTCCAGGGTGATCTCGACGTCGTCGGGATTCACGCCGGGCACGGGCGCGATAATGACAATCTCTTTATCCGTGCCGTAGGCATCCAGCGGCAGACGGATCCCGCGCCGTGTCTGGCGCTCGCCCTCAGTGAGCCACGAGGGCACGACGCTCTCTTCCATCAGCTGACCCATGGCGTTGCGCAGGGAGACCAGATCATCAAAGGGACTCCAGCGTGTCAGTGTCATCGTCAACCTCCTCTATTTTTTGGATTTGATGGTGATGCTCTTCCGCTTGGCCGATTCGGCCTTGGGCAACGTCAGTGTCAGGACGCCGTCCTCAAATTCGGCCTCGGCCTCGTCGGTCTTGATCTCGTCGGGCAGCGTGAAGGAGCGGCTGAAGGTGCCGTAGCGGCGTTCACGGTAGATGTACTTGCCTTCTTCACCTTCTTCCTTCTCTTCCTTGACTTCGCCCTTGATGGTGAGGGTGTTCCCCACGGTTGAGATTTCGATGTCCTCTGCCTTCATGCCCGGCACCGTGGCTTTGACCAGGACCTCGCCCTCTTTATCGATCATGTCGACGGCCGGCAGTTGCGCTGTCAAGCCCTCGCTGAGACCGAAAGGACGGACCCAGCTCTCTTCTAGGAGCCGATTCATGGCGTCACGCAGAGAAACAACATCTCCTTCCGAACGTCTACGTAACAGTGACATGTCTTCACCTCCTTGAAAATGTGTATTGATGACTACCTATCTTCACTTTTGAGTATAAGGAAAGCGCATTAGAAAAAGATAAGCGCACCATAAGAAAAACATTAAAATCCG
>CAYVKR010000288.1:0-3468 GCA_964452025.1 uncultured Anaerolineales bacterium
GAGGGCAATCACGAGAAAGCGTACTACCGCAATCAGTACTCGTGGATGGAGTTTCTCGACGCCATGGGCTACCTGCGCCTGCTGAACCCCACGTTCAAGCAAGGGCGTCCCATCCTGGAGCCGCACGGTGACGAGGGCGGCGCCTACGTCGATCTGCCCCTGGACGACGGCGGCACGGTGCGCGTCTACGGCCTCAAGTACTACGGCGCCTCGACCTCAACGGCAGTGCAGGGCTTCGCCGAGGTGCTGCCGTCCATGGACCACGCCGACGTCCGCTACACCATCCTGATGATGCACGCGGGCCTGGAGGGACAGTTGGCCCATGTCGGGCGCCTCAAGCACAACGACCTGGCGCCGCTGCGCGAGCACGTCGACTACGTGGCGCTGGGCCACATCCACAAGCCCTACAACGTCGACGACTGGATCTACAACCCCGGCTCCCCGGAGACCTGCGGCATGGACGAGACGCAGTGGCCCGAGCGGGGCGCGTACCTTGTGGAGATTCGGCCCGGCACGTCGCCACCGCACGTCGCGCGGCTGCGGTCGACGCCGCGCCGCCCGTTCCACCGCTTCTGGCTGGAGGTCGACGGCCTGACCGAGCCCAACGCGGTCTATGACGCCGTGCGCGCTCAAATCCGGCGCGAGAGTCGTAAGCTCCAACCCAACCCGGCGCCCGTGGTGGAGCTGACGCTCACCGGCGTGCTGCCCTTCAACCGCTACGAACTGGACCTCGACTACGTGCAGCAACTGCTGGAGGAGGCCTGGTCGCCGCTGACGGCGCGGGTGCAGAGCAAGATCACGCCTGCCGATTTTGAGGTGGACGCGGACGCCGAGGCCAGTCGACCCGAGCTGGAGCGGACCATCGTGCAGCAACTGATCGAGCGCGACGCCCGCTACCGTCCCCAGGCCGAGGACTGGATGGAGGGCGCGCTGGAACTGAAACAGCTGGTGTTGGAGGGCACGCCGCCTCAAGCCATTGTCGCGCACCTGCAGCGCCTGCGTAACGACCTGGCCCTGGACGAGGAGGCGTAACCGATGCAGATCACCCAGATCGACCTGGAGAACGTCAAGAGCTACAAGTGGGCGCAGATCACCTTCAAGCCGGGGACCAACGCCATCTGCGGGCAGAACGGCGCGGGTAAGAGCTCCATCCTGGAGGCCATCGGCTTTGCCCTCTTCGATTACGGCCTGCCCTTCACCCAGGACGACTTCGTGCGCGAGGGCGAGAAAACGGCGACGGTCACCGTCCACGTGGTGGATCGGGAGGGGCGTGCGTATCAGATCGTCCGCAAGTGCGGCAGCTACAGTCGTTATTACGTCTACGACCCGGAGTTGGAGCGGCAGCTCACCGACAGCAAGGCCGACACCGTCGCCTGGCTGCGCGACTTCCTGGGCGTGGACGCCGCGACGGACCTGACGGCGCTCTTCGAGGATGCCGTGGGTGTCCCCCAGGGCAAACTGACCACCGCTTTTCTGGAGACGCCCAGACGCCGGGAGGACGTCTTCAACCCGCTGCTGCGGGTGGATGAGTACGAAGCGGTCTGGAGCGACCTGCGCGAGACGGGCCGCTGGCTCGACGACCAGATCAGCGACCGCGAGAAACGGATCGCGGGCCTGGAAGGCGAGCTCAAGGTGCTGCCCAACCGACGCGCGAAGGCCGAGACGTTGGCCCAGGAGATCACCGCCGGGGAGGGGAAGCAGGCGGCGCTGGACGCTCAACTGGCGGACGTGGCGACCCAGAAAGCGGACCTGGAGGAGGTCAAGGCCCGGCTGGACGCCCTGGACAAGGACGTGACCGCAGCGGAGTCGCAGGTGGAGACGCTCACGGCCCGCCTGGAGGACGCCGAAGCCGCCGTGGAAGCAGCGCGCCAGGCTCAGGAGATCCTTGAGGAGACAGAGTCCGGCTTCGAGGCCTACGAGTGCGCCAAGGCGGCGCTGCAGGAACTGGAAACGCGGCGTGAGGTGCGGGATGAGCTCAAAACAGAGCTTCAGGCGTGCGAACAGCAGTTGGCCCTGGCCCGTCAGAATCAAGAGCGACTACAGGCCGAACTCGAGAAGATCGCTGAGGCCGAAGCGGAACTGGAGCGACTGCACCCGCAGGTGGAACGCCAAGCGGAACTGGAGAGCGCTCTCCAGGAGGTCGAGCGTGACGCGACCCGCCTGGAGGACGTCCGGCAGTTGCTGGAGCGCGAGCAGGCCCGGCTCCAGGAGCTGCGCGTGCAGCTGACCGAGACCCAGGCTGACCTGAAAGAACGTAACACGATCCGGGAAGAGATCGAGACGCTTGCGGAGCAACAGGCGGCGCTCGAAGAACGGCGTGAGAACGTCAGAGACAGGCTCGGCGACCTTGAGGCCCAGGCGGCGCAGTTGCAAGAACGCCACGCGCAAGCCGTCAAAACCGAGGAAACGACGCAGGCGGAGCTGCAGGAAGCGAAGGCCGAGGCTGTGCAGCTCGAGCGCACGTTGACCGACCTTCGACAAGGCGTCGCCGAGCGTCGGCAGCTCGAGGAGCGCATTGCCGCTTACCGAGAATCCCTGGATACCGCGGAGGCTGACTACGCGGCGCTCTCCGCGGAGATCGTGGAGCGGCGGACGCGGTTGAAACAGGTGGAGGCGCGCCTGGACGTGCTGACCACCACCGACGACGAAGCCGCGTGTCCCGTCTGTGAACAGCTGCTGACGCCGGAGCACCGGCAGGAGCTGGTCGAACGTTACGAGAAAGAGCGGGCGAAGCTGACGGAAACGCTTGAAGATCTCGCAGGGGAGCAGGCCCAACTTGAGGAAAAACGGCGGGCGTTCAGGACGTCGGTCGAGGAGTGGTCGGCGGACCTGGAGACGCTGCCGCGTCCGCAGGAGGTGGACAACCTTGCCGAGCGGTTGGAACGACAGCAGCAAGTTGTCACCGAACAGCAACAGGCCCTCGACGACGCCCGAAAGCACCTGGCGGCGGTCGAGACGGAGCAAAAAGAAGTGTCCGAGATGCTGGAGCACCAACGCGCGACCCTGGCTGAAGTGCAGACGGATTTGGCAGCGCTCGCGGAGACGTTGGAAGAAAAGGAAGCGCGCCTGGAGACGCTGCCGCGTCCTGCCAAGGCCGCGGAGCTCCAGACGGAGATCGAGAAAGAAGGGAAAACCGTCACAGAACTTGAGGCAGAGATCGCGACCCTCTCTGAGGCCCCGGCTGAGGTCGAGCGCCTGCAGGCCGACCTCGACGCGCTGGGCGATCCCCGCCGTGCGTACCAGCGCGCGGAGGACGTCGCGGAGCGGCGGGCAGCGGTGGAACGGGAACTGGCTGAGACCGCCGAGAAGATCGCGGCGCTTGAGGCCGAGCAGGACGAGCTCAATGAGTCCCTGGCTGCCTACGCCGACCTCGATGCGGACCTTGCAGCCCAGCGGGCCATACAAACCGAGCATGAACGCGCGCACCAGCGCTACCTGGCCCACCGGCGAGAGGCTGAGGCGCTGGAA
>CAYVKR010000289.1:0-3424 GCA_964452025.1 uncultured Anaerolineales bacterium
CTCGCGGTTGTCCAGGCGGAGTCGACAATTGTGGGTCAAAATCCCGGTAGTGCCCACGGTAAACATCGGTTCTCCATCTGCCACTTCAAAGCAATAGGCTACCGAATTGGAGATTGGGTCAATGGAGACGATTTTCATCCATAATTTATCTGTCGCTTTATACCAGAAGTCTCCGTACTTCTCTCTATTCAGTTGATAGACTAACACCGCATAGTTGGGTTCCTTACCCAAGCGACCGGGGCGTTCGTCCCGGTAGACACTGGTTGTTGTGCCCAAGGTGGCCGCCAGCATGTTCAAAGATTCTACCATCTTCAGAGAGGAGGTATAGATTCTGTGCCTATTGCCACCGTCCGTAGCATAATGTCCTGCGATCACTCCCCACCTGAACTCGACGCTGGTGTCGAAAACTTTGGCTCTGTAGTGCTTGTCTCTTTTCTTGCCCGCCACAAAATCCCTGCACAGCCCCACGGCTGCCCGGGAATGTACTCTCAGGGTGAGCAGTTTTGTGGTTTTGTAGGTGGTGATAGAACACTTGGCTCCAAAGTATTCTCTAGCAATGCGTTGCAGCTCCTCAATGAGATCTTCACTTTCTTGATTCAAGGAAAAGATGACCGTTGTGTCTCTATCTAGGGATCCATCCCCTGCATAGGCCCCGACAAAAAAGCCCAAGTCTCGGTTGCCACCCTCGCCGGGATACACTCTTAAGGAGTAGGGGAGATACATGCCCGTCTTCAGGTCTTTGCCCTTGCGTTCTTCAACTGGACTATCGGGTCCTCTCATGACGTAATTCAGGTGTTCTGTACTCATCTTGAGTTCGTGCCCATTGGCAAGTGTGACCTTAATCATCGCCTGATCTTCAAACTTATTGAAGCGTCCTCGGATGAATTTGCCATGGCTGTATATTTCGTACGTTTCTTGTTGAGAATTGCCTTCATAAACACCGCGGATTTCTGCATATTCTAGCCCGCGCCCACGGGTGGATCTAATCAACACTTTCTCTTCAGCTGCAATCGGACACATGGACCGCGTGTCCTCCGGCTGCATGTCGCTGTTGATGAAATTCGCGAAGTAGGGAATGCCGTACTTCGCCGTCATCTGCCAGATGGGCGCCAGCTTGGGGTTATCCCACTCGAAGTCCGCCGTGATGTTGTACGTGGGGATGGGGAAGGTGAAGACACGCCCCTTGGCGTCGCCGTCGATCATGATCTCGGCGAAGGCGCGGTTGAGCAGATCCATCTCGCGCTGGAACTCGCCGTAGGTCGCGTCCCGGGTCTCTCCGCCAATGATGACCGGCTGATCCGCTAACATGGGGTGGGGCGTAAGATCCATGGTAAGGTTGGTGAAGGGTGTCTGGAAGCCGACGCGCGTGGGCACGTTGATGTTGTAGACGAATTCCTGCACTGCTTGTTTGATCTGCTTGTAATCCAAGCCATCGTAGCGGATAAAGGGCGCCATCAGCGTGTCGAAGTTGGAGACGGCGACAGCGCCGGCGGATTCACCCTGCAGCGTGTAGAAGAAGTTGACCAACTGGCCCAACGCTGTGCGCAGATGACGGGGTGGCTTGCTTTCGATCTTGGCGGGAACGCCGCCGAAGCCCTGCTGCAGTAGATCCTGAAGATCCCAGCCGCAACAGTAGACGGAGAGCATGCCCAGATCGTGGACGTGCAGGTCGGCCTCGACGTGGGCTTTCTGCACCTCCGGCGGGTAGATCTTGTGCAGCCAATAGCGCGCCGCGATGGACGAGGCCAGATAGAAGTTGAGGCCTTGCAACGAGTAGTTCATGTTGCTGTTCTCGTTGACGCGCCAGTCGGCCCGCTGGAGATAGTCATCGACGAGTTGGGCCGTATCCAGCAGCATCTGCTCGGTCTCACGCGCTTCGGCGCGCCGCTGCCGGTAGAGGATGTAGGCCTTGGCGATGTTCGGTTTCCCCGATTTAACCAACACTTCTTCGACAATATCCTGAATTTCCTCGACGTGGGGCGGGTGACCGTTGCCGCCGAACCGCTCTTCGATGAGCGCCGTCACGGCCCAGGAGATGGTCTCGGCCCAGGGACGACCTTCGCCGTTGCCGATCGCGCTCGCAGCGGCGTAAATGGCGTTCTCGATGCGTTGGCGGTCGAAAGCAACAACCGAGCCGTCACGCTTGATGACGTGTTCGATGCTCATGGCGGAAACGCCTCCTTTCAAAAGACGGGTACTCGGCAGCGTGGTTGAAGTGGAATTGGGCTGGGTGGCCCGTTTTGGGAACCACTACATGTAGGGTTTACAACCTTGACTACCCCTACATATACCGTAGAAACGATGGCAACTATAACACACCTCAAAATCTTGTCAATTTGATATGTGAGAGATTGGCTAAGAGATTGCCTAAGAGATTGGCTAGATAAGCCAGCGGGTGAAAGCGGCGAGAATGGCCCCGGTAGGCTGCAAAAGGAGTTGGGCCAGGACGGTGCCCATCAAACGCGCGCCCAGTTGCCAGATGGTGAGGTAGGTCGCGTCCCGCAGCGGGCGGTCGCGCGTCAGGGCCTGGTCGTTGATCAGCGCGGCGATGGGATCGACGACGAAGATCATCAGCACAGTGCCCAGGGCACTGATCAACGGGGTGAGACTGCTCGCGGTGCGAACGCCCTCCGGCACGATGGCGCTGGCGTACAGCGCCGCCGGATTGCTGACGGTGTGAATCGCCGTGACCAGGACGCTGGCGATAAGGAAGCGCTTGGGAAAAGGGCTGCGTCGCGACTGCCGGACGCTCTTGGGATCGGGCGTCTTCCATGCGTCCCGCATGCGCCAGAGTCCACGCACCGTTGTGGCGCGTACGATGACGCGCGGCAATGATCCCTGCTGCTCGTAGGACTCCACGCCTCGCGCGATGATGCGGCTCAACGTCGGCACCAGCAGGGCGGCGAGCAACGTGCCCGCCGAGGCGCCCAGTAACACGATGCGGTAGATATCCAGCAGCTCAGTGATATTCTGCTGCATGACGGCGATATCCGTCAGACCGCCCAGGAGCAGGCCGGAGAGGACGTAGGCACTGCGCGCGCCCAAGGAGAGGACGTTGTAGAGGGAGTGCGCCAGGGCGGGATGGCTCGTCCGCACCCCCGCCAGCCGTGCCGCGTAGGCGCTGGTCTGGATGGCATGGATCACGGTGGTGAGCAGCAAGATTAAGATCAATTGGGTAGATCGTGTCAGCGTTGCGATCATAGGGAGGCATTGTAACAGGGAAGGCGCGGTCGTCAATGGCGCTGCATGGATATCTAGCTGACACACACGGCCGGATGATAAAGATCGTATCTGTGATATACTTGCTTTCACCACGAGCCAATCAGAGGAGCGTACCGCTATGACCACACCTGAAGATCAAATTCTAAATCATCTGAGATTTCTCTATCCAGAGGCTGCAGCCAACGTTTGGGAGCGCCTCAAC
>CAYVKR010000290.1:0-3382 GCA_964452025.1 uncultured Anaerolineales bacterium
CGCGTGTTCTGCTGGCTGGGATGGTAGGAGATCATCAGCGTAGGCAGATCGTCGCCCAGCTCGTAGCAGGCGCCGTGGTTGAAGTCCATCTTGGGCAGGTCGTGGCCCTGTTCGCGCAGCAGGCGGCGATATTCGACAAAGGCGATCTGGCCCAGCGTCAACACCACCTCGACGTTCTCCAAAAGGTCGATTTCCCGCGCCAGGTAGGGCTTGCAGTTCTCTTTTTCCGCGCGTTTGGGTCGATTCTTGGGCGGCACGCAGCGCACCACGGCGGTGATAAACGCATCGGTGAGCACCAGACCGTCGTCGGGCCGCTCCCACGTGGGCTGATTGGCGAAGCCGGCCCGGTAGAGCGCGTCGAAGAGCGTCTCGCCGGAACTATCGCCGGTGAACATCCGCCCGGTTCGGTTGGAGCCATGGGCGCCCGGCGCGAGGCCAATGATGAGCAGCCGCGCGTCGTGATCGCCAAAACCGGGCACGGGCTTGCCCCAGTAGTCCCAATCCGCGTAGGCCCGGCGTTTGGTGCGGGCCACTTCCTCCCGCCACGCCACCAGCCGAGGACAGCGCCGGCACGCAATGACCTCGCGGTTCAACGCGTGCCACTGCTCCGCATTCGTCATAGAACGCCCTCCCCATCCGTAACTAACGATATGCACATCAAGCGCAACGCCCTTCAGACTTCAAAGGGCGTTGCATCGCCAAACGATTGAATGCTACCACCCTACACTACGCCCGTCCATTGGCGCCACGCCAGAGTCCACAGCGTGGAAGCGAAAGCGGCGATGAACCCATTCACTAGCACCAAGAGCGGCCAGAGCAGGCAGCACAAGGCGGGCGCCACAAGCAGGATCCCCACGCCGATGCTGAGTGCGATCTGGATCAGGAAGATCAGAATCGCCGGGCCCAGGTTTGCCAGCAACACGTTGAGACCGCGCCGGTAGGCGGCGAAGACGCCCAATCCTTCCAGCATGCAGGCGCGATTGGCGAAAGTCCGCAGCAAGCCAAGCACCAGCATGATCGGCACCAGCAGACAGGCGAGTCCGCCCAGCAGCGTCAGATTGCCAACGGCGAGCGGCGCTCCCACGTCGCCCGCAACGGAGACGTTCGATGCCAGCAAGAACGCGCCCAATCCCAGCACCAGGAGCACGAATCCCGGGACGGCGGGCAAAATGCCGATGCCCAGCAGCGTCCAGATGCGGCGCCAACCGGCGCCCCACGCTGCGGCAAAACTCGAGGTACCGCCCGCGTCGATGGTGCTTGCGCCGTCAATCAAGCTACCGCGCGCGGTTGTGGAAACGACCCATAGGGCCAATCCGACGATAAGGGCCAAGATGACCAGCACAACAACCACGCCGACAGCCATGGGCGGCAGTCCGATATCACCAAACCCATTCGGCGGACGGAACTCGAACTGCTCCGGCGGCTGCACGTCGCCGCCACGGAAAGACGCGCCGGTGCTCCCGCCGCCACCGCCGGTTCCGGCGCCGCCAAGCGCCACCAGCACACCGAGCAGAATCAGGAACTTATGCTCCCACACAATGTCCCACGTACGACGCAAAAGTTGTCCATAATCCATGAAGCTATCCTCCTCAGATAACGTATGCGTGAACACGATGCGTTCAGATTTAGTGCACCCTAATCAGTATAAACGCATCTCCATTCACATATACGCAGAGAGGGAGAGTTTGTTGCCTGGGCATTCGACCAGTTTTCGACCTGGACACCCAAACGTGATACCATAACAGAGAATATGGGACCGCCCAGCAGGGATCAAGGGGCGTACCACCAATCGGAGCCTACCTCTGCAACGGGAAGTTCGGTTTTCCTGGCGTCTGGGATAGCATCGGGAAGGATACGGTCGAATCTACGTATCGGAGCGCTTGATGAGACGCGAGAGCACCCACCGACACAGAGCAATTAGTAGATCAAAATATCCAATGCGTGCCAAGCTGATCAAGGGACCAGCGTTTGCCACCACCATCATGACGCCTTATCCCCCAGGATCTTGTCTAGTATTTCCACCTCGGCCTCCAGCTCCTCTGGCGACTCGGTGAAGTAGTCAATGCCGTGCTGTGACAATAGCTGAACAAATGTCAGCTTAGAGACGCCTAAAAGCTCAGTGCCTTTGCCGGATGAGAAGGGAGTTCCAATGCTATCGTCAACGTATTCATGTCTCACCTCCGTCCATTCCGTACCCCAGGAGCTATAGGTTCATTATACCTGACATCTACCTACTGCTCAGAACGTTTTATGAGACGGGAGAGCAGTATGCTTAGAAGCACTGCAATCAGAACGACGGGCCAGAGCCAGACGAGGTCCGCGTCTTGCGGGGGCGGCGTCGGCTCGTCGGTGAAATCGAAGCGGAAGATATAGACGCGCTCTTTCTTGGCGACGTAGTCGTCGGGATCCTCCGGGTCGATCCCGACGGAGCTCAGGTACCAGCGCATCATGGGCCAGGAGCGGCGCTTGAAGCCATGATAGACGGCGCGCAGTTCGTCGCCAGCGGTGACGCGCGACGCGATCATCGACTCCGGGCCCTGCCACGTCTGCACGGTCACGTGAGGATCGGCCATGATGTTCTTGTACCAGTCAGCCTTCGGCCCATAGGCGCAGGCGACGTAGAGTTTGCCCTTCAACGGCAGATACTCGGTGAGTGCGCGGCGCGGCTTGCCGCTGCTGCGTCCCCACGTCGTGATGAGCACAAAGATGTGACCGAACACGCGCTCCAGGCCCAGACGCCAGACGATCATGGGTGAGCGAAACAGCCAGCGCAGTAAGCCGCCGCCGGGATAGGGCATCATGGACTTCAATTCATGCGTCACGTTGAGCCTCCTTTTAGCTTAGTCGGATAGTCGGGTAGTCAACATCCGTTCAATCCGTTTCATCCGTTGATGCGAGCACCTGCTCCAGATAGCGTTGGGCTTCCTCCACACCGACGGCGCGTTCCACCCGCTGCAGGATAGGCGGATGGTTGTAGAGCATCCAGATGACCCAGTCGGGCGGGTGGAGATCGGCCAGATTTTGGTCCGCCAGGCGCAGCATGGATTTGGCAAACGCGTGCGGATCGTCGGTCATGCAAAGGGCGTAGGCGTCCGCCATGCGCTCGCGCCAACGGGAATAGCCGTTGGTCAGCGGCATGGTCACTAAGGAGAAGAGTCCCGTCGCCAGCGCCAGGAGCGGCACCGCAGCCACATCGCCGGGGCCGGTGAAGCCGAAGGTGTCGATGCCCCAATCGAGGAAGAGTTTAGCCAGATAGAGGCTGCTGACCATCAGCGCACTCTGGACGATGACGCCGAGTTCCAGGTCGTGGTGAACCTGGTGCGCCAGCTCGTGGGCCAGAATCGCCTCGATCTCCTCCGGCGAGTAGTTCTCGTAGAGCGTG
>CAYVKR010000291.1:0-3291 GCA_964452025.1 uncultured Anaerolineales bacterium
TGATGGGAAGCCGCCTATGGCGTTTGAGCCACCCGACAACTGCTTCGTTTGCCCACATCCCACTGCTCTTGTATCCTCCACAACTTGCGCTATGCTTAGGGGTAGAAATGCTCGCAGATCACGAATGCAGCCATGGCGAAAAGGAGTTCATCACCATGAAAATTGCTATGATTTCCTCAGAGTGCGTACCCTTCGCAAAGAGCGGCGGCCTCGCCGACGTGGTCGGCGCGCTGCCGGCGGCCCTGAAAGCGCTGGGCCACGAGGTCATCGTCGTCATGCCCAAGTACCGTTCCATCGACGTGGAGACACACGATCTTACCCCCTTTCTGCAGCCCATGGGCGTCTGGATGGGCAACACCGAGGAGTGGTGCAGTGTCGATAGAGCGGAGATGGACGGGGAGGTTCCCGTCTTCTTCATTGAATCGGAGAAGTATTTTAAGCGAGACGGTCTCTATCACGACGCCGAGTTCAACGATTACCTGGATAACCCGCGCCGCTTTGGTTTCTTGACGCGGGCGGCGCTGCAACTATGCAAGGACCTGCGCTTCTATCCCGACGTAGTCCACGCGCACGACTGGCAGACGGCGCTGGCCCCGGCCTATCTCAAGATCTGGCACTGGGACGATCCGGTGCTTGGCGATGCGGCGAGTCTGCTGACCATCCACAACATCGGCTACCAGGGCATCTATGACGCCGGGGATTACGAGTATCTGGGCCTTCAGTGGCGGAACTTCACCAGCGACAAGTTCGAGGCGCACGGCAAGATCAACTTCTTGAAAGGTGGTATCCACTACGCCGATCTCGTCAACACCGTCAGCCCGACGTACGCCGAGGAGACGCGGACGCCAAAATACGCGCACGGCATGGCGCCCTATCTCAACGACAAGGGCGAGAACTACATCGGCATCCTTAACGGGGTAGACTACAGCCAGTGGAATCCGGCGGTGGATACGCTGATCCCAGCACAGTACAGCCGTGAGGATCTGTCGGGCAAGGCGGCCTGCAAACGCGCACTCCAGAAGCGGATGGCGCTGCACGTCGATCCCAACGTGCCCCTGGTAGGCGTCGTCAGCCGCATGGCCCACCAGAAAGGGTTGGATCTGCTGGCAAATGCTATTGAAGCGATGGCCAAAGACATGCACGTCCAGTTTGTCGTGTTGGGATCTGGAGATAAAGTGCTGGAGTCCTTCTACGGCGATCTACCCAAGCGCTATCCGGGCGTCATCGGCAGCCACATCGGCTACAGCAACGAGCTGGCGCACTGGATCGAAGCGGGCGCCGACTTCTTTATCATGCCCTCGCGCTACGAGCCGTGCGGCCTCAACCAGATCTACTCGCTGCGGTACGGCACGCTGCCCATCGTGCGCGCCACCGGCGGTCTCGAGGACACCGTCGAGCAGTACGATGAGATCACGGGCGGGGGCACCGGTTTCAAATTCTGGGATATCAGCCCGCACGCCATCTACTACACGGTCGGTTGGGCCGTCAGCACTTACTATGACCGTCCTGACCACATTCAGCAGATGATTTTGCGCGCCATGACGCAGCGTTTTTCGTGGGAAGAGAGCGCCAAGGGTTACGAGAAAGCGTATCAGAAGGCGATTGAGAACAAGAAGACATTGTAGTCACGTGGCAAAAAGGACTGACGTTCCTGAGGATCGAAGGATCGCTCGTCGTCATTCCTGGTAGGTATCACGAGTATTCATACGATTACGCTAAGAGGGGGACTCATGGCAGATAGATCAGACAAGAAGGTCGGCATTATCGTCTCCGGTGGTCCGGCGCCGGGCATCAACGGCGTGATTCACGCGGCGACCATCGAGGCCATCAACAACGGTCACCAGGTTTTCGGCATTTACGACGGCTTCAAACACATTATGGAAGGTGAGTTGGTCGGCGAGCCACTGACCATCGACGACGTCAGTCGCATCTACTGGAAGGGCGGCTCCATCCTGCGCACCTCGCGGGCCAATCCCACGCGAGAAGCCCGCACGCTTAAGAACTGCGGTGAGACACTGATGGACGCCGGGATCGGCTATCTGCTGGCGATCGGCGGCGACGACACGGCCTACTCCGCCTACCGCGTGGCCCGCTACGCACAGGAGCACATGGACGCTGACATCCGTGTGGCCCACGTACCCAAGACCATCGATAACGATCTGCCGCTGCCAGAGGAGATCAATACCTTCGGCTACGAATCTGCCCGCGAGCTGGGCACGCGCCTGGTGATGAACTTGATGGAAGAGGGGTTGACGGGCTTCCGCTGGTTCCTCGTGGTGACCATGGGGCGCAAGGCCGGGCACCTGGCGTTGGGCATCGGCAAGAGCTCCGGCGCAACCATCACGTTAATCCCGGAAGAATGGGGCGACCGCACCATCCGGCTGCAGGAGGTCTGCGATATCCTCGTCGTCTCATTGATCCGCCGGCTGACCGACAACAAGCCCTACGGCGTCGCGCTGGTGGCCGAGGGCGTGATGGAGCAGATGTCCAACGACGATCTGCGCGAGCTGGAGTACGTAGAGCGCGACGCTCACGGTCACATCCGCCTGGCGGAGATCAACTTCTCGGACATTCTCAAGCGTGTCATGTACCGGGAGTTGGAGCGGCTGGGCATCCGCACGCGCATCACCAGCAAAGACCTGGGCTACGAGCTGCGCTGCGCCGACCCCATCGCCTACGACATTGACTACACGCGGAGTCTGGGCGAGGCTGCCGTCTCGTTCCTGCTGGATGGCGGCACCAACGCCACCGTCACCATTCAAGGCACACGCGTGGTGCCCATTCCCTTCGCGGAGATGATGGACCCAAACACAGGCCGCACCGAAGTCCGCCAGGTGAACGTCGATTCGTTCATCTACCACTCGGCCCACAAGCTGATGATCCGGCTCAAGCCGGAGGACGCCGACAACGAAGCGCTCTGGGAGAAGATGGCCGCGCAGACCAACCTCTCGACCGAAGCGTTCAAAGCGCGCTTCGGTTATCTGGTGGATATCGCGCCGCCCCCTTTCTAATCGACCACGCGTCGCCAATCGAACGTGCAACGGATTGGACCAGCGGCTCTGTCGATGCATGCGTCGACAGAGCCATTTTTGTTGTTTGGCTCTACGGGATTTCGCCGGGTCAGGCTTTAAAATCCCCACCAGCCGTCACCCTGAGCGCAATCGAAGGGGCTCGTTCCACACCAACGAGCGCCTTCAACAAGTTGAAGGCGCTCACTCCGTTCGGAATGACAAGATGGGATTTCGAAGCGAGTCTGCTGGTGAAAATGCCCTCCGTACCGTAGAACCTGCG
>CAYVKR010000292.1:0-3252 GCA_964452025.1 uncultured Anaerolineales bacterium
CGACCATGATGCTCTCGGACATCGTCAACAACGCGGCGTCGGTGGTGTTGATGGCATCCATCGCGGTGAGCGTCGCGCGGGGCCTGGGGGTTTCCATTGATCCTTTCCTGGTCGCCGTCGCCATCGGCGGCGCGTGCGCTTTCCTGACGCCCATCGGGCACGAGGCGAACGTGCTGGTCTTTGAACCCGGCGGCTACGAGTTCACCGACTACTGGCGGCTGGGATTACCCCTGGAGCTGCTTATCACGGCGATCACCGTTCCGATGCTGCTCTGGCTCTGGCCGCTGTAGTCTTCTAGCCGCCTCCCACCGCTGAGGGTGGTCTCATGGGACAATGTCACCCTCAGCGGTGGGCATAAGTGTCACTTCCATCGGCTGAGGGGTAACAGTCGGGATTATTGTCGGGGTGAACGTGGGACTGGGAGTCTCCGTTGCTGTCGCCGTCGCTGTAGGTAATGGGGTATTAGTCGCCGTCGACGTGGGTGTGGATGTTGGCGGTGGGGTCGCTGTCGGCGCCGGCGGGACGTAGGCTCGCAGCCGCGCCGTGGGGACCATGCCCAGAGAGAGCTACGGGCCGCTCCAGGCGCGCGGCGATCTGTTCTTGGAGATCACGCGCTTGCTCGTAGGTGAGCGGCTGGACTACGCGGATGGTGGCATCGATCTGTAGGGCACCTTCCATATCTTGCCCCTGGAGCACCCACGCGATGACCTGAGCGTTGAACTGTTCCCGGAGCTCCGTCTCCAGTGCTGCGTGGATTTCCCGTTCCAACCGTGCCTCGCGCCGGGAAGAGAGTGTCAGGACGCCCAGTGGCACGCTGACTAATACCAGGAGCACAAGAATGCCCCAGGCCCCGCGCCGCAGTACTCTGTCGCGGTCGATGTCGCCGGGACGCGGTTGGAAGCCCAGCCAGAGGAAGATCAAGGCGCCCGCCGCCGAGATGGCGATAAAGTTGGTGGTAAAGAGCAGGGCTGCACCCCAGGCGATTCGCCACTCCCTCATCGCCAACCCGATGCCTGCGGTGGTCAGCGGCGGCGCCAGGGCAGCGGCGATAGCGACGCCTGCCAGCGCAGCGGAGACCTCGGGTCGACAGGTGGCGTACGCCGCCGCGGCCCCCGCCACCAGCGCCACGACCAGATCCAGCAGCGTGGGGTGTGTGCGCACCAGTATCTCCGCCGTAGGCTGAGCGCCGGGTACAAGCCAGGTGACCAGAAAGCCCATGAAAACCGCCAGCAGCGCCCCCCGCAGGGAGGTGGTGAACGCACGGAGGAGCAGTCGCACGTCCCCCATGATGATGCTCAATCCGATGCCTAGGATGGCGTTCATGAAAGGCGCGACCAGCATCGCCCCGATGATCACCGCTGGGCTGTTGAGCAGCAGGCCTAATCCCGCCAGTGCAGAGGCCAGGGCGATCATCACCCAGAAGTCGATGCGCGGACGCGCCCCGCGGCGGATGGTGCGGTAAGCCTCGGCCTGTTCGTGGGGTGTGAGGTTCGGCAGCACATCAAGGAGCCGAGTCAGCACCCGGCGCTGCAACGTGCTCAGCTGACTCAGCCGTCGTCTGACGACGACAGTGGGGATGGAGGATTGGGAGAGGATCGCCTGGGGGATGTCACCGAAGATAAAGCGATCCAGTACGCTTTCCTCGCCGGCGCCCAGCAGCAAAAGGTCGTAGCCCTGTTTGGTCTCGCGCAGGATGCCTTTGATGGGATTCTTCGCCACCACCACGCGCCGGCGGATTTTCTCGGCGTAGGGCAGTTCCCGCACTGTCGCGTCCAGGTGCTGCTTGCCAGCGAGGATCTCTGGCTGGCCCAGATGCTCCATGGCAACGTAGAGCGCCGTGATCTCGGCTTCTGGCGCGACAGCCTGGGCGATTTTAAAGGCTTCGGGCGCGTTGGGGCCGCCGGAGGCGGGGATGAGGACGCGCTCAATTTTGTCGAGATCGTCCCCCCGCACCAGGAGCACGTCACAGGGCGAGTTTTGAATCACTGGGTCGAGCGTTTTGCCCAGAAGATACCGTCCGCGGGTGATGTGCCCGCTCCAGCCCAGGATCAACGTTTCCGGCTGCACGGCGCGTACTTCCTCCAGAATACCTTGCGCGGCATCCAGGCTGGCGCGCACCACTACGTCGATGGGCACGTCGGCGTATCGCGGAGGAATCTCCAACCAGTCGGGATGCTCCCCGGAGGCACTCACCGTTAAGAGCCGTACCTGACCGTCGTGGGCGCGCGCCAGGGCGCAGGTCATGCGAAGTAGGGTGGGCATGTCTGTGGCGTCGCGAATCGCTACCAGGGCAAGATAGGGACGCTCTGCTTCACCCTGCTGAGGCCTGTTATTTTGCCCCATGTGAACTCCCCCTTCGGGCGGGCGGTTCTCCCTGTGTTCCTTCCTCAACTTCCAAGACCAAAAAATGGGAAAGTCCAAAAGCGCGCAGCGGTGTCTGCTCCAGGGCGTAGGTCAAGCGACGCAGTAGATGGCCCAGCCGTGGTTTGCGCGCCACAATGTTGTCGTAGCCGGGATAGATCTGGGTGTGGACGACGACGCGCACTGGCAAGCCCGCGAAAAGGCGGTGCAGTCCGCGCTCCGTGTAGGCGCGCACGTGGGGCGCCAATCGATCCCGCAGCGGCGTGGGCAGCCAGTTGACGAAGGGTTTGTTGCCAAAGTGATATGTGCCGCGCCAATAGATGCCGTGGGTCTCGAAGGCGTAGAGCCGATTGGGGACGAAGATGACGATGCGCCCGCCCGGTCGCGCCACGCGCACCATCTCCTGGACGGCGCGCCGGTCGTCGGCGACGTGCTCCAGTACTTCGTGGGAGTGAACGATATCGAAGGCGTCGTTGGGAAAAGGTAGCTCCTCGCCGCGCGCCTGCGTGACGGCGGCCTTTTCGTGCGCCTGTTGCGCGCGCTCCAGCTCAATCTCAATGCCGACCACGTCATCGGTGTAACGCAAAAACGCCGTGGGATACATGCCGATGCCACATCCCACGTCCAACACACGCTTACCCGCCAGCGGCGCATACCGGCGAATCATTCGCAGACGCCGCTCCTGGCCCTCGCGCCAGACGAAGGACGGGTTGCCCCGCTCTGCCGCCTTCTCCAAATCCATCTTCATGTTGAAAATGCCCTCCCAGTGGTCCGATTGTAAAATTAAACGTGCGCCTGTCAACCGGGGATCGGCTCCCGCGTTTCCTAAAGGTCTATTTCAGAAAAGTGGTTGTCATTTCATTAAGCTCTATGTTACAATGAGAAAAGGTT
>CAYVKR010000293.1:0-2054 GCA_964452025.1 uncultured Anaerolineales bacterium
AACATGATCGTCCATTTATGGCGAAAACCTGATGACACTAACTAACTTGCAACTTGCAACTAACCTACGGGTTGACTCTACTGAAAAAAGGTCGATCTAACCGCAGAGCACACAGAGGTCACGGAGATTCTTAGGTTTGCTATAGCTTTTTATCATGAGATCCGACGAAATGCAAAAAATAGTTAAACATGCTATGGATTTTCTCTCAGCGTCCTCTGCGCTCTCTGCGGTAAACAGGCTTTTTTCACCAAAGTCACGGGTTGGATGTTATGGAATTTGCCGTTGTTCTGTCTGCCTCAGGGCGTGTCGGTGGGCGTTGGCTCTGAGGGCAGGTCTGGGTTCTCTGGCAGGGGCGTGATCGGGAGTCCATAGTAGGCTTCGACGACCTGCCGGAACAGGGGCGCGGCGACCACGGAGCCTTCTCCGGCGTTCTCCACCATCACCGCCATAGCGAGCTCGGGATTGTCAGCGGGGAAATAGCCCGCGAACCAGGAGTGGGGCAGCGCGGATTCCCCAGGCGCCTGAGCGGTGCCGGTCTTGCCGGCCACGGGGACGTCGAGCCCCTCGAAGCGGTGGCTGGCTGTGCCCAACGACCGGCTGGTCACGCCCAACAAGGCATCCTGGATGGTCGCCAGGTTGGCTCCCGAAAGCGGCAGCTGCCCGGTGGCAACGGGCGTGGTGAGCTCCTCTGCCGCGACGTTATTGGCGCCGATCTTCTCCACGAGATAGGGTTGGTAGAGGGTCCCGCCGTTGGCGATAGCGGCCAGCATGCGCGCTACCTGGAGCGGGGTGACCAGGATAAAGCCCTGGCCGATGGCCAAGTTGACCGTGTCGCCGGTGGCCCAGCCTTCCAGGTACGTATCCTGCTTCCATTGGGGGGTTGGCATCAGCCCTTGGATCTCGTAGAGCGCCTCCAGTCCTGTACGCTGGCCCAACCCAAAGGCCGCGCCGTAGGTCGGCAGGATCTCCGCGTCTGCCAGATGTAGCCGTTTTCCGACCTCGTAGAAGACCACGTTGCAGGACGCCGTCAGACCATCCTGGAGGTTGATGTCGCCGTGGCCGGTTTCTAGCCAACAGGTCTTGCGATTCTCAGCCCCCAGCCCGTCCCAGTAGCCGGGACAGAAGAAGCCGCTCTGCGCGATGGCGGTCTCGCTCTCCAGGGCGGCGGCGATAGTCACGATCTTGAAGACGGAGCCGCAGGCGTGCGCTTCCTGGATCGCGCGGTTCAGCAGGGGACGATCCGGGTTGTTGAGCAGCGCTTGCCGCTCTGCTTCGTCGGTGGGGCGCACGAAGGTGTTGCTGTCGAAGCCGGGCCCGCTGGCCAGCGCGCGCACCGCGCCCGTCTTTGGGTCCAGCGCGACGATGGCGCCGCGTCGATCGCCAAGAATGTTTTCGGCGTGCTTCTGCAGGACCCGATCCAATGTGCTCGTGAGGGCGCGCCCCCGTTCCGGCTCCCGCTCGGCCACGCTGCGGAGATAGTTTCCTTCCGCATCGACGATATAGAGGCGTCCGCCGTTCTTGCCGGCCAGCATCCGCTCGCCCCACGCTTCCAGCCCGGCGACGCCGACGCGCGCATCGGCGCGGTAGCCCTGGCGTTTGTACTCGTCCACGGCCTCCGCCGGAATCGGCGAGACCCAGCCCACGCCGGGCGCGCCGACGCCCTCAAGCGGATAGGCGCGCCCGGCGCGTTCCCGTCGTTCGACGCCCGGCTGGGCGAGCAGCGCGTCATAGCGGGCGCTCTCCTCACCGCTGATATCGGCGAGGGGAATAAACCAGTTGGCCGGTTGACCGGCATAGGTCGCCTGGATCTCCTCTGCGCTTAGGCTCAGCGCTTCGGAAAGGTCCGTCAGCAGCGCCTGCTCGTCCGCGATCTGGCCTGGGATGACCCCCACGGTGACGATGGTGCTGGGCACCGCCAGGCCTGCGCCGTGTCTATCGTAGATGTTGGCTCGCGGCGGAACCTGGTACTCGCCGCCAAAGGTGTTGCCGTCGGCGAGATCGGGCCAGATCACGCCGCGCTGCCAGTTGATCCACCAGGCGCCATCCTCCATGAT
>CAYVKR010000293.1:2154-3240 GCA_964452025.1 uncultured Anaerolineales bacterium
GAGAAACTGTCGCCCGACCGTCTCCGGCCCGACGATGTCCGGGGTGGCGGTCGGCAGTTGGATCGTCGCCGTGGCGGTGGGCGTCGGCGAGGGTGGGGCGCCGGTGCAGCTCGCCCAGGTGATCATCAGTGCCAGGAGCAGCAGCGCGCTCTGTCTCATATCCGCTCACCCTCGTCGATGGCGGGACAGGGGTACCCGAATTTGTCCAGGCAGAGTTGCTGCAGATCTAGGGAGAGTGGGAATCCTACATCGCGCAGCAGGGCGGCGACGGCGCAGAGTGGCAGGCCCATGACGTTGGCGTAGCAGCGGTCGACGTGGGCCACGGGCGCGAAATCCGGATGCTGGATGGCGTACCCCCCGGCCTTGTCGAAGGGGTCTCCGCTGGCGACGTACGCCTCGATCTCTGCGTCGCTATACGGGCGCATCTTGACGTGGGTGGTCACGCGCCGGGTGAGCGTCCGCTTTGCAGCAGCGTCGTAGAGCGTCACGCCGGTGTGGACCGGGTGGGCGGCGTCCCGCAGGCGGCACAGCATCAGGCGGGCCTCCGCCGCGTCCGCCGGTTTGCCCAGAGAGACGCCCGCCAGCGCCACGACGGTGTCCGCTGCCAGAATCCAGCCGGGGCCGACGCTGCCGTCGACGGCGTGGGCCTTGGCGCGGGCCAGTCGGACCGCCAGCGCCGCCGGTGCTTCGTCGCTTCGCGGCGTCTCGTCGATGTCGGCTGGCGTGGCGTGAAAGGCGACGTCAAGCCAGCGCAGCATCGCCCGCCGTCGCGGCGATTGGGACGCCAGTCGTAGTATCGTGCCGGTGCATGGTTCTCTCTTCATTAAGACGGATTATATAACGATTCTGGCGTTCGTGAAATGCCGGGTTGACGGGAGGAAGCGGCCTGCGGGCGCTTTTTGGCAAAGGCGTTGGCAGTACTAAATTCCTATTGTCAGGTGAGAGGTACTTTGTTAGAATACAGTCAGGTTGATAAACGATGTTCATTATTTCCAGAGGAGGAAAACAAAATGTTGTATCTGCCACGTGAAGAAGGTCAGGGTCTGGTTGAGTACGCGTTGATTTTGGTGCTGATCGCCGTTGTCG
>CAYVKR010000294.1:0-3204 GCA_964452025.1 uncultured Anaerolineales bacterium
AGAGCGCGTTGACCATGCGGTCGGCTTCGAGGTCCAGCGCCAGTTCGAATTTGTGCGCGGGCAGTGTCTCGAAGTAGGCCGTGAAATCGTACCAGGTCATGGCGTTGAAGTAGCCGCCGACCCGTGCCAGACTCTGGTCCAACTCACGGCGGGGCCAACGCTCCGTGCCCTTGAAGAGCATGTGCTCGACCCAGTGGGAGACGCCTGTGATGCCCAAATGCTCGTTGCGGCTGCCGACCCGGTACCAGACCCAGAACGTCACGACGGGCGCCGTGTGACTCTCCCGCAGTAGCACGGGCAAGCCGTTATCTAACGTCGTTTTCAAAAGATTCAACATCTCCTCCAACTGTCAACTGTGATGATAGATCTCGGAGATCTCGTTACGAGGCAATCCTGCGAAGTTTGTTCTTTCTGGACGCTGCCGGTTGCTTGTCGGTGCAGCGTCACAGATCTCCGAGATCTCAAAACGAGGTTCACTTACCCGTTTTCGACGCCTTTGCCGTCGTAGCCGCGCCCGATCCCCCGATACTGGAAGCCCAGTTCGCGCACCTCGACGGGGTCGTAGATGTTGCGCCCGTCGATGAGGATCGGCTTGTCCATAAGCGCGTGAACGCGCTTCAGGTCCATGTTCTTGAACTCATTCCATTCTGTGACCAGGATGAGTGCATCGGCGCCGTCGGCGACCTCGTAGGCGTTGTTTACCAGCTCGATTTCAGGCAGGACACGCCGCGCGTTCTCCATGGCAGCCGGATCGTAAGCCCGCACCTTGGCGTCCGCTCGCATCAGGTGGTGGGCGATGTCGATGGACGGCGCGTCGCGCATATCGTCCGTCGTCGGCTTGAAGGCGAGTCCCAGCAGCCCTACCGTCTTGCCTTCCAGATCGTCGCCTAGCAGTTCCTGCAACTTGCGCACCGGCGCTTTACGCTGGTCAGCGTTGATGTCCATGACGGCGTGCAACAGGTGCGGATGGCGCCCCTCGGTCTCCGCCATGTACGCTAGCGCCCTCACGTCCTTGGGGAAACAGGAGCCGCCCCAGCCCAGACCCGCGTCCAGGAAATGCGGGCCAATACGCTTATCGAGCCCCATGCCGGCGGCGACCTCTTTCACGTCGGCCCCCAGCGCCTCGCAGACGTTGGACATCTCATTGATAAAGGAGATCTTGGCAGCCAGGAAGGCGTTCGAGGCGTACTTGATCATCTCTGCCGTGCGCAGATCGGTGATCATGATGGTGCTGCGCAGCGGGAGGTGCAGTTGGGCGACCTTCTCGGCGGCTTCCGGGTCCGTGGAGCCCAGAACGATGCGGTCAGGATTCATAAAGTCGGTGATGGCGGAGCCTTCGCGCAGGAACTCCGGGCAGGAGACGACGGCAAAATCAGGGGCATCGGGGTTGCGCTGGCGGATAATTTCGGCGACCCAGTCGCCGGTGCCCACAGGTACGGTCGACTTGTTGATGATGATCATGGGGTGATCCATCACGTCGGCGATGGTCTCGGCAGCCATGCGCACGTAGCGCAGATCGGCCTCTCCGTCGACGCCCGAGGGCGTGCCCACGGCGATAAAGGCGAAGTCGGCGTCTTTGAGCGCTTCCTCGTAGGAGGTCGTGAAGAAGAGACGGTCCGCGGCGACGTTGCGTTCCACGAGGTCTTCCAGTCCGATCTCATAAATTGGCATAATGCCCTGTTTCAGGTTCTCAATGCGCTCCTCGTTGATGTCCAGACAGGTCACCCGGTTGCCTAAATCGGCAAAACACGCGCCGCTGACCAGACCGACGTAGCCGACACCAATTACAGTAATGTTTTTCATAGATAGTTACTCCTTCTTGACTCTGTTCATTGCAACCAGCTTAGCGCATGATACCACGTTTGGCGATTTTACCAAACAATACCCTGGTTGGGCAAACGAAGCAGTTCCAAGGTGGCTCAAACGCCATAGGCGGTTTCCCATCATGCATGTTTCCCTCTCGCATCAACCTCAGCTTCGTTTGCCTTGCTTTCGCCTACGCAGGTTCTACGATACGGAGGGCGTTTTCACCAGCGGACTCGCTTCGAAATCCCTGGTTTCTCGATGCTGGATGTTGGACACGTTGTCACGTCAAATCCTCATTCCCCATTCTTCATTTGTCATTTCCCAATCCCCCTTTATCATGGACGGATGCAGACACAGGAGGACGCATGACGAAAAATCGCTTTGACAGGCCGTTTACCCATCGCCGGTACCTGGACGCGCTGGCGGATCACGTGGTGCTCTTCGACGGCGCGACCGGCACGGAGCTGGCGAAGCGCGATCTGACCACCGAGGACTTCGGCGGCGTGCGCACCGAGGAGCCTGTCCTGAGCACAGTCGAAGGACTCAACGAGATGCTGGTGCTACACCGGCCCGAGGTCGTGGCCGACGTGCACCGCGCCTACTTCGACGCGGGCGCCGAAGCGGTGGAGACGGATACCTTCCGTGGCAACCGGCTGACGCTGGCGGAGTTCGGCGTGGCGGATCGCGTGGAAGCCATCAACCGCGAGGCGGCGGCGCTGGCCCGGGCCGTAGCCGACGAGGTCGAGGCAGCGACCGGCACACGACGCTTCGTCGCCGGGACTATGGGGCCGACGGGCAAACTGCCCTCGCTGGACGAACCCGCGCTCTCCGACGTGACCTTTGACGCGCTGGTCGACGTCTACGCTGAGCAGGCGCGAGCGCTTATCGCAGGCGGCGTCGATCTGTTGTTGCTGGAGACGCAGCAGGATCTGCTAGAGCTCAAGGCGGCGATCCACGGGATCTGGCGCGCCTTCGACGCGCTGGACGTGCGGCTGCCGATCCAGGCGCAGATGACGCTGGAGGCGGGCCGGCATATACTCACTGGCCCCGACGTCGAGGCGGCGCTGGTGACGCTGGCCGCGCTGCCCGTCGACGTCATCGGCATGAACTGCTCCACCGGCCCCGAGGAGATGCGCGGTGCGGTCCGCCGCCTGCTGGCGCTGACCAACCGCCCGGTCTCCGTGCTGCCCAACGCCGGCATGCCGGAGAACGTCGGCGGGCGCGCGGTCTACACCCTGGAGCCGGAGCCCTTCGCCGCGACCCTGGCCGAGTTCGCCGAATGGGGCGTCCGCCTCGTTGGCGGCTGCTGCGGCACTGGCCCGGCCCACATCCGGCGGCTCAAATCTTCACTGGTTGAGGCCGGTGTCCTCACCGCGCCTCTGGGGGCTTTTGTAGCTG
>CAYVKR010000295.1:0-3186 GCA_964452025.1 uncultured Anaerolineales bacterium
GCAGTTTCTACGGTACGGAGGGCGTTTTCACCAGCAGACTCGCTTCGAAATCCCTCCTTGACAAATCCCTGCCTCCAGGCAAAATGCCTCTTCAGGAGGTACGATTTGAGGACAAAATACACGGAAGCCAGGACAAAATCGATTTATCTCATCGGCGCACTCACGGCGCTCGCCCTGTTTTTGAGTGCCTGCGCTACCCCCACCGTCGGCCCGACCCCGACGCCGACGCGCACGCCGAAGCCGCCGACACCGACCGCGACACTCACACCCTCTCCCACGCCGACGCCCGCCTTCCCTGTCACCGCCGGATGCGCACCCGCTGTCCCAGCAGCGGCCTGCGCGCAGTTCCAGGCAGAGATCGCGGCACAGCCGGAACAGTTCACGTGGGTCGATCAAGGCGACGCGGTGGTGCAGATGAGCACAGAATCGTCAGAGGGCCAGCCCGTTGGAACGTGGACCTACGTCGTCGCCGCGCCTTTCTTTACCGTGCAGGACGCCATCAGCAGCACGCACCTGGCGCAAGCCTGGGCCGGTCAGCCGGTGAATGCTTTTGTCGAGCATCCGCTGCTGGTCACCACGGACACGGTGCGCGCGCTCAGTCCGATGCTCGGCCCACCCAGTGAGGAGCACGTACAGGTAGCGCCGGAAGACGTCCTGCTCTCAACGGCGGAGCAGACCGGCGCCTGGGCCATTCTGCCCTTCGATCAGCTGACGCCGCGCTGGAAGGTGCTCCGCGTCGATGGACAGCTGCCGACGTCCAAGACGTGGGACGCTGCCCAGTATCCGCTGACGGCGTCGCTCACGCTGCACAGCGCCTCCCGTCCAGATGCGCTGCGCTTGCTGGCGTCAAAGCCCGACACCTTCGTCAACCGGGATCCAGAGGCGCTGACGCTGGTGGCCATGACAGGCGTCACGGCTATCACGCGCGGCACGGCTCGCCTCATTGAGCGCACCTCAGTCACCTATCCCGCGCAGGACGTCAAACCCTGGTTCGTAGACGCCGACGTGGTCCACGTAAGCAACGAAGTCTCCTTCAAGCCAGATTGCACGGTGGCGCCCAGCGGGGCCCTGTCTTTCTGCTCCCACGACCGCTACATCGGACTGCTGGAGGAGATTGGCACCAACGTTATCGAGCTGACCGGCAATCATCTGGGCGATAAGGGCTATCAGTGGATCACGCACTCGCTGGAGATGTACCGTGAGCGAGATTGGGGCTGGTACGGCGGCGGCGCGGACATCGCAGACGCCACCCGACCGTTGACGATCACGCACAACGGCAATCGCATCGCCTTTCTCGGCTGTAACACCAGTCGTGCCGGGGTCTTTGCCAGCGAAGAGCGTCCGGGCGCCGCGCTCTGCGCCACGCCGGAGCAACACGCGCTTATATTAGAGCAGGTTCGCGCCCTGCGCGAGCAGGGTTATCTGCCCATCGTTACGTTGCAACAGATGGAAATGGATCAATACGTCCCGCCGCGCGAGCATTTGTGGGATCTGCGCATGTACGCTGAGGCCGGTGCGATCATCGCCCACGGGAGCCAGGCGCACTGGGTGAAGCCCATGGAGTTCCATGGCGACACTTTTATCCATTACGGTCCGGGGAATTTCTTCTTCGATCAGATGTGGGATGAGGCCGTGCGGCAGGAGTTTATCATGCGTTACACGTTTTACGAAGGACGTCTCCTGAGCATTGAGATGAAAACGGCACTACTGGAGGAGTACGGGCGCCCGCGTCCTATGACGACCGTAGAACGTGCCGACTTCTTGGCGATGATGTTTGCCCTGAGTCCCGATACAGAATAGACCATCAGGAAGAGAGGAGATAAGATGTTATCTACAATTGCTATCATCGGCTGTGGCACCATGGGAGAAGCGTTGGTCAAGGGGCTTCTGCGTCAAAAGGTCATCGATGCCAATCACATCATCGCGACCAACCCTCGCCCGGAACGAGGCGCGGAGTTGGAGAGGCGGTACAGCATCCGTACGACGACGGACAACGTGGAAGCCACCCGGCAAGCCACGCTGGTGTTCCTCTCCATCAAGCCGCAGGTTATGCCGCGCGTGTTGACAGAACTACGAGGTCACCTCCAGGAAGCCGCGATGGTCTTCTCCATTGCGGCTGGCGTCACTATCGACGCCATTCGGCAGGGCCTGAACACCACCGCCATCGTCCGCGCCATGCCCAACACGCCCGCCCAGATCGGCGCAGGTATCACCATGTGGACAGCCACGGATGCGGTCACCGAAAAGCAGATGGAATATGCAAAAACCCTGCTCAGCGCGCTAGGGGAGAGTGTCTACGCTACCGAGGAGAAAGAGCTGGACATGGCTACGGCGCTTTCGGGCACCGGACCGGCCTACGTCTTTCTATTCATGGAAGCCATGATCGACGCCGGCGTGCATCTGGGTTTCTCACGGCGTATTGCTGAGGAGTTGGTCAATCAAACGGTGATCGGTTCCGCGCGCTACGCCAAGCAGGCCGGTCTGCACAAGGCGACGCTGCGTAACCAGGTCACCTCACCGGGCGGGACTACCGCCGAAGCGCTCTATCAGCTGGAAAAAGGGGGCTTCCGCACCGTGCTCTCGCGGGCTATCTGGGCCGCTTACGTTCGCGCGGCACAGTTAGGTGAGGACTAACGTATACGTCAAAAGGTCCGAAGGCATCCCCTTCGGACCTTGGAATAGCGGAGCGGTCAGACAGAACGTATCAGATCACATCCCGCTTGAAAATCTCCCTTGGCTACAGATGGCTGATCTGACGCATCAACCGGGACTTGAGCCGCGCGGCTTTGTTCTTATGAATGACGTGCTTATTGGCGGCTTTGTCCAATTCTTTAGCTGCTTTGGACATCAATTGCTGCGCTAACTCAGCATCACCCTCTTCAATGGCGTTTTCCACCGCTTTTACAGCGCTGCGCATTTTTCCCTTGGTGTGCCGATTCTGTAACCACTTACGATGAGAACTGCGAATCGCCTTTTTGGCCGATTTCGTATTTGCCACACTAGCCTCCAGCCTTTTAATTTCTAATCACTTTTACATCTACATCGTAAGAGTATACCGTATTTTGCGAATTTGTCCAATATGTTCGAGAAGAGGTTCTTGCCTCTACCGGAAAAAGTCCTAAGCTCGGTGTGCTACCAGTTACTTCAGTACCATCGTTTTTGAAAAGAACAACGCACGCAAGATAT
>CAYVKR010000296.1:0-3174 GCA_964452025.1 uncultured Anaerolineales bacterium
GCAGTTCCAGGGTCGCTCAAACGCCATAGGCGGCTTCCCATCATGTTTCCCTCCGGCATCAACCCCGGCTTCGTTTGCCTTGCCTTCGCCTACGCAGGTTCTACGATACAGAGGACGGTTTTCACTAGCGGACTCGCTTCGAAATCCCTCATCATCCGGACGGTTCGCCGCGCAACCGTGGTACAATGTAGTCACGAATTACACGTCAGGAGCCATAATGGTGCGAGCGGCGGATTTACCGGAGCGGGCGTTGTTGGAGGCGCAGGCGCGGTGGCTGCGACCGGCGCGGGCGCGCGTGCTGCGCCGCGTTGGCATCGCCCACCGGCAACGGGTGCTGGATCTGGGGGCGGGGCGCGGCGCGGTGACGGGCGAGCTGGCGCGGCGGGCCGGCGGCTCCGTGGTGGCGCTGGATCGCCGGGCGCGCGCGCTGCGCGGGGTCGACGTCCGCGACATCTTTCCCGTGGGCGGAGACGCGCGCCGTCTGCCCTTCGCCGACGCGGCCTTCGACCTGGTCTTCAGCCAGCTGACGCTGTTCTGGATCACGCCGCTGAAGCCGGCGCTGGACGAGATCGTGCGTGTGCTGGCGCCGGGTGGGGCGCTGGTGGCGCTGGAGCCGGACTACGGCGGCATGATGGAGCATCCGCCGGAGATCGCCACGCGCGATCTCTGGCTGGCGGCTTTGCGGCGCGCCGGGGCCGATCCGCGCGTGGGCCGCAGGCTGCCCCTGTGGCTGGAAGAGCGTGGTTTCGCCGTGCGCGTCGACCTCTTCGACCGGCTGGTGCCTCCGGAGTCGGCCCGCTTCGATCTGCTGCGCGGCCTGCCGCTGACGGACGCCGAGCGCGCGCGGCTGGCCCAGATCGAGGGCTGGCGTGCGGCGCACGTCACAAACGCCGGAGCGTGGGCCGAGATCGCGCACCTCCCCTTCTTCCTCATCACCGCGCGGAGGCTGTAACAGAGCGGCGACGTACGCCTCTTGTATGATGTAGCGGTTCGCGTGATGTGAGCGTTGGGGCTGCCGATTTAGATCGCGTACGCGTACCTCGTGGCTCGCTGCGAAGTTGGGTCCAGGGCTTGCTCTGGGGGACAAACGAAGTAGTTCCAGGGTAACTCAAACGCCATAGGCGACTTCCCATCATGTTTCCTTCCCGCATAAACCCCAGTTTCGTTTGCCTTGCTTTCGTCTACGCAGTTTCTACGGTACAGAGGGCGTTTTCACCAGCGGACTTGCTTCGAAATCCCTGGGGTGCATACTGTTGATTTTGCCGCCAGTGTGATTATAATGATGGACATCATCTGGTTCTTTTGGGCGTTCTTTCTATTTTGGGCTACCTGGAGGGCATCCATGTTCCGATATCCAACAGACGTACGGGAAGCCTTACTTGCGCATCTGCGGGAGACATTGCAAATCCAGCCAGAGGCAGCGTTTGCTTATGTGCATGGCTCGATTCTAACGTCCTTGCCCTTTCGTGATATAGATATAGCCGTCTATTGGCATGTGCAAGATCTCCAAGAGATTCGCCATTGCCTATTCTCCTCTCTAGAATCTTTGGAGCAGTCATTATCCACGATGACGTCGTTGCATAAGGCGCCACCTGTTGACTTGCTGGCGCTGAATCAGGCTCCCCTTGGATTTCGCTACCAGGTGTTGCAGCGTGGGCGCCTGCTCTTCAGTCGAGATGAACCGCTGCGGGTGCGCTGGACGGTGGAGACGCTAACCCGCTATCTCGATATCCGTCCGCTGCGTGAGCAGGCATTAAAGGAGGCGATGACGGCATGACGCTCAATCTGGATCTGATACAAGCTCGCTTTGCCGATATCGAGCAGTCTCTGGAGCGCTTGGAACAGATGCGTACCCTTTCGCGGGAGCAGTTTCTCGGGGATCAGGATGTGCTGGATCTGGCTTGTTATCGGCTCTTGATTGCCATTGAGGCTGCGATTCAGATTTGCTTTCACATCAGTGCGGAGAGATTGCACCAGGTACCAGCGTCGTATGCTGCGTGTTTCGACTCGCTGGGCAGAGAGGATATGCTACCTTCTCCTCTGTGCAAAAACCTCCAACAGATGGCTAGATTTCGTAATATGCTCGTCCACGTTTACTGGAAGGTAGATTACGATTGGGTTTACGATATTCTCCATGAGCATCTCGATGATTTACACGCCTTTGTGAGCGTCATCGGTGGGATGCTTTGAGGGCCTTGGCACGATCCTCTTGTGAAGGAAACTGACGCGCTGCGCCGGGGGCGATCCGCGCGGGGGATGCAGGCTGTCCCCTCTGCTGGCGGAACGCGGCTTCGCCGTGCGCGCGGCTGGCCCGGATCGAGGGCTGGCGTGCGGCGCACGTCACAAACGTCGGAGCGTGGGCCGAGATCGCGCACCTCCCCTTCTTCCTCATCACCGCGCGGAGACTGTAACAGAGCGGCGACGTACACCTCTTGTATGATGTAGCGGTTCACGTGATGTGAGCGTTGGGGCTGCCACGAAACGTTCAGTCTAACCTATTTCCCGACCGAAGTCGCTTGCCGAGGCCATGGGCTGAGTGGCCGCCTGCGCGGATGGCAACCTGCGTCGACGTAAGCCGATGCCCGGCGCGATAGCGCCTTGAGTTCTCGCGGTTGCGCTGGCAAACCGTGTGGAAACACCAAATTTCATCATCATTCACCGAATCTAGTCGTAGGGATCGAAGTCGGCGCATTAACAGTGAACACTAGGCGGCTCCCCCCTCCGGCTTGGCGCTGCTTATCTGCGGCTCAACAGACTTTGCCTCGCTGACTGGTCCATACCAGTCGCGTGCAAAATATTGTGATTGATAATTTGTGCACTTTTGCGTTTTGTGATATTATATTTGCGAGATTTGATTGACAATACGGTGAGCAACTTTATAATTAGTGTTCAGGGGGGAATCGGCAGGCCACTCAGCTCTAGCAGACTCATGCACAAATTCAACGTGACAGATACCTTCCTCCTAACGATGTTACAGGGTGTAGCGGGGCTCAGTAGATCTTTAGGGAATTGTTGACTGGACCTTTACATTTTGTCGTTATACTGTACGCACTGAAATTACGGCATTAGCAATTAGCCAGGTGCAACGCCCCTTCAAGTGCTCGAAACATGGCTTGTGTATGCACGGGTGGGTGAATTGTGACCAGCAGAGCGTGGTAAGCGTAGGTGCGTTGC
>CAYVKR010000297.1:0-3164 GCA_964452025.1 uncultured Anaerolineales bacterium
GTGTGGTCGTAGTGCGCGTGGCTGAGCGCGACGGCGTCCAGCGTGCCGGGATCAAAGCCCAGGTACGTCAGATTGTGGAGCAGCACGTTGCCGCTGCCGCCGGTATCGAAGAGCGCGTTGCCCTCCGGCGTCTCGATCCAGACGGAGAGACCGTGCTCGTGTTTGAGCGGCGGGGCGGGGCTATCCTCGACGACGCAGGTCAGCGTGATCATAGCCTAGGTTAGCGCGTCCAGCCGCTCGCCGGCCTCGGCGATCTGCTTGTGCAGCGCGGCGATCTCTTCGCGCAGGCGTCCGATCTCGCCGTGCTCGTCGTCGTATTCGTGATCATGCGTCTGATCCCCGCCGGTGTGCTCCTTGCAGGGGCGCGCATCCTCCAGCATGCCGCCCAGGTACTGCTCGATGGCGCGGCGCACGGTGCCTGAAGCGCCGGTGTAAGCCTCAATGTCGTAACGCTGGAAGAGTGTGATGGCCCGGCGGCCCATGCCACCGGCTAACATCACGTCGGTACCGTGCTCGTGGATCAACTGGGGCACGGCGCCCGGACGGTGATTATCGTAATGGGGGTTTGCAATCTCTTTAACGTTCTTGACTTTGTTATCTTCCACATCGACAAGAATGTAGTAGGGGCAGCGTCCAAAATGATGGGCTGCGATACTTTCTAATCCTTGAGCGTTATCGGCTGATACGGCGATGCGCATGGTATCTCCTTTTCCTTTGTGTGTGCGAATATGAAACGTTGGAACGTTTGAACGTTCCAACGTTCCAACGCGTGTCTATGCTTTGGCCAGTTTAGTCCCACAGTTGGGGCAGGTCAACGTGTAGCAGGGGACGCCGACCTGGTGCGGTTGGCTGTGCCCACAGTTAGGGCAGACACAGGCGCCGCCGGGGCCCGAACCAGGCTTGTTCCCGCCGCCGCGCCCGCGTCCGCCGCCACTGCCACGACCACCGCCGCCGCGTCCTCGTGCAATGTATCTCATCGTATCTTCACCTCCTTCAGACAAAAACGTGAAACGTGAAAGCATTGTTACGTGTTTGTTCTGCCTCGATGGCGTCGTCGCTGACGTCGTCCGCTGCTGCGTGAAGAAGTTGAACGGCGTACTTTTGGTGTGGACGTCGTCGAAGTCCGTTGCGCTGGCGTGATCCGCTGCGCTTGCTCCTCGCGGTTTTCTACCCAGAGCAGCGCGAGGCGGGCCAGGCTGGAGAGCAGCGCCAATCCTCGGTCGATCAACAAGGCCGTTTGGGTGGGGCGCTCTCGGGTGATGGGGCGCGCCTCGACGTCGATGACGGTCGGCGTTTGGATGTCCGGCGGCGCAGCGTCCCGCGCTTCTGGTGCTTGGTTCTTCTGTCTTTTAAGTGTCGTGCCGGTCATCGTCATCTCCTCAGATTAGGAATCCTTCGTCAACTCGTCGGCTTTTTCCAACAGCGTGGCGACGGATTTCCGCAGGTCGCTGACTTCTTGTTTCAGCGCATTCAGTTCGTCCTGGGATGTCGGTGGGGCATTGGTAGGCGTGGGTGTGCTTCCGCCGACACTCATGCCCATCCCTCTGCGTCCACCTATCCCGGCGTGTGCGGGGCCGGTGGCGGCGCCGACTTGCGGTAGATTGCCCGCTTTGAGCGCGTCGACCGCCTGGCTCACCGTCATATTGGCTGCCGTGTAGATGGTCACACCCGCTGCGTCGAAGACCTGGAAGGCGTTGGGGCCCACATTGCCGGTGATGACGGCGGCAGCGTCTCGCTCCACGACAGATTGCGCTGCCTGAATGCCGGCGCCACCGCCGGCCATGGCGGCCTGGTTCTGAACGATCTCGGCTGCGTTGGTCTCTGTGTCGATAAAAACGTAATAGGGGCAGCGACCAAAGCGTGGATCGACCGGTGCGTTGATGTCGCCACGTGATGCACTGATTGCAACTTTCACTGTAAACCTCCAGTTATGTTAGGTGATGTTAGACTATCAAGTGGTAGTGAAGACCAACGGTGTATACACGTTCACCGTTGGCTTTCACCACGGAACTTTAGGCGCTCAGGTCAGATAGATGCTGGAGTGCCTCGTCAATCTGGACTTGCAGTTCTTGGACTTCCTGGCGCAACTGCGCAACCTCACCGGTCGGCGCGTCTGCTGGTGCGGTCCAGGCGTTAGGAGCAACGGTCTGGGCAGCCATATAGCGCCCATACCCCGGTCCGCCAGCCCAACGTGACCACGCGGGCCACGTGCCGCGCGTCATGTAGTAATTGTAGCAGGCGCCTCGTCCTGGGCCAAAGCCGCGACCGTACCCTCGACCGAAGCCTCGCCCGGCGTGACGGCCTCGACCTCGACCGCCACCGAATCCGCGTTCATATCCGAACATCTTTTTCACCTCCAATATCAGTTGAAAATTGGTAAATGACAAAGGACCAATCTACACAGGAGGATTTATCTGCCAGCGTGCTGCTCGTGGCGCGTTAGAAAGGTCCTGATCATGCCTTGTAGCGTCTGCATGTGCTTCGCCCAGGCGTCTAACGCCGTTTCGCCGGCCGGTGTGATTTCATATACCTTGCGCGGCGGGCCTTGCGCGCTGTCCATGTCCCACGAAGGGACGATCCATTCGGCGGCTTCCATGCGCTGCAATGCGCGGTAGACCACCTGTGGCGTCAGCCCTTGGACGCCGAAGACGTTCTCCAGCTTCTCGGCCAACAGATAGCCGTGCGCCGGTTCTTCGGCTACCAACAATAGAATCATGGGCTCCATGATGCGCATGCGCCGTCCCCATCCTGGGTGCGGCCCTTTCCCTCTGTGCCTACGACCTCTGGGCATCTTTACCTCCAGTCTCTATGATTTTATCATAGTATTTACATATTGTCAATACTATCTTTTGTGATTATTACGGATATACTATTTATCGCGAGACCGGGTCCAAGGCTTGCGCCTGGATCATGGTATCAGGCATTATATCGGGATTTTGAAGTGAGTCAGCTGGCGAAAACGTTGTCTACGGCGTAGAATCTGTACAGACGAAAGCGAGGCAAACGAGGCCGGGGTTGATTCGCGCTGGGTTGATGCGCATGGCAGACATGATTGTAAGCCACTGATTGCGTCTGAACCGCCCTGGAACGGTTTCGTTTTTCCCATAGGGATTTCGGGCTCTTTTGGACTTCGCATGATCAGACTGAAAGTTTAACCACAGATT
>CAYVKR010000298.1:0-3155 GCA_964452025.1 uncultured Anaerolineales bacterium
CCGACTTCCACCATTATAACCCGCTTCTATCTAGCGGCAAATACAGTGGTTCGAGAATAGCTCGGACGCGCTCGGCGGTTTCCAGTCATAGTTGCCACGCGCATCAACCTTCGCTTGCTTTACGTTCATTTGTGCAGATTCTACGGCGCAGAGGGGGTGTCCTTCAACTAACTTGCTTCGAAATCCCAAATGCAGCAGCATGTCGTTGACGATGAGTAAGGTGAGAGCACAACATCCTACCGGATAAAGACCTCAGCTTATCGTTCCGCACGCGCTTTAATTTGTTCTGCTTCCGACAAGATCTCCCGAGAGCCGTGAAGTCCCACAGCTCTTGGCGTGCCCAGCATCTGAGCGAGTTCTTGATTTCGCTCGTCCGCTTCCAGGCGCTGAACGCGGGTAATCGTCCGACCGTTCTCCATGACCTTGCGCACGCCAAAGTGCGCGTCGCCGAATCCCGCCAGCTGCGGCAGATGAGTGACACAGAGCACCTGCCGAGCTGCACCATCGCTCACCGTCAGCTGCCAGAGTTTGGCACCGACAACCGCTCCAATTCGTCCACCGATGCCCTGGTCAATCTCGTCGAAGATCAGCGTCGGCGTCTCATCCGCGCGTGAGAGCACGGTCTTGAGCGCCAGCATCAAGCGCGAAGTCTCACCGCCTGATGCGATCTTGACCATGGGCTTAAGCCCCTCCCCCACGTTGGGCGCGATGAGAAACTCAATATGGTCCATGCCTGTGACGTCAAACGCAGTGTGCTGCACCGGGCTGTCCTCCGTGGTGACGGTGGCGTCGGAGGTGACCTGGCGCTCCGCCGGGAGTGGCGCCGACAATGGCAATCCAGCCGGGTCGTCTGCCCACCGGAAACTGACGCCAAAGCGCGCTTCCTGCATCTTCAGATCGTTCAACTCTTCCTCTACGCCAGCGACCAATGCCTGAGCAGCTTCCTGTCGTCGCTCAGACAGCGCCCAACAGCGCTCTGCGACGACTTCCAGCAGCTCCGCTTCTCGCTTTGTCAGTTTCTCGATACGCTCGTCGCTCTCGGTGAGCGTATCGATCTCCCGCGCTGCTTTTTCCGCGTGCGCCAACACCGCCTTGATGGTGCTGCCGTACTTGCGCTGCAGGCGACGGAGCAGCACCAGCCGATCCTCAACGTACCGTTGGCGCTTGGGATTGAACTCAATCTGCTCCAGGTAGGCACGCAGCCCGCGCACCAACTCGTCGATCTCGTAGCCGATGGTCTCCATGGCATCTGCTTCGGGCGTGAGGCTCTCGTCGATGCGCACCAGCGTGTGCATGTCGCGCTCGACCTCGCCCAGCAAATCCAGCACCGAGGGTGTCTCGGTCTCGTCGACGCCTTCTTCCAAGACCATGATGAGCTTGGAGACCAGCCGCGTCAGCTGCTCGGCGTTGACCAGCCGCGTGCGCTCGGACTCCAGGGTTTCTAGCTCACCCGGTTCCAGATCGGCTTTGGTGATCTCATCGACCTGAAAGCGCAGCAGATCCAGCCGCTGCATGCGCTCACGCTCACTCGCTTGCAGCGCGCGTAACTCCTTGCGAACTTGTTGCAACGCCTGCACCGCGTCGCGCACCTTGGCTCGAAGCGGCATCAGGTCGGCGAAACGATCCAGGAGATTGCGGTGCTCCTCTCTACGCAACAGGCTGAGGTGCTCGCTCTGACCGTGGATGTCCACCAGTCCCTCGGCAATTTCGCCCAGCAGCGTGACGGAGACGACGGTGCCATTGACCCGCGCCACGGAACGCCCATCGTCGCGCAGTTGCCGGCTCAACCAGAGCGTGTCGGGGCGCTCACCTTCCACTCCTTCCTGGGCCAGGAGATCGGCCCGCGCCGCCTGCTGCTGGGGACTCAGCACAAACATTCCCTCGATCAGCGCCTGTGGCTCGCCAGCCCGGATGGCGGATAGATCGGCCCGGCTGCCCAGCAGCAGATCCACCGCGTCGATAAGGATAGACTTCCCCGCGCCGGTCTCCCCGGTCAGGATGTTGAAGCCAGGCTCCAGATGCAGGTGTAGTTCATCGATAATGGCAAAATTCTGGATGTGCAGTTCACGTAACACAGCGTTTCCTCAATTGTCTCCCTGTGATCACAGACTCAGCTTATAACACATCAACCAAGAACGCAAATACCATTCCAATGTGAGAAAACGATAGGATGCTAATCCGATGACGCCAGCGCGCGGGCGATCCGTGCCAGCATCTGGGGATCGCGCCAGAGCAGCGCGTCGATCTGCACGGCGGTCGCGCCCACAGCCAGGCAGGCGCGGGCCTCCTCCGACGTGCGGATGCCGCCGCAGGCCACGAGCGGCACAGGCAGCACGTCGGCCCACTGCGCCAGCCGTTGCAGCAGAATGGGGAAGAGCGCCGGCCCGTAGAGCCGTCCGCGCACAGTGTCAGGTGATGCTCCTCCGGCAGAGTGCAGCAGCCGACCGCGCGGCGGCGCGGTGAGCGTCAGCGCGTCGACGCCGGCCTCCGCCAGGGGCAGCGCCAGCCGCTCGATGCCGTCAAAGGGCAGGCGCACGATGAGCGGGAGCGGACAGGTGGAACGCGCCGCATCCAGAAACACGAGCGCGTCGTCCACACCGGCGCCGTCGTCCAGCCCCAGCTCGATGCCGTGCACGTTCCGCACGCCAACCAGCCGCTCGCAGGCACGCGCTACATCTTCAGGCGAGGTAGTGATGACGTGGACGATGACGGGCACGTCCAACCGCGCCCAGCGCCGCGCCCAGCGGCGGATGACGCGACGCACGCCCGGATTCGGCAGCCCGGTGTGCACCAGGACCTGCTCGCCCTGGACGACGAGGCGGGGTCCGTCAGCCGCACAGCGGCTCCGCCAGCTGACCGGATTGGTGACAATGGCGCCCAGCTCTTCGTACGCGAGATCGCGGTACGCTTCGCCGTAGCCGAAGGTTCCCGCCGCCGGCATCACCGGGTTAGAAAGCGGTAGACCGTATTTGTGACGGGGTGCCAGGTCAATCATAAATCATGGCTTTCTGAGGACAGTTTTGTCAACGGATTGAACGGATTCAACGGATTATTGTTTTTGATCATCAAGTTTAGGTAAACTATCCAAGCCTGTTTCGGATAACAAAAGGTTCGTAGTCAGGCACGGAACCCGTGGAGTGCCGTTTTACGCTGTT
>CAYVKR010000299.1:0-3150 GCA_964452025.1 uncultured Anaerolineales bacterium
TGGTGATGACCGGTTGAGGTGGGATCTCCATGGTGTGCTCGCGGATATCGCGCACGCGAACCACATTGACAAATGGGATCTGCACGCCAAACCCCGGCATAATAAAGCCCGAGTAACGCCCCAACGTTTCTTTGATTCCCCGCTCATACGGCTTCAATGTAAAAACCGCGTTTCGAACGATCCTCATCTCACTTCTCCTTTGGATGGCCCACCCTGGCCCTTCCAGCGCCGTGTTGCTTTCTTTACTCCCTCATTGTAGCAAAGGTTCCAGCAATTGTCATCACGAATGTATGCGGCTCCGTGGACACTCAGGGCAATCGCATCTGAAACGTAGTATTCATTTCATGAAAGAAATCGCATAATGGAAGCGCATAAAAGTGTTTCCTTTCCTTGCCTAAAGTACACGACTGAAGTCGCTCTCCAAGGCGCTAATGCGCCGAGCGTCGACCTACGTCGACGCGTTTTTCCGTCCGCGGAGGCGGACGGGCAGGCGTTAGGCTTCGGTAGAGGACTTCCAGTCCTCGTAAACTGGGCTTTAGAATTTAGATGCGATTACCCTGCGTGGACACTGGCCCAATCGCCCCACGGAGGTATACTATGAGACCATGAACTACATGGGATCTGCACGACAGACGCCACCCCCTCATCCCCAAGATCCTTGACCTTTTTGTTAGCTGGCCTGAAAAACGGTCAAGCCAAATACTGAAAACCTTTTCAATAGCGTCTTTGTTGACTCACCTGAAAAAAGGTGGAAAAAATCGGATTTCTAGTCAGCCGCCCCCTATATTTAGTGGTTTTGACTGCGAATTCTACTGCATGTAGTGGTGAGTTTTGAAGAAATCCGATTTTTATGAGTGTTTTCAGTAGAGTCTTTGTTGATCATGTAGCACAGGAGGAGAGCATGGACTTATTGAAACAACGCATTCTGGAAGAAGGGGAATACCTGGGCAACGGGATTCTCAAGATCGACAGCGTCGTCAACCAGCAGGTGGACGCGGAGCTGATGCTAGAAGCGGGCGCCGAGTTTGCCCGCCGCTTCGCCGACCAGAAGCCCACCCGCGTCCTGACGGCCGAGGTCTCCGGCATTATCCCGGCGATGACGACGGCCTATGCCCTGGGCGTGCCCATCGTCTTTGCCCGCAAGCACAAGCCCATCACCATGCAGGACCCAACCTTTATCGAATTCGCGCCGTCGCACACCAAAGGCAGTGAGACGGCCCTGATGGTCTCATCGGAGTTCCTACGCCCCGACGACCGCGTGCTGATCATCGACGACTTCCTGGCGACCGGGCAGACCATCGCTGCGCTGGTGCGCATCGTCGAAGAGGCCGACGCCACGCTGGTAGGCATCGGCGCGCTCATCGAGAAGAGCTTCGAGGGTGGGCGGGCGATGCTGGAGCAAATGGTAGACGTGCCCATCGTCTCCCTGGCGATCATCGACGCGCTCCACGAGGACGGCACTATCATCTTCGCGGAGTGACCGCAGCTAAGGAGCTACAGAATCCATATCAACGGATCACGAGGAGCTTCTATGTCTGACCGTGAAACCGTCGTCATCCTGGACTACGGATCGCAGTACACGCAGCTCATCGCCCGCCGCGTGCGCGAGCAGAACGTCTACGCCGAAATCCTGCCGTGGGATACGCCCGCCGAGCGCGTGCTGGGTCGCCATCCCAGGGGCCTGATCCTTTCTGGCGGACCCAGCAGCGTCTACGACGAAGGTGCCCCACCCCTGCCCGATTACGTCCTGAACGCCGGCGTGCCCGTCCTGGGCATCTGCTACGGGCTCCAGCTGCTGGCGCAGGCCCTGGGCGGCACTGTCGAACCGGGCACAGAACGAGAATATGGCCCTGCCACCGTCGAGGTGCTGGCGCCGGAGAGCCCTCTCTTCGCTGAGTTGCCTTCTCGGCTGGACGTCTGGATGAGCCACGGCGACCGCGTGGCAGCGCTGCCGGCCGGCTTCGAGGCGCTGGCCCGCAGCCAAAGCGGTATCCTCGCCGCCATGGGCGACGCCGACCGCCGACTCTACGGCGTCCAGTTCCACCCGGAAGTCGCGCACACACCGCAAGGGGACGCCATCCTACGCCACTTTCTCTTCGATCTCTGCGGCTGCAGCGGCGACTGGACGCCCGCTTCGTTCATCGAGACGACGGTGACGCGGATCTGCGAGCGAGTAGGCGACACTGGCGTCGTCCTGGGACTGAGCGGCGGCGTCGACAGCGCCGTCACGGCGGCGCTGATCCACCGCGCTATTGGCGAGCAGCTGACGTGCATCTTCGTCAACACGGGCCTGCTGCGCAAGGACGAAGCTGCCCAGGTCGAAGCGACCTTTCATCAGGCGCTGGGCATGCGCCTCATCGTCGTCGACGCGTCCCAGCGCTTTTTCGACGCGCTGGAACGCGTCGTGGACCCAGAGCAGAAGCGGCGCATCATCGGCGAGCGCTTCATCCGCGTCTTCGAAGAAGAGGCCCATCGGCTGAAGGACGTACAGTTCCTGGCGCAGGGCACCATCTACCCGGACGTCATTGAGAGCGCGGGCAGCGACCACGCCCGGCGCATCAAGAGCCACCACAACGTCGGTGGGCTGCCCGAGGAGATGGACCTGGCGCTGGTCGAGCCGCTGCGCGACCTCTTCAAGGACGAGGTGCGCAACGTCGGGTTGGCGCTCGGCCTGCCGAAAGACCTCATCTGGCGCCATCCCTTCCCCGGACCGGGACTGGCGGTGCGCATCCTAGGCGAGGTCACGCCCGCACGCGCTGCCGTGCTGCAAGATGCTGACGCTATCTTCATCGAGGCGCTGCGCGAGGCAGGGCTCTACCGCGCCACGGCGCAGGCCTTCGCCGTGCTGCTTCCGGTGCGCAGCGTCGGCGTGATGGGCGACGGGCGGACGTATGCCAACGTCGTCGCCCTGCGCGCCGTCACCACCGAGGACTTTATGACGGCGGATTGGGCGCGGCTGCCCAACGACCTGCTGGCACGGGTCTCCAACCGCATCGTCAACACGGTGCGTGGCGTCAACCGCGTCGTCTACGACGTCAGCAGCAAGCCGCCGGCGACCATCGAGTGGGAATAAGTCTCATGAAAAAGATCACCGAATGACTCCTTCGAAAATAGCGAATGATGAATGGCGAATGGCGAATACTCAAGCAT
>CAYVKR010000300.1:0-3149 GCA_964452025.1 uncultured Anaerolineales bacterium
GATCGCTTGGTCAACGGGCGCTACAGTCTCACCAACGGACAGAGCGGCACCTTCTCGGCGCGGAAGACGCGGCGGTATGAAGGACGCTTCACCAACAGTTCCAACGGCCTACAGGGCGACGTGCAGCTCGATTTGGCTATCGGCGATGACGACGTGGCGGGCGCCATCGACTTTACCAACGATCCCGGCGGTGGAGCGCTCTGCGGCGCGGGCTCTTTCGTGGGAAGTCGCAACGGAAATGACATTACCTTCGCGTTTCTCTCCAATGACAACGATGCGGGCTGCACCTTCGACGACGGTTGGACCTTTGAGCTCGCTGGCACGCTCTCTGGCAATCGCCTCACCAACGGTGATTATTACATCCAAGATAACGGGCAGAGTGGCACCTTCTCGGCGACGGCGCCGGACACCGTCAATCCCGACGGGGCTATCACGGCGCCCGCGGCTGGCAGCACGCTGGGGCCCGGCACCCTCCGCCTCAAGGCCAACGCGATGGACGACACGTGGGGCAGCGGCATCAAGCGCGTGAAGTTCTATCTGCGGTACGACGGGGCGTGGCACCACGTGGGCACAGATACCAGCGCGCCCTATCAGGTCGATTGGGAGACGCCAACCGGGCTCCAATCGCAGCAACTCCGATACGGCATCCGCGTGGAAGACAACGCGGGCAACACCATCGTCAATCCGGGAGGTGTGCGTAGCCTCAATTTCGTCGCCTCGCAAGGAGAGGAGACGGTGCAGGAGAACTGGGTACCGGCGGAGCGGCGCGCCTATCTCAACCAGCGGGCGCTGTCCAACGGCGATAGCAAGTGCAGCGCGGCGAGCATGGCCATGGTGCTCGCGATGAACGGCCTGAGCAGCTCGGATGCCGAGACAATGGCAACCAAAGCCAACGCCATGTATCCTCGGGTGCTCAAGGATGGCGTGGCCTATGTCTACAAGATGCGGGATGAGTTACGCCGTCAGGGGGCTACGTCCAACTATCACAAGCTCTCTACCCGCAACGGCTGGGCACGCATCAAATCGGAGGTGGATGCTGGGCGTCCGGTCATCGTCCGCACAGTGCACGGCGTGGTGACGGCGGCGGGTCACTTCTTTGTGGCTGTAGGCTACCACGAGGACGCCGGCGACCGCACGCTTATCGTCTACGATCCCTATGGTCACTGGCTGGGCACCTGTTGCCAAGATAACTACGACCGCAACACCACCGACCTCGGCAGCCACAAGGGGCGCTGGGTCCACTACGACTTCGACCGCGCCTTCGGCGCCTCAAATTGGCTCATCACCGCCCACAACTCGCAGGCCGTGGCGGCTGTGGAGCTCACCGACGCGCCCGGATCGCAGCCCGATCCTGTAAGCGACGAGCCAGCGAACATCGGTACCTATACGGGCGTTGCTATCGAAGCGGGGTATGACGTTTACTTGCCGCTGGTAGTGCGGAAGTGAGATTTTCATTAAGTTTCAATGCAGCTACACCATCGATATAGCAGCTATTTAAGGAGATCTAGAATGAAGCGCTTGAGGAACTTGATTCGTTTCACTTGTGTAAGTATGTGTCTACTTTTGTTGTTCTCTTCCGCTTCCCTCGATCATCAGACTACAGTGGCAGCTCACGATGAGTTGGCATCGCAGAAATTGAGTATGAGGTACGTAGGAGATAGTTGTCCGAGTGAAGCTAAAACAGTAGATGAGATAGCGAATTTGATGCAGGTGGATAAAATGCATGCCAGCGGTTTATCAGGCAAAAATGTGAGAATTGGGGTCATCGATGAAGGAGTATATTCCGGACATCAATATTTTCACAACCGAGGACTTAATATTCGGAGTTTTCGATTTATAGACGGGGAACCCACAATTGTAGGAAATAACTTCATTGATGGTAAAACAGGCGGACATGGAACAATGGTAGCGTCTTACCTTGTGGCGTTTGCACCTGATGCAGAACTGTATTCCTTTGCTACACCGATTTCTCCTCAAGAACAGAACGCTCCTGAAGACACCAATCATGTCATATTGGAATATTTGAGGTACATCAACCAAGATAAGTTTACTGATGGTCGATTGGTGGACATCATTAGTCTTAGTCAAGGTCTTCCTGAGGAACATCCTAGTGATGATAAGTATAGATCAGATATTCGCGATGAGATAGTCAAATTTATAGCTAACGGTGGGATTGTGCTCGTTGCTGCTGGCAACGCCAATCAGGATGTAGATGGTTATGATTCTGGACACAACGGTTTAGCATCAATACCCGAGGTCATCGCAGTCGGCGGAGCAAATTTTGAAGAAAGCACAAATATGGGCTTCCGGGCTGCTGGTAACTACAATGATCCTTGCTATGAAAGCACAGGAGGTGCTAGTTTCATTAGCGAAGATTATTCGGGACGAGGTGTGCCAGATGTAGTGGGAATATATGGTCCTGACATTTGCTTTCCTGGCCCCTCATATAAACATCTTCGCGCTATCGGTTGCTTTGTTAAAGAGGAGAAAAATCTGGATGCATACTATCGCTATGCAAGCCAGACCTCGGGAGCAGCACCTCAAATTGCCGGCATTGTAGCATTACTCAAGGAGCGTGATCCCAGTCTCAACCAAACGCAAGTACGGAGTATCCTGGAGAATGCCGCTTGGGATATTCAATCAGGTGAGAGTGGAGACGGAGATGCCGCCACACTAGGATACGATCCAGCCACCGGTTATGGTCTACCCTTGGCCGATCGCGTTATGACCGAGCGTTTTCCTCTTTACCCCGGATGGAATCTCATCGGCCTGACGAAGGAGCGTGGCGACAATTACACAGCCGATGACTTTATGCAGGAGATCAAGGATCAAACCGGGGCATGGACATGTGATACAGTAACTCGTCGGATCCGCGGACGCTACGAAAGCCGTATCATCAAGGTTGTGGATGGTGATGTAAGAAAGTTTGGCTCCAACTTCGAACTCCAACCGGAGGAAGCATATTTTGTCCGCTGTGACGGTACCTGGTGGGAGAAACCCGATGCGCCGGATCACATAGACACCCCGCAGACTATCACGTTCAAGCAAGGTTGGAATTTCTTCTCTATTCCCTACTCTGAAGCGCCTTGCACTGCGGTAGTGTCCCTGGACAATTGAGATAATTGCCGGCATACTATCAGCAAAACATC
>CAYVKR010000301.1:0-3135 GCA_964452025.1 uncultured Anaerolineales bacterium
ACGAAGGCGTTCCAGATGTGCGGATCGGGCGAGGTCAAGTTGAGATAGGGCATGTTATCCTTTCTTCTCTCCAACGGTGAGCAATCCGGCCCCCACGCCGCCCTCGGGCACGTCCATCTCGTAGATGTCGCGCCAGCGGCGACTTAAGCGCCTGACAATGAACAGGCGCAGCGCCCACTGGAACGGGAACCAGCGCAGGCGCGGCGAGGCCAGCCAGCGGTAAAAGCGGCGGCTGTTCTCGCTGATGCCATAGGTGTGGTTGGCCTCGTCCCACTTCGCCGTAGCGGGTGCGGGCATGTAGTATGTCGCGCGCACCAGGGACATACCGGCGTCCTCTAACAACGCAGCCCACTCGTCCGGCGTGTGGTAGTGGTAGTGTTCCAGCCGCCGGTCGATCTGATCGGCGTAGGCCTCCGCGCCCTCGACGTCGCCGACCTCCATCCGTTCGCGGTAACCGCTGAGCAGCCGCCGGAAGGCGTCGCTGGGCACGGTGGCGATGAAGTGCCCGCCGGGCCAGAGCACGCGCCCGGCCTCGCGGATCACCGGTTCAGGATCGGGGATGTGTTCGATCACGGAGTTGCTGAAAACGGTGCCAAACGTCGCGTCGGGGTAGGGCATGGCGTCGCCCTGCGCCTGCTGGACGTAGCAGTACATCTTGCTGGCGTGGCCCTTGCGCAGCTGCGCCCACCAGGGATCAAAGCCGATTTCCACGGGCAGCTCGCCCTGGAAGAGCGCTTCAGCGATGAGGCCGTCGCCACAGCCCAGATCTAAAATGGGGCGGCGGAAGCGTTCCTCAGCGACGGTGCGCAGTTCCACGGCGCGCCACAGCGCGACGGGCGGCGCGAACCAGTAGCGTTTCAGCAACAGCGTCAGGTGATCACGGTTTGGATTTGGCATAGGCAGTCAATGTCCAAAGGTAAATGACAAATGAAAAACGGTCAGCCACTCACAGGGCGAATGCGTCTGTGCCGCGTCTAACCATACCGGTAAACCGGCAAAGGTCAAGCCCTGACGCGAAGACATCCGATCTTTTAGAAAAATCGGATGTCTGGGTAGCTTCTGGTTGTAAGCGTCTGGCGTGGTGCTGCAAGCGCCCGGTCTCCGGTTCCCGATCTCCCGTCTCCAGTCGCCCTTAGCCGACGCGCAGCGCGACGACCAGGACGACGCCCAGCGCGAAAACGCCCAGGCCGAAGGCGATGGCGGCGGCACGGAGCCAGCGGGACTTGGCGCGCAGCAGGTCAGCGAAGGCGGCTTCTTGCTCGTCGAGGCGGGCCGACGCGACACGCAGCTCCCGCGGCAGCACAACGTTGAGCGCGGCCAGCAGCGCCGCCAGCAGCGCCGCGACGCTGATAACGCCCAGCCAGCGCACTGCCGGGAGGCCCATGTAGGCCGGCATCTTTCCCGCCTCGGCGGTGACGGTGAGCACGCCGAAGAGGACGCCGATCAGGCCTGTGATCAGGCCGATGAGCAGGCGCGCGGCGGCGTCCAGCGTGTCGGGCGAGGCCAGGGCCTGCTCGGCGAACCACTCGCGGAGCGCCTTCTCCTTCGGGCTCTCGGTGTGTTCCTCCAGGATCTTCGCCTCAGGCATCGTCGTCCTCCGTGATCTCCAGCGCCAGTGTCTTGCGCGTGCCGCAGTTGGGGCAGGGGACGCTGTAGGTGCGCTGGGTCGTCACGCCTCTGTAGATAAGCTGTTTGTCCCGGTCGAATTCGGTGAGGTTGGCGTCCCAGGTGTGCCCGCAGCGTGAGCAGGTCAGTTCTTTGATAATGTCCGGCATGGTCTTTCCTCCTGTATCCACGGATGAAACGGATTGAACGGATGGGCGGAACTGTGTCGGGCAACACCGCGTCCCAAAACCTTCGAGGTCTTGGGCAGGGCTAGCCAGCGTCCGCGATCTTCTCTCGCACGGCGGCGAAGGCCGCGGCGTAGGCGGAGGGGACGGGCGGCGGCTCCACGCCCTGCACCAGGGCCAGCAGCGCCCGCAGGTACTGCGCCACGTCGTCCCAGGGCGAACCCGGCGTCTCGCCTTCGGCTCTACTAGTTGTGGCCGGTGTCCTCACCGTGCCACTGACTTGCTCCGCAAGCTCTGCCGTCTTCTCCACAAAGACGTCGCGGGGTAGATCGCCCTTGAAGACGGCGACGGCGGCCTCGCCGGCCTGCTGCGCCAGCGATTCGATCTGCTCTCGTTGTGCAGCCGCCTGCCCGGCGGCTTGCTGCTCCTCCAGGAACGCGCGACGTTCTTCTGGCGACATGGTCTCCCATTGCGCGGCGAAGGCGTCTATCTGGGCTTCGGCGGCGGCGCGCTGCGCCGGCGGCAGATCGTCCAACTGGGCGCGCGTGCCCGCCAGCACCTGCTCCGCGGGAAGGTTGATGACGTCGCCGAGGTCGGGTGCGGGTTCCGCATCTGCCTGGCTTTCTAACGAGGCTCTTTCCTCCGGCGACAGGGCCGCCAACTGCCGTGCCTCTTCCAGTTTGGCGCGGTCCGCGTCCAGATCCTCGTGGCCCGTGCGCTGGTCCAGGGCGACGACCTCCTCCAGCGCGGCGACGGCCTCGGCGAAGCGCCCGGCCTGCTGCAGATAGCCCGCCAGGTTGTAGAGCAGCGCGCTGAGGGTGACCAGGCCCTCGCGCGGCGCCTCGTCTTCCTGGGCCAGCGCCTCCCGCAGCAGGGCGACGGCGTCCGCCTGCTTCTCACAGGCGGCGGCAACATCGCCCCGTTGGGCGGCGGCGCGGGCCTGGGCCGCGGCTTGCTGCAGGGGGTCGCCCGCGGCCTGCGCACCGCCTTCCAGCCCCTCAATCATCTGCTGCACCTGGGCCGTCTCGCGGGGCATGCCCAGGCGCCGGAAGATCGCCAGCCCCTCGCGGTAGCGCGTCCGCGCCGTCTCCGCGTCGCCTCGGGCCTGGGCGACCTGTCCGAGTTTGACGGTCTTGAACGCGACGCCTGCCAATTCCCCCAGTTGCTGGGAAAGCGACAATGCTTCCAGCAAGAGGCCTTCGGCTTCTTCCCAATCTCCCTTTGTCATATACACATTGGCCATCATAGAGAGGGAGGCGGCCTTGCCCTGGCGGTCGCCGAGTTGGTCTGAGAGGTCGAGGCTCTGGTGATAGAGGTGGAGGGCGCGGTCGAGGTCGCCGCGGGT
>CAYVKR010000302.1:0-3089 GCA_964452025.1 uncultured Anaerolineales bacterium
CGCCGAGATCACGTCCCCGCCCACCGATAGCTGGCTTGATCCCGAGGCGGTGACCGTCACCGTCTCCGCAGACGACAACGAAAGCGGCGTCAATCGCGTCGAGTTCCTCTGGCACGATGCCGACTGGGAGAACTCCGACTGGGTCTGGTTAGGCGCCGATAATGATGGACGCGACGGCTGGCGCTGGCCCTTTGATACCAGCGCCGAGGATGAACAACGCGGCGGCGCTTTCTACGTCTGGGCCTTCGATTGGGCTGGCAACTGGACCGGCGCCGGTTCATATAATTTGGGCATCGACCGCACGCCGCCCGACAGCGCATACGTTAATACATACGCACCCTACGGTGATGCTCCTTTCCGAGATTTCCATCTCTATTGGGGTGGTTGGGATGCCCTCTCCGGCGTCGCCAACTACGACGTCCAGGTCCGTGATAGCGCGGACGGCGTCTGGGCGGATCTCGCTACCGCCATCACCGAGACTTACACTCGCTACGTCGGCGACGACGGCCATACCTACGACTTCCGCGCCCGCGCCCGCGACTACGCCGGCAACGTCGGCGCCTATTCCGATGTCGATTCCTACACCGTCGATATCTGCGACGTAAGCCCCGATGCTTACGAATCCGACAATACGAACGGCAGCGCCACGGCCTTCACGCCTGACGGCATGTCCCAGATCCACAATATGCACGCCGATGGGGACGCCGACTGGGTCAAGTTCACGGCGCAGGCCGGCGTGACCTACACCCTCAGCACCGCCAACCTCGGCGGGCATGCCGACACGGTGCTCACGCTTTACGACACCGACGGCAGCACGCAACTCGCCGAGAACGACGACTGTCCCAACCGCTGGCCCAGCTCCTGCCTGGAATGGCAGGCGCCCCGTGACGGCACCTACTACGTCAAACTTACCCACTGGGACGAGTACGCTTACGGCTGTACGACCGAATACGGTCTCTCTATCACGAGCAACCGCCCGGCGTCTTTAGAACTGGGCGATCCCGGCACGGCCTTCCGCTACGTGGAGACGTTGGGCACCACGGCAGAACCGTACGCGGTCGATGATCAACACATCAACTGGCCTCACAGTGTCGCCGTCGATAGTAGCGGTAATCTCTATGTGACGGAGCTGCTGGGGCACCGTCTGCTCAAGTACGATGCCAGTGGTCAGCAGCTATGGGCCTTTGGCGAGGCCGGCATCAACCTATCCGATAAGCAGCATCTGGCCTATCCGCTGGGTGTGGCGGTGGATGAGACGCGAGATCGTGTCTACGTGGCGAACAACGAGGCGCACAGTGTTCACGTCTTCGATACCTCGGGCAATTACGTCGAATCGTTAGGTGTGTTGGGTGAATCAGGCAGCGATCATGATCACTTCAACCGGCCCAAGGGCGTGACGGTGGCCGACGACGGCACGCTCTACGTCTCAGACACGGAGAACCACCGCGTGCAGGTCTTCGACAGCGCCGGGAATTACCTGGATACACTGGGGGCCGGTTACGGCACCGGCGACTACGAGTTCAATGGGCCGGAGGGCCTGGCGTTGGACGGGGATGGGCGCCTCTACGTGGCCGATTACCGAAACCACCGCGTGCAGGTCTTCACCGCGGCCGGCATCTACTCCACCACCTTGGGCGTCACCGGTGAGTCCGGCGCCGACAACGCGCACTTCGATCATCCCAACGCCGTTGCCGTGGACGCCGCTGATAACGTCTACGTGGTTGATAATAACAATCACCGCATCCAGAAATTCGACGCGAATCTGAACTACGTGGCGACCCTGGGCGAGACCGGCGTAAGCGGTTCGGACAACGCCCACTTCGACGCGCCGGCCGGGATCGCCATTGAGCCCGACGGCACGCTCTACGTCGCAGATGGCAACAACCACCGCGTCCAGAAATTCGGCGCCGATCTTACGTACCAGGATACCGTCGTTGGTACGACCGACGTTCCCTATCAGACCGACGCTGGTTATCTCAACCGTCCAGGTGACATTGCAATGGATAGTGAGGGCCATCGCTTCGTGACGGAGCGGCAGGGTCATCGGCTCCTCAAACTGGGGATAGACGGCAGTGTGCTGGCAAGCGTGGGCACGCCGGGCATCTGGGGGGAAAGCAATGCGCATCTCCACGGACCGCAGGGTGTCGCCGTGGGCGCCGACGGCCCGGTCTACGTCGCCGACACAGACAACCATCGCGTACAGATCTTCGATAACGACCTCAACTATCAGACCTCCCTCGGCACCGGAGAGTGCGGTTCTGGCGCCGACGAGTTCTGTGGCCCGCACAAAATCGCGCTGGACGCGGAGGGGCGGATCTATGTGGTCGATACCTGGAACCAGCGCATTCAGGTCTTCGATAGCAGCTATGCGCTTGTGGCGACGTTAGGCGTCGATGATACGGCCGGCAGCGACAATCTCCACTTCCATAACCCACGCGGCGTCGCGGTGGGCGCCGATGAGTATATCTACGTCGCCGACGAGGCCAACGCCCGTGTCCAAAAATGCACGCTGGAAGGCGCGTGTATGACGTTCGCCGGGGAGACCGGCGTGATCGGCGACGACTTCGCGCACCTCCGTGCGCCGCTGGACGTGGCGGTAGATGACCAGAACCGCGTCTACGTGCTCGACAGCTACTGGAACCAGCGCGTTCAGGTCTTCGACGGCGACGGCGCCTACTTGACCACCATCGGTGGCAGTTGGGGCGATGGGCATGGCTACTTCCGCAATCCCAACGGCCTTGGCCTTGGGCCGGAGGGCACCGTCTACCTGGCTGACACCGACAACATGCGCGTGGAGGCGTTCGCCCCTGGCGTCTCCGGGTGGACGCCCGTCAACATCAACGGCTTTGGGGATCCCAAGACGACCGGTGTGTCTGCATTGGCGGAATTCAATGAGGCGCTCTACGCCGGCGCTTCAAACTGGGAGAGCGATCACGCGCAAATCTGGCGCTCTGACACCGGCACGACCTGGGAAGAGGTCACGCCCGATGCCTTGGCCAACCACGCCGTCAACGACCTGATCGTCTTCAACGGTGAGCTCTACGCCGGCACGGGGTGGGGCGGCGGCGCCGGGCAACTCTGGCGTTCTT
>CAYVKR010000303.1:0-3078 GCA_964452025.1 uncultured Anaerolineales bacterium
ACCTTGTGGTCTCGCCCATCACGCTGATGGAACGGTTTGGCCTGGGCCGGTTGATTGTCTCCGCTGTAGAGCGGGGCTTTGTGGGCGTTACCGACCGGATCATGCGCCCGGCTTCTTTTGCGGAGCGCACGGGGATCACCGAGGCGGATTACAAGAAGATCCGGTCCGATGCGCGGCGTCCCGGTCAAGGCCGGGTCCGCACCGAATGTTTCTTCGCCATGCGGAACAGTGATCTGACCTCACACCTCCACCGGCTCGACACGCCGACGCTGGTCATCTGGGGCGCCGAGGACAACACCGTCCCGTTGCGGGATGCCAGCATCGTCGCCGACGAGTGGCCCGAGGCCGATCTGCGCATTCTCCCCAAGGCTGGGCACTGGCCGCAATTCGAGGCTCCAGAAGCCACCCGCCGGTTGGTCAGCGCGTACCTCGGCCTGCCGCGTTTTCAGGAGAAGTTAGATGCGCCGCTCAGTGACGAGGAACTGGTGCAGACCCAGGAGGTTGCCCAGTTCCTGGCCCACTCCGACATCGGCAGCGATCTAAACAAGGCCCAGCGGCTTCGGCTGGCGGCGCAATGTCAACCGCGCACCTACGCCGCAGGTGAGAAGATTGTCAACGTCGCCGAGGGCGGTCAAGAACTCTACCTCATCCGCAGCGGCACGGTGGAGGTATGGAGCGATCCTGAGCATCCAGGCGAGGAGTCGGAGCATAAGCGGCACGTCGCAGACCTGCTACCTGGTCAGCTGGCGGGCGAGCTGGCGCTCTTCGACAAGCAGGAGCGCAGCGCGGATTTGATCGCCGGTGACGAAGGCGCCATGTTGCTGGCGCTAGATCGTGAGCGGCTGCTGGCGCTCTGTGAGGACGACGCGATTCTGGGTACGCGGCTGCTTTGGAACATCGCCTCGGCCCTCTCCCAGCGCGTGCGCTTCGTCCTCTGGCAAATGCAGCGGATGACCCGGTCGGCGCAAATCGGCGATGGGGAGTAGAAGCCCGCAGGCCGATCTCGTAGCCGCCGAATTGGCGCAATACAGACGCTAGTAACGGATACAGGAGGAAAGAGAAAAAAATTACACTTACCTTAGCCACACCCTAATCAGAAAGATGTCTCCCCCTCGCATACCCTGGATTTTGCGTCGCGGTACACTTTGAGGTTACCCCGATCTGTTGCTGTGCGACGGGATCAGCGGTAATTTGGATTCGGACTTTATAGACACGTGACTAGCATTTAGGAGAAGATGATGAACCAGCGCCACTGGATTTTTGTTGTGATCGGTACCCTTATGATTTTTGCTCTGGGCTGCAGCCTCTTGGATTTTTCAACGCCTGAGCCGACCATCGAGGCGCCAGTCGAAGAACCTACATCGGAAAGTTTTGCGGAACCAACGTCTGTAGAACCAACGTCTGAGCCGCCAACGTCGACGCCTGAACAAAATGCGGAGGAATCGGAGGTGGCGCCGCCTGCTGACGAGCCGTCCGCTGGCGGCGCCACGTTAGAAGTTACGAATGACAGTGAAGCGGTGATCACAGAACTTTTTATCTCGCCAGTGACCAGCGCGACCTGGGGAGAGAACTGGCTTCAGACGCCGCTTGAGGTCGGTGAATCCCAGACCATCCTCGATATTCCGGAGGATACCTACGATATCCAGGCCGGCAATCCCGAGGCCGAGGCGACGGAGACGCTCTACAATGTCCTCCTGGAGGGAGACAATACTTGGACCGTCGTCGGGACCGCGACCGTTCCGGAGGATGCCGAGCTGCGCTTCGAGGACGACTTCAGCGATAATCGCAACGCCTGGGGTGAGCTGGATGATGGTGACATCAACTATCGCGCGCCGGCGAATGGGGAATACTGTATCGACATCCGGGTCGCCGAGATGACAGCCTGGGAGTGGTACGAGCCTTTTCGCACGGACGAGTTCTTCGCCGAGGTCAAGTGTACAGTTGATCCTGGAACCGATGCCAGCTGTGGTCTGGGTTATGGGGCAGATGGTGATAATCTTGTCTGGTACGAAACGGACGCTTCCACACAGGGATATGCCCTTTTCCTGCTGGAGGACGATGCGTGGCAGACGCCGCTGATCGACTGGACGGACGACCAGCATATCAGCCCGGACGGGGAAAACTATCTGGGGATGGGCCGTCTGGGCAATACCCTCTACCTATACGTCAACGGCGTTCTGATCGATATAGTTGAGACCGATTTATTCGCCGATGGTCGCATCGGTATTGGCGGCGCGACCTACACAGATCCCAACGTCACGGTCTGCCTGGACGAGCTCCGGGTATGGCAGCTCGGCGCGACATCAGGCGCGGCGGCCCCGGCGGACACGGAAGCGCCAGCCGCCACCGCAGAACCCGCTGCAACCGAAGCACCGGCCGCGGAAAGCAACGCGCCTTTGGAGATCACGTGGAACGGGCCCATGGGCTACGAGGGCCGAGAGGGCGAGACAAAGTGGTGCGAGATGAAGATGACCTATCGCAATCTCAGCGGCGCCGCCATCAATTGGCCCGATTATCAGCCGCTGTTTCTTATCCTGAACGGCGATGGTTCGGAAGATGGTTGGTACTATGCTAACTACTATCACAAAGAAGATGGTTGGGAGAACGGCATCGCAGGGGATCCGCCGCCTATGGCTCCAGATCAGGGTGCCAATTGGACCTGGTATTCCTTCACGGATACGGCAGATCAGTACTGCGCCGGCGTCGCCGTGGAGTATCAAGGCTGGGTCTACCGGGCCAATTACGGGCCCCAGGGCGCGCTACTTGATACTCAGGTCATCGCGCCGTAAGCAATGGGATTTGGGTGGGGTACGGCGGATAAAATTGTAGGCTGCCAGCTGCGAAGTCGGCGAAGGCCGACTGGATGAGTCCACGCCGGTGGGCTTTGCAAGCGTGGCCCGCGAATTCATTCGCCGGGCCTGGGCCGTTGGCCCGTAGGACTCGCCAACATATTGTTAGGAGACTGTCAGACTTTGGCTCAAAACAAAAACTCCTCGGGAAACCGAGGAGTTGCTTTATGTCCCTGTCGGGGCGGGCGGATTTGAACCGCCGACCTCACGGACCCAAACCGTGCGCGCT
>CAYVKR010000304.1:0-3069 GCA_964452025.1 uncultured Anaerolineales bacterium
GCAGTTTCTACGGTACAGAGGGCGTTTTCACCAGCGGACTTGCTTCGAAATCCCCAGAAGTGCTTCGAGTCAGGGACAGGTGACGAAGAGAGGTACAGCCTGCCCCAATCCTCCCGCTTCACGCAACGCATTGCCTGGCGAAAGCCGCGTTTGTTGGGCAGATTACTCTTGACGAGCAACGCCGGCCAAATACAGTCAAGGAAATGCGTACGCCATGCAGAAGGCGGGGACATGCTCGTTTCCCCCGATTTGATGGATAGTTGATTAGTGGTATGTGTCAAGGACTTTGACGCATACCAAGTCAATACGGCTGCTCAAAGTCCCCGTCTCAGGGACAAGGGTCAGAGGGTGCCTAAGGCTAAGAGATCGTAACCTTATTTTTGCGCATATAGAGCCGGTTTCTATTCAATCTCCAGGCTTGGACGCATATAGGCCCGGATTCTATTCGGGAAACTGGGCCAAAATTGGTAGAATATGAGTAACTCCGAAAAGTTCATTAGACTTAGTCATTGAGGAGGAACTTGTATGCCTATCGAAATCCAGGTCACACCGGATCGCTGCATCTCAGAAGATGCAGCGATCAATAGGCCGTCGACGAGGTTGACCACTAGGAGAGGCTACAAGTGGGCAAACGAAGCAGTTCCAGGGTGGCCCAGACACAATAGATGACTTCCAGTCATGTTTGGCATGCGCATTAGCCTCAGCGCATATCAGCCCCGGTTTCGTTTGCCCCCCAACTGTCCAGCTTCTTGGGGGAATCCCATACAGTAATATTGAGATACAGCCGATGTATGCTATAACAGGATTTCGAAGCGAGTCTGCTGGTGAAAATGCCCTCCGTACCGTAGAAACTGCGTAGGCGAAAGCAAGGCAAACGAAGCTGGGGTTGATGTGGGAGGGAAACATGATGGGAAGCCGCCTATGGCGTTTGAGCGACCCTGGAACTGCTTCGTTTGCCCATAACCTAACTAATGTGGATCGCATTTCCACGCGGAGTACTATCGCTGGGGATTGCGTATGTTTTTTTGGACTGAAAATAGTCTGAGGTTACAAGATGTCTAATTGGACGACGGTTTTTCTGGGCGGAGGCGGAGTGGCGCTAAGTTTGAGTTTGATCGCTTTTGGGTTGCAAAGCCGGCGTGAAGGAGAGCATCGCGCAACCCGTATAGCCTTAGGACTGGCAGCGGCAGCTTTGACGGGAACAGGCGTCGTAGTCCTGCTCCCGCTCACCGTACAGGCTGTGCTGATCGGCGTAGTCGCCAGTGCGGCATTGCTCGGCGCGGTGTCGTTGGTGCTGCCTGTAGGCCATGTCCCGCCGGACACGGCGACACCGCAAACGCGCGTAGATGAGCGCGAAATCATGTTCGCGCGGGCACGGCTGCGACCAGAGAGTGCGGAGTATGCAGCCTATTACACGCTCCATCCAGAGCACCAGGCCGTAGACGACCGCATCCGCGCGCTGCCGGGCCTGCTCGCCCCGACAGCCCACGAAGCCCATCCCCTACACTTTGCGGCCGCGGAGGCGAGCTTTCTGCTGCCAGAGGCACTGCGGGAGCGGGTGAATGGCCCGGTCGCTACTCCTCCCCAATCTCTGGCACCTGCTACAGCGACAGCATACCTCAAGGGACTGGCGCGCTACTTCGGTGCACGGACGGTGGGCGTTGCCGAGCTGCAACCTTACCACGTCTACTCACATATCGGACGGGGCAGTGGAGAATACGGCGCGCCACTGGAGCTAGAACATCTTTACGCGCTGGCCTTTACCGTGGAAATGGACTATGTCCTCCTGGGCGCGGCACCGGAGGCGCCAACAGTGATAGAGACAGCAAAGCAATACGCCGTGGCCGCACAGATTGCTGTGCAACTGGCCGCCTTCGTTCGCGCCCTGGGCTACCCGGCGCGAGCCCACATTGATGGCAACTATCGTGTCATTGCGCCGCTGGTGGCCCGCGATGCAGGATTAGGTGAGATTGGGCGCATGGGGATCTTGATGACCCCGATACTAGGGCCGCGCGTGCGCCTGGGCGTCGTCACCACCGATTTACCATTGGTGGTAGATGGTTACTGCCCGCGCCCCGACATTCTGGACTTTTGCCGTATCTGCAAGAAGTGTGCAGAGAATTGCCCCAGTCATGCCATCCCCTTTGACGACCGGCAGGAGATTGATGGAGCCTTACGCTGGCAGATTGATGACGTCAGATGCTTCCAATACTGGAACGCCATTGGCACCGATTGTGGGCGATGCCTCAGCGTATGCCCGTACTCGCACCCAGACAGCTTAAGCCACAACGTGCTACGGCAACTCCTCCGACGCTCCGGGGTTGCGCGGCGTGCAGCACTGTGGCTGGACGATCTCTTCTACGGGCGCAAACCTGCGCCGCGTCAGGTACCACCCTGGATCACGGTTAGCGATTAACCGACGTCAGAATTTACATGCGATTGTCCTGATCCGAAAGTTGACAATTTTCCCTCAAGATATATCATAAGGGCGTTACCACATATCATTACAAAGGATACAGGTTCTTGATGGCACACCAAGCACAAGCCAATCGTAAAGTCTATTACTACTACTATTATTATGCCTGCGCGCTGCCCGCAGCGGACGGTTGGCTCAATGCTGTGCCGGAGAGGTCTATCCCCTAAATAAACCGAGTTATAGACGACGAAGGCCGTGGAGTAAACCGCTCCACGGCCTTTTTTCGTGGAAGGAGAAACCCTATGAGATGCCGTGGAATTCGCGGCGCCACCACCGTGGACGCCAACACGCCGGAGGCTATTGATGCCGCAACCCGCACGTTGCTGACGCGCATCGTCGCCGCCAATGACCTGAAGATCGACGACATTGCCAGCGTCATCTTCACCGCCACGCCCGATCTGGACGCGACCTATCCCGCCGCGAGCGCCCGCGCGCTGGGTTGGACCCACGTCCCGCTGCTCTGCATGCAGGAGATGGCCGTCGAAAACAGCCTGCCGCGTTGCATTCGCGTGCTGATCCAGTGGAACACCGACCGGTCGCCGGAGGTAATCTGTCACGTCTACCTGGGCGCAGCCCGCACTCTCCGCCCTGAT
>CAYVKR010000305.1:0-3049 GCA_964452025.1 uncultured Anaerolineales bacterium
CTAGGCGCGTATGCCAGACCTCGGATTTTCTTGAAGAAATCCGAGGTCTAACGTTGTCCCTCTATTGAACTTTCCCCAGGCGATGCTAAAATGAGTATGTGAGAATCGACGTCCTGACGCTGTTCCCGGAGATGTTCCTAAGCCCCTTGCAGGAAAGTATCCTGAAGCGGGCGCAGCAGGACGGCTATCTGCACATCTTCCTCCACCAACTCCGCGATTACGCCCTTGATCGACACCAGATGACGGACGACACGCCTTACGGCGGAGGCGCCGGAATGGTCATGAAGCCGGAGCCGGTCTTCCGCGCCGTGGAGACGTTACAGCGGCGCGCTGAGGCGCCTGCGCCCGTCATTCTCCTGACGCCCCAGGGCGAGACCTTCGATCAGATGATGGCCCGGCGCCTGGCCCGGGAACCCCGCCTGCTCTTTATCTGCGGGCATTACGAGGGCTTCGACGAGCGCATCCGCGAGCATCTGGTCACGGACGAGCTCTCCATCGGCGATTACGTGCTGACGGGCGGCGAGCTGGCGGCCATGGTCGTGATCGATGCGGTAGCCCGCTGGATTCCCGGCGTGCTCGGTGGCAAAGAGAGCGCCCAGCGCGACTCCCACGCAACCAGCCTGCTGGAAGGCGCGACGTACACGCGACCCGCCGAGTTTCGCGGCTGGGACGTACCGCCGGTGCTGCGATCCGGCGATCATGCTGCCGTCGCCCGCTGGCGGCGCGAGCAGGCGCTCAAACGCACCTGGCAGCGTCGGCGGGACCTTCTGGATAACGTCGAGCTCAGCCCCGAAGATCAAGCCTATCTGGACACATTGCTTGACCAGGATAGGCCAAGGGAGGAGGCATGACAGAACAGACGCAGATCAAGCGCGAGTTCTGCCGGACAATGTTGACAACCCCGCACGCCCAATGAATGCTCATTGGCGAGCGATAGGATAGGTTTCGTTCCTCTCTCTTTATATCTCTCCACATGTGCCCTGTACCTCAATGGTTGAGTAGCTTTTCGGCTGAGTCAACCTTGACTTTGTCCCACCCATGATTAGAATTGGGTTTCGGACGCAGAGAGAAAGAACGAAGAACACACAAATCACAGTCAAGCCGCGATTGCAACAGGAGTCATTATGCGACGACACGTTCCTGCAGGATCACTTGCTCTTATCAGCCTGATAAGCCTCTTCATCGGCGCGTGCACCTCCACGACAACTGGCACGCCGGTGACGCCAACGGTCACGTCATCGCCCACAACGACCGCCACAGCAACGGCAACGGTCACCCCTGCGCCCACGCCTACGGCAACGCCGCTGCCGCCCAAGACGCTGGTCATCTGCCAACAAGAAGAGCCGCCGTCGCTGTACCTGTATGGCGAGGAGCGCCAGAAGGCCCGGCACATCCACGAGGCGATGTATGACGGGCCTATCGACCATCGCACCTACGCACATCAGCCGATTATCCTGGAGAAACTGCCCAGCCTGAAAGATGAGGATGCCATCGTTGACACGATCATCGTGCAGGGGGGCGACCGCGTTGTCGATGCCTATGACGAGCCGGTCGAACTTGAAGAAGGCATGCTGATCTACCCGACCGAGTGTCGCAGCGCTGAATGCGCCGTGGAATTCGACGGCGAGCCGGTGGAGATGGACCAGCTGGTCGTGACGTTCCAGATGAAGGAGAATCTGCTCTGGTCGGACGGCACGCCGCTGACAGCGGACGATTCCGTCTACAGCTTCGAGTTGCGCAGTGCGCCGGAAACGCCGCTGGGGAAGTACACGGAGTTGCGCACCGACTCTTATGAGAGCGAGAACGAGCGCACGGTCATCTGGACAGGGCTACCGGGCTATCTCGATCCCACCTACTACCTCAACTTCTACCCACCGCTGCCGCGTGGCCTCTGGGAGGAGGAGCTGGGCTACGACGCCGAGGACCTCCTGCAGGCTGAAGAAGCGACCCAAACCCCCCTGGGCTGGGGAGCTTTCACCATCAGCGAGTGGGTCAAGGGCGATCACATCACTCTGAGTAAAAATCCTTATTATTTCCGGCTCAATGAAGGGCTACCCTACGTAGACAACGTGATCTTCCGTTTTGTAGACAACACCAACGAAGCGGTCGCCAAGCTGCTCTCCGGCGAATGCGATATTGTCACCCAGGATACCAATCTGGAGGCCCAGGCCGAACTGCTGCTCAAGCTGCAAGAGCACGGCGTGCTGGAGACTGCTTTTGTGCCGGATACGCTGTGGGAACACGTCAATTTTGGCATCAATCCTGCCGACGCGCGGGGACGACCGGATTTCTTTGAGGACGTACGGGTCCGGCGGGCCATTGCGTACTGCCTGAACCGGCAAGAAATCGTCGGCACGTTACTTCACGGACGCTCCATGGTCCTCGACTCTTACCTGCCACCGGAGCACCCGCTCTACGCGGATGACCTGGTGATGCAGTATCCTTACGATCCAGAAAAAGGAAAGGCGCTGCTGGAAGAGGTCGGCTGGATCGACGGAGACGAGGACGGGATCAGGGAAGCAAACGACGTCGAGGGCGTCCGCAATGGGACAGAGCTGGCATTCAGCTGGCAGTCGACGAGCCAGACGTTCCACCGCCGGTATATGGAACGCTTCCAGGAAGATCTGGCCCGCTGCGGCATGGACGTGAGGTTAGAAAATCTTCCGCTACTGGAGTTTTTCGCCCAAAACGAGGACGGTCCGCTCTACGGGCGCTCCTTTGACCTGAGCTCCTTTGCCTGGTCGGCCAGCACAGACGTCCCGCCGTGCGATCTCTACTTGAGCACGGAGACCCCCGACGAGGAGAACGGCTGGTCCGGCTCCAACTTCTCCGGTTTCGCCAACGAGGCCTACGACGAGACCTGCCTGAGCGCGCTCCGCTCCCTGCCGGGCAGCGCAGCCTACGTCGAGGGCCACAAGGAAGCGCAGCGCATCTTCAGCGAGCAACTGCCAGCATTGCCCCTTTTCCTGCGGCTCAAAATCGCCGCGACGCGACCACTGGTGCGCGGCTTCCTGCTCGATCCTACGGAGAACTCCGAGCTGTGGAACAT
>CAYVKR010000306.1:0-3049 GCA_964452025.1 uncultured Anaerolineales bacterium
CAAGTTGACGACGGGCGACCAGCCTTGCCAATCTTGAGCCCGTAGACAGATATCCCATTGCTGCGCTGCGTTGATGCAGCGGAAGAGGGCGAAGAGATTGTTGGCTGTGTCCGTTGCCAGCGCAGCTGAGTCCCCACCAGTGCTTCCTGTTCTTACGCCAGCGTTGCCACTGCTGATAGTCTCTGGAGGAGACCAGGCGTCTGCTTCGTGGCGACGGTAATATAGACCTCCTTCCACAATGGGAGATTGGGCGATGTAAGTGAGGTGCAGGACGCCATCGGGCGTCACCGCCAGGCTAGCGCCGCCGGACCAAAGATCGTCCTGGCTGACGTTCTCCGGCGCGCTCCAGGTGCTACCGCCATCGGTCGAATGTAGGTAGCGCACCTCGACGCCGGTGTTGTCGCAGCAGTAGAGCGCGTCGTTGTAGGCCAGGTGCAGGACGTCATCTGGTCCGACTGCAATGGCGGGATGCCAGCCGCTGCCCGCGATGATCTCTGGGACGCTCCAACTTGTCCCGTCGAAGCGCGTGTACCACACGTCGCTGTTGCTCCATACCACGTGAGCGTTACCGGCGCTGTCGGTGGCGACGTTCCGGCCGTAGACCCAGTCGCCGAGATGCGTGCTCTCTGACCATTGCTCGCTGGCATAGGACGTGTGGTAGGTCGCCTGTCCGTCCCAGGGGCCGTAGATCAGATGCAAGGTATCGACAGGGCCTATGGCCAGGGCCGCTTCCGTCTTATCGAGCAGGGCCAGAGGCTGGGGATAGGCCGGTTGCCAATCCGCACCTTCACTATCGGACCAGAGGTGATAGAGATTCTGCCGGGCGTCGTCGGCGTAGAAGAGGTGCACGCGACCGTCGTCGGTGCGCGCCAGCCCGTACTGCTTCCCGTTGCCCATGAGGATGCCCCGCGCCGCCAACCCGTCGGGTGGTGTCGCCTGCGTTGCAACGGTGGCCCGAACCATGACGTGGCCCACTGTGCTCGCGTCTGTCCACCAATCGTAGTGCTCGAACCACGTCGCGCCACCGTCGTGGCTGTAGAAGTTGTATCCTTGGGGAACGTTGGTGCTATCGTCTGAGGTCACCGAGGGGACGCTGCCGGACGTGCCGCTCAGATACTCCACGCCGACCAGAAAGGGGCGCGGTTCCGGGATATAAAGGTGCCTTCCTTCTAGAGAAATTGTGGCCCAATCGGGATAAAACGTCGTGATGGTTTCCTCGTCCGAGCGGGCCAGCACGGCGCCGGGGGTGCCATCTTTGTTGAGCGCATACGCGACCGCACGCACCTGGGCCTCGCTCGCAGCGCCGTCAAATCCCTGGTAGAGCAGGAAATCGACGGAGTGCACCTGCAGCGGGTATTGATCGGCCGGCGCTTCCAGGACGCTCCCGAAGACCGTGCCCTCTTCGACGGTGCTCAGGTAGCCGGCGGCGGTGCCACTGTCGTTATGCAGCTGAATCTCTCCAGCAGGCGCGTTGCCCTGCACGGGCAAGAGAGAAAGCACCAGCCCACTCGCAACGAGCGTCAGGCCGACGCAGAAGAGCACAGAAGGACGCAACCGGCGATTCATCGTAGGATCAGCGGTAGGAAGATAATGTGTTCTTTCGCCGCCCACGTCAGCCGCCACGCATCTAGGACTGGGCTTTCGCCACTCACTGTTGAGGTGAGCGTGGCCCGCAGGCGCAGGGCTGGGTAGTCGGCGGCGTCGAACCCGCCGAGGTCGGCGCCGGAGACGACGTCGGTCAGCACCGGCGTGCCCTCGGGCGTCAGCACGTCCACCGTCAGCGTCGTGGTCGGCGGATCGACGGTGCCGGTGAAGGCGAGCGTGTCCCAGCGGGCGAAGGCGGTACTCGGCGTGATGACGCGCGAGACAGCGACGCCCTCGGTCGCGTCCCCGACCAAGACGACGGTCTCAATGCGCCCTTCGCGCAAACCCAGTGTCACGTTGTGGGAGGCGTCCGCGTCCAGGCCTTCGAAGTCGTCGAAGTCATCGTGCCAGGTCGGCTTCGCCAGCAGCGCGTAGGTGGTGAAGCGCGAGGTCGGCGCTGATAAGTAGCTGTCGCGCGTGAAGAGCCGTCCTTCTAGCGCGTACCACCGCGCCTGCGCCGGATCCCAGCCGAAGAGGTCCAGCGTGAACGGATCGGCGCCGTCGAGGAGAGCGGCGGTGTAGTGCAGCCGCAGATTTATGGGCGCGTCGGTGGTCACCAGCGCGCCCGAGGCCCGCACGCTGTAGACGTTGCTCGCGAGCCGGTAGCCAAGTGCGGGCGATCCGGGCGGCGTAGTGCTCGGCGCCACGGCGATGTAGGCCTCAGCCGGTAACGTATCGGTTGTGATGATCTCCAGCGTCAGTTGCGTATCTGTGGTGTTCAGCGTTTTGGCCGTGGATGGCGGCACGTAGAAGCGGTCAAAGATCACATCGTCGCTTGCCAGCCCGTGGGTCGTCGTGAAATTGAGGCTGCCCGATTGACCGATCTCCGGCGTGAAGCCCGCTGCCGTGGTGACGTAGATCTGTGTCGTCTCGGAATAGGTCATGGTGTAGGAGTGCTTGTCGTGGCCCGGGCCTATGCCAACGTTGGCGAAGAGGGGGCCTTCCAGGGCTCCCATGTTCCTGGCATGAATGTAAAGCGCGCGCCCGTCCTGGCTGGGTACAAGATCCAAGAAAGGTGTCAACGTCGCGGTAGATTGCGCTACCCGGCTCGGGGGCGGGTCTGCTGGTCGACGGATGGATTTCGCGGTAGAATAGCGAGGTGTGCTTGCGAAGAGTATCAGACCGAGCATCAGCGCCAGTGCGCTGGGAATCCACCATGGCAAATGCTGCTTGCATAGCTTAGACCACATAAGTGACCTCCGGAGGTTTCTTTGTATGACGGATATCAACAACGGACTAACCTTGATCGACGCTTTCTTCGACGCCTTGCGCCTGCGCGACCTGGAACGCTGCGCCGACGTTCTGGATCAACTGCGTGCCGTCGGCGAACAGCAGCCGCGTTACAAGGCGTGGGCCGAGTATCTGCGCGGCATTCTGATTAACGAGCGAGATCACGATTGGGCTG
>CAYVKR010000307.1:0-3042 GCA_964452025.1 uncultured Anaerolineales bacterium
TACCGTAGAACCTGCGTAGGCGAAAGCAAGGCAAACGAAGCTGGGTTGATGCGGGGGGGAAACATGATGGGAAGCCGCCTAGGGCGTTTGAGCGACCCTGGAACTGCTTCGTTTGCCCCATTATCGTCACGTTGACTAATCCATAATTCTGAGTATAATGCGATTGTGAATGCCACCCTAGCTCAGTCGGTAGAGCAGTCGCTTCGTAAGCGACGGGTCGTCGGTTCGAATCCGACGGGTGGCTCAAAGAGGCCCCGGCATAAGCGGGGCCTTTTTCATGATAGGGACGGTTGGCTGTACTGAAATAGCTGGTAAAAATCAGGTTTTTCTGGAACTTCTTTCCGTAGAGACGCTGGTGCTTAAATGTACCCTTCGAGCACGAAAAGGGATCGTAGTCATGCGCTTCAACGCAGTTTCAGCGTAATTGTACAGCGCTAAAGCGCTTAACTACAAACCCAAGCCTATTTTTGAAGGAGTCATGGTTGCGGATCGATGCAACCGTCAAACGCTGGTTTGCCTCCGACAGAAGGAGCAAGTATACAGATGGCGCGGATTCTAGAGCGGATTTGGCACGGACTGCAAAGAACCGTGGTGCTGTTGGGTATCCTGGCGCTCCTCCTCCTGCTCCTGATCCTCACCTTCGCATTGCCGCAATCTCCGGTCTCACCCGCCGACGAAGCGGCCTTCCTGCGCTGGCTCGCCCAGGTCCGCACCTCGCTGGGGATAAACGTCTCGCTGTTGGCCTCGCTGGGCCTGCTCTCGCTGCGCTTCTCCTGGTGGGCGCGGGGCGTGCTGGCGCTGCTGGCGTTGGTCGCCGTCGCGCGCGCGGCCCGGTGCGTCGAGCAGTGGGAACACCTCACGCTACCTGGACGGATTGTCCAGGTAGCGATTCTGGTAGGGGCATTGCTGCTGCTGACCGGCTGGGGGGCGCAGTTACGTAGCGGCTGGATTGAAACGGGTATCAGCGCCTGGCCGGACGAAGCGCTCACGCTTCCGTCGCGCGACATCTCCTTGCCCGCACCGGAGGAGCCCGCCTGGATCAGGTCAGCGCGGTATGGCCTTTATCTCATCCGAGAGGGGACGGGTTTGGGCCTGGAGATCACGGCAGACGAGGACGGGGTGCCGATTTCGCTGCTTACGTCCCTTCAGGGAGAGCCGATGGAGCATCTGCGCATCATCCTCACGCCTCGTGCCCCCGATGCCTACTTTGCGCTGCCCTCGGGTCGCCTAATTTTCCGATTGACGTTGCAGAGACCGCCACCCGATGCAGAGACCCGCGTGCAGATCTACCGAGGCGCCGGTGGAGATTTACAGAGGGAGACGGAGCTTCAAAGTGGCGACACGCTCTCCATCGACGACGTACAGGTCCATCTGGAGGGCACGCCCTTGCCGCAACTTCGGATGGTGTACAATCCCGGCGCGCCGTTGGCAGCCGTGGGCAGCGGCGTTTTGTTGTTGGGCACCTTGGCAGCACTTAGCGGTCACGCCGGCTGGCTCACCCTCCAACGGGAGGATGACGAAGCGATCAACATATCTGAGGAGGCAACAGCATGAGACCCATTGTCATTGGCGTCGCCGGGGGTACGGGTTCGGGGAAGACGACGGTAGCCCACCAGATTCTGGACCGCGTCGGCGCAGAGAACATCACCTACATCCCACACGATGCGTACTACAAAGACCTGAGCCACCTCTCACATGAAGAACGCAGCAAGGTTAACTTTGATCATCCCGATTCACTGGAGACAGAACTGCTCGTAGATCATCTCAAACGGATACGGCGTGGTGAGTCCATCGATATCCCGGTCTATGATTTCAAGACCCACACCCGCACCTCTGAAACTGAACACATCACCCCAGCGCCTATCATTATCGTAGAAGGCATTTTGATCTTCGCCGAGCCCGATCTGCGCGCGCTCTTTGACGTAAAACTCTACATTGATACGGACGCAGATATCCGCCTGATCCGCCGCTTGCGGCGCGATGTGGAGGAGCGTGGGCGGACCTTCAACTCGGTCATCGAGCAGTACCTGCGCACCGTGCGCCCCATGCACATGGAGTTCGTGGAGCCGAGCAAGCGCCACGCCGACGTAATTATCCCCGAAGGCGGCTTCAACGAGGTCGCCATTGAGATGGTGGCGGCGCGCATCCGGGGTCTGCTGGCAGGTGACGCATAACGTGATACAATCTCCTTGCTCGTATTGTATATGATATGGCAAGGAGAACCGCATGCATGACAACGTGAGAATTCACCCCACCGCCGACGTCTCCCCAGACGCCCAAATCGGCGACGGCACCAGCATCTGGCACCAATGCCAGATCCGCGAGGATACCCACATCGGCGAAAACTGCATCTTGGGCAAGGGCGTCTACGTGGACTTCGGCGTCCGCATCGGCGACAACGTCAAGGTGCAGAACTACGTCTCGATCTATCACGGCGTGGAGCTAGAAGACGGCGTCTTCGTCGGCCCGCACGTCTGCTTCACCAACGATAATCTACCGCGCGCCATCAACCCCGACGGCGCGCTTAAGGCCGCCGACGATTGGGAACTGGGCCGCGTGCTGGTCAAGCGCGGCGCAGCGTTAGGTGCCAACGCGACGATCCTGCCCAAGGTGACCATCGGCGCATGGGCTATGGTCGGGTCTGGCGCGGTGGTGACCAAGGATGTGCCGGATTACGGATTGGTGGTCGGCAATCCGGCGCAATTGATCGGCTTCGTCTGTCCCTGCGGGCACCGGCTGCAGCCCGGAGAAGTGAGCGCCGGGAACGTACAGGCGCACTGTTCACATTGCCACGCAATCACCCCTATTTCACTCGAACTCTGGAGGCAAATTCAATGATTTCTATCGCAAAACCCTTGATGGGTGAGGAAGAGAAGCAAGCGGTTCTGGACGTCTTGGATTCCGGCATGATCGCGCAAGGCCCTCGGGTTAAGGCCTTTGAGGAGGCCTTCGCCGAGATGTGCGGCGTGAAGCACGCCATCGCCACCACCAGCGGGACGACGGCGCTGCACGTCGCGCTGCTGGCCCACGAGATCGGGCCGG
>CAYVKR010000308.1:0-3003 GCA_964452025.1 uncultured Anaerolineales bacterium
CTGCGTCCAGGTGTTGATCCAGCCTCGTGTAATCCGCGCCGTTGGTGACGATGACACCGTTGCTGTGCTTCGCCAGCTGATAGACAGCCCACTTACGCAGCGGACCAGCCTTGGGGAAGAGATAAGGCGGGCGCAGATCGTGGAAGGTGGTCACCAGTGGCGGCTTGACGTGGCGGCCTTGTAGTCGTGGGTAGAGATTGATGGCGCCGCGCATCTGATAGGCGGCGGCCTGGTACTGGATGTTGACCACGTCTGCTTCGACTGTTTCAATCCAGCGGGTGATCTTAGCGTGGGTGGCCCAACCCCAGTCGTCAATCTTTCGGTGAACCGTTATTGCCGCGTGGTGATCGGGCGTTTCACCGGTGGCGAGCGAGGTGAGAACGTGGATGTCGTGTCCTGACGCTGCCAGAGAACGACCCAACCTGTGCGTGAAATCGCCGACGCCGCCTTCCATGGGGGGATATTCCCCCGTGATCATGGCAATACGCATGGAGCCCTCCGAAATTGTTGCTTTCTGATCTAGGGAAGTAAGCCCCAGGATGCACAGTGGAGCCTGTATCATTCATAATTATATCAAGGTGAGGAACCAGCACAACCGCGAAGGTTTGGGGGTTTTCGAAGCGAGTCTGCTGGTGAAAACGCCCTCCGTATTGTAGAAACTGCGTAGACGAAAGCAAGTCTCTACTGAAAAAGGGTCTCTGGTATTTCGCCGGGTGGTGGGGAACTTGTCATTCCGAACGTCGTGAGGAATCTCGTTGGTGGGGAACGAGACCCTTCGCTACGCTCAGGGTGACAATTCAGTGGGGATTTGAGCATATTTACCCGGCGAAATCCAGAAGAGCCCTGAAAAAAAGGTTTTCAGTAGAGAAAAAGATACGCTATGTTGTGGTTGGGTTATGCCCAACCACAACATAGCACGGGGCAGAGTCCCATTGCCTATGGGCCCCATATTTTTCTTTGGTTGCTCTGAAAAAAGGGACAGCCAAACAAGGCAAACGAAGCCGGGTTTGATGCGCGCTGGAGTTATGCGCGTTATGCACGTGGCGAGCACGACGGGAGGCCACCTATGCTCTGGCGTCTGAGCTACCCTGTAACCGCTCCGTTTGCCCTTTGGTCAGATATGCAGTCAGGGAGAAAACTATGCTAACCGCTGTAGTGTCTCCAGCCACGCCTGCGCCGTCTTGCGCCACGTGAAGTCGGTGGCGCGATGCAGTCCGCGCCCGCGCAGCGTGGCGCGCAACGATTCGTCGTCGAGCAGGCGCCGGAGCGCTTCGGTCCAGCCCGGCACGTCCAGCGGATCGACCCGAAGTCCAGCGTCACCGACCACTTCAGGCACGCTGGAGCTGGTCGAGGCGACGACGGGCGTGCCACAGGCCATGGCTTCTAACGGCGGCAGGCCGAAGCCCTCGTAGAGGCTGGGGAAGGCAAAGACGGCGGCTTGACGGTAGAGCGCGGGCAGGTCCCCGTCGGCGACGAAGCCCAGCCGGTGCACGTAGGGGCGGGCGTCGGCAGCAGCCAGAATCGGTGCGGCGAGCCAGGCTGGTTTGCCGATGATGACCAGATCGAGATCGCGATCCTCTGCCAGCCGATCACAGGCTTCCATGAGGCGTACGTAGTTCTTCCGTGGCTGGACTGTGCCCACTGTCAGGATGAAGGGGCGGTCGCCGATGCCGTAACGCTCTTGTAATCGCGCCCGCTCGTTCTCCGTGATTGCAGTGTTGAAGTCAGGAGAGACACCGCTGTAGAGCGTGGTAACGCGACGTGGAGAGACGTTCAGCAGTGTGATCAGATCCTCGCGCGTCGCATCCGAGTCGGCCAGAATATGGTCGGCGCGGGCGACGCTGCGCGGGACGGCCTGCTTCAGGTAGTGGAGGAGCGGCGGTGGAAAGGTATCAGGGTGGCGTAAGAAGGAGAGATCGTGGACGGTGAGCAGCGACCGCGTCGATTTGCGCAGCGGCGGCAGGACGAAGTCCGGTGAGTAGAACCAGTCGACCGCCCCGGTGATGAGATCAGCAGGCAGGGGCAGTCGTAGGCGTTGCCAGATGCGGGCCATCCAATCATCGGTGATGGGCAGGGAGCGAAACGTGAGCTGCTCGGGGGACGCTGCCAGGGCGCGGAGTCGCGCCTGCTCGTCGCGCCAGTGTCCGCCGAGTCCGGTGCTCGCCGCCATGAGGACGTACTCGTTTTCGTCGTCGGCGGCCAGGATCGCGCCGATCAGCTCTCGCGCGTACCGTCCGATGCCGCCGCCCTGGCGCGCTGCTGCGGTGTAATCAACGGCAAAGCGCATCAGTCGACGTCGTTGTACGTCCAGAGACGGTTGACGAAGAAGTTCCAGAACATGACGACGCCCGTCGCGACGACCTTGGCACCGTTGTAGCCCAGCGTGTACGCGGCTTCAGAACCGGCGACCAGGGCCGAGTCCGTTACCAGCGCGGTCAGCGGCAGGGCCAGCAGTCGGAGAATGCCCGTGTTGATGGCCCAGCCGACGATGTTGACGATGAAAAACTGGACCAGCTGCGCCGCGATGGGCTTGGAGCGGGAATCGGGATAGGTCCACAGGCGGTTCCAGGTGAAGTTGCTGAGCACCGCTAACGTGAAGGAGATGGTGTTGGAGAGCACCAGGGGCCAGCCGATGACCCGATGCACGAGGTAGAGCGTGCCGAAGTCGACGGCGGCACCGATAGTGCCGACCACGGCGAATTTGAAAAAACGCTCAAGTTCCTTTTGGTTGTCTCCGACCCACGTTGTTACCGTGCTCACATGATCTCCTTGGATTTCATCTCGAAGAGGGATTATACCGGCGGTGGGGCGTGATGTCAATTACTGTGATCGGGTGTGTTTCAGATACTTGTCAGGGACCTAGCCACAACGGGCGCGGTCTTTAACTTTGGGCCTACTGGCCTATGTGGTAGATCGGCCCACGTTGCTCCTAAATTCTGCACTATACCCGGGATTTCGAAGCGAGTCTGCTGGTGAAAATGCCCTCCGTACCGTAGAAACTGC
>CAYVKR010000309.1:0-2988 GCA_964452025.1 uncultured Anaerolineales bacterium
TAGAACACCTCCTTGCCAAGGAGAAGGTCAAGGGTTCGAGTCCCTTCGCCCGCTTTTCACTTGGCGACGTAGCCAAGAGGTAAGGCAGGGCTCTGCAAAAGCCTTATTCGTCGGTTCGAATCCGACCGTCGCCTTTAGACGGTCATAGGGCATCTGTAAAGAGATGCCCATTTCTGTATCAAGGGGCGGTGGCGGAATCGGCAGACGCCGGGGACTTAAAATCCTCTACTCGAGAGAGTGTGTGGGTTCGACTCCCACCCGCCCTATTTTGAGTCATGGTACCATCCAACCTCACGCGTATTCAGGTAATGAACACTCCCCTACACAGGCGTTCGTATGACCATAAAGCACGCTGACGCGCAACCGTCGGGTTCCATCCTTCTCGTAGAAGGTGATCGCTCGCGTTGCCTGATACACGAACGGGTGCTCTCTCAAGCAGGTCATCACGTGCATGCGGTCGCCACAGGAACGAAAGCCTTGGAAGTAGCTCCGTATCTGCATCCTGATCTCATCTTGATAGGCACTGCTTTACCTGATCTTAGCGCCCCCGAACTATGCCGCCGGCTGAACGAGATCCCCGGACTTGATGCGGCCCTGATGATTGTGGACATACTATCAGAGGAAGCGGCATCGAAAGACGGCGCAGATGATTATCTGACCTATCCGACCTCCAATTCAGAGTTACGGAATCGCGTGGGAGCGTTGCTACATCGCACCGAGCATCAAACTAAAGAAGCGGAGATGCAGCGCCTGCTCCACCGCCAGATTGCGGTCAACCGGCTGGCGCTGGCTATCGGAGACACCCGTGATCTCGACAGAATCTACCACACTATCTACGAGCACGTCAGCGCTCTCATGGACATCAGCGCTTTCATTGTCTCGATTTACGACGACGAGAATCGTGAGATTCGCGCGGGCTACGTCATCAGCCACAAGCGCGAAATCATCGATGTGTCGAGCTTTCCAGCACTACCACTTGGCGATCTAAACAGTGGAACACAAAGCCGGGTCATTCACAGCGGCGAGCCTCTCTACGTACCCAATTGGCGAAGGACTATGGAAGAAGACGCCAACGTGGAGTACAAGGTTTCAGAAAACGGTGTCGTGACAAAGGGACCACCACCCCAGGACGATCCTGATGTAACACGCTCCGCGATTCTCGTCCCCATGAAAATCGAGGGAGAAGTTATCGGCGTCCTTCAGGTCCAGAGCCACCAACTCGACGCCTACACTCAAGAAGATATCGATTTGCTGGCGGCGCTGGGGAACGTCGCGGCGGTCGCCATCCAGAACTCACAGCTGTACAACCAGCTCCAGCAGGAGCTGGCGGAACGTAGACGCGCAGAAGCCGCTCTTCGTGAAAGCGAAGCGCGCTACCGCCTGCTGTTCAACAGCGCCGCCGACTCTCTGTTCATCCACGATCTGGAAGGGAGAATTCTCGAGGTCAACCAGAGGGCCTGTGAACGCTTGGGGTACCGTCGCGAGGAGCTCCTGGACATATCGCCGTCCGATCTTGACGCGCCGGGATACAAGGAAGAACTCGAACAGCATCTTGAGCGGATCAAACAGCGGGGCCATGCGCTCATCGAGAGCGTCCACGTCCGTAAGGACGGCACGGCCTTCCCCGTGGAACTTAGCACGCGCCTGATCCAATATAACGATCAACCCGCCCTGCTAACCGTGGCCCGTGATATCACAGAACGCAAGCAGATCGAGCAGCAGCTCCGCCAGCAAGAGCGACTGGCCGCCGTTGGGCAGCTGGCTGGCGGCATCGCGCACGACTTCAACAATCTCCTGACGACGATCATTCTCTACGCTCAATTACCCGCGAGTAAACCGGGCCTGACGCCAGAAGCAGCCCGCGCCCTGAAAGTCATCCGGGGCGAATCACAGAAAGCAGCCAATTTGGTACAGCAGATTCTGGATTTCAGCCGTCGGGCCATGATGGAGAGCCAACCGGTCAATCTGGAGCCGTTTATCAAAGAACTCTCCTACATGCTGGAGCGGACGTTGCCGGAGACCATCAAGTTACAACTAGACGTGGAAAGCGAAGCCACCTACGTGGTTGAGGCAGACCCCACCCGCATCCAGCAAGCACTGATGAACCTGGTGTTGAACGCTCGCGATGCTATGCCGGAGGGGGGAAACGTCCGCATCGAGCTTGCGCGGCACACCTTCGACACACAGACGTCCGTGCCTGTTGTTGATATGCAAGCAGGTCATTGGGTCCGACTCACCGTCGCCGACACCGGCACGGGTATCCCCGAAGACGTGCTTCCGCATATCTTCGAACCCTTCTACACCACAAAGGAACGGGGAAAAGGAACAGGCCTGGGATTGGCCCAGGTCTACGGCATCATCAAGCAGCATGGAGGACACATCGACGTACAGACGAAAGTCAACGAGGGCAGCGCCTTCCACATCTACCTACCGGAACACAGAGGTGAACAAGCCAAAGCCACCCCCATGACCACAGAAGCGCTGCCGCAAGGGCATGGAGAACGCCTGCTCATCGTCGAGGATGAGGCGAGCGTACGGCAAGCCCTCAGAGAAATCCTGGCGCCCCTCGGTTACCAGATCGAGACTACGAACAATGGCAGGGCGGCGTTGGCAACGTACTACGAGGCGAAGGGAAACTTCGATCTGGTGATCACGGACCTGGTGATGCCGGAGATGGACGGCGTCAGCCTGATCAGCAATCTCCGCGAGATCGCCCCCGCCCTCAAGACCATGGCTATCACCGGCTACGCGGGCGTGGACGATCTGGAGCAGTTACGCTCCACACGAATCTGGGATGACGTGATCCAGAAGCCCTTCGAGGCCCGCGTGCTGGCGGAAAAAGTGCGCGCAGTGCTGGACGGAGAATAAGACTTGGCTGCCCTGAAAATGGGTCAGCCAAAGAAAATATGGGGTATCCTTTTCTCTACTGAAAACTTTTTTCAGTAGAGACACCGGTGCGAGCGCACACCATCCTCGTACGAAAATGCC
>CAYVKR010000310.1:0-2975 GCA_964452025.1 uncultured Anaerolineales bacterium
AGTAACCGCTCGCTCTCCCGCTTGGACTTGACATTTAATACAGTTGCTCGGAGTTCTCCAAGCACTCCGAGGTCTATCCCTTATCTAGATTTTGATAATCTCCGAGCTTCCCAGAAGCCAAGAGCGTAATCTCAGTACTTGCGCGTGATGTACCGGTACGTGCGTGGCTGGCGCGCCATGATGCTCTGCGTCTCCTCGCGCCGACGACGGACGGCATCCATGTCCAGGCGGACGACGGCATACCCTTCTTCGGGTTCGGTGATGATCTCGCCCTCTGCCGTCTCCGTTGTTGTGTCTTCTATAACGGCTAAGGGATCACCGCCTGGCGCCAGAATCGCGCTCTGTCCGCCGAAGACGTAGGAGGGCTCTTCGCCGATGCGGTTGGCAGCGGCGATGAAGACGTCGTTCTCGTACGCGCGTGCCGTCAATAGCGTGCGCCAGATATCGATCCCCTTGCGCTCCCAGGCGGCGGGAAGCAGCAAAACCTCAGCGCCGCGTAGCACCAGATTGCGTGCGACCTCCGGGAACGCCAGATCCCAGCCCAACATCACGCCCACCACGCCAACTTCGGTCTCGATGGGCTTGATGTCGTTGCCGGGACGGAAGACCAGCCGTTCATCGGCCTGCAGATGGACCTTGCGGTATTCACCTTCTGGCTCGCCCTCCGGGCCGATAAGCACCCCGGCGTTGTAGAGCACGGTCTCCACGTCCCGTTTGATCGCCATGCCAATCAGGACGTGCACGCCGAACTCGTTGGCGGTCTGTCCGATGATGTTAGTGACCGCGCCGGGCACCTTCTGCGCCATCTGCGCAAAACGCTGCCCGCCCTCAAACCCCGTCACGGAGAGCTCAGGAAAGACGATGATGTCGACCGGCTGGCTCGTCGCAATTTTGCGGATCGTCTCCGTCATATCGGTGAGATTATCCTGCATTTTCGCCAGACCTGGCTTCATTTGAACGACCGCCACACTCAATTCACGCATACGTTTTCACCTCGTCACAAACTATCGCCCCAACTTACTTCAGGTAGTTGGGGCGTTTCATGTATTTTAGAATCGAACTCAGAGCTTCGGGCAACTCCGACTGCACTTCCATCTGTTCGCCCATCTGCGGATGGTGGAAGGTAAGAATCGCCAGGTGCAGAAATAGGCGATCCTGCAGAATGTACTGGCGCGACGAACCGTAGAGCGTATCGCCGACGATGGGATAGCCAAGCCAGGAGAGATGCACGCGCATCTGGTGCATGCGCGACGAATCGGGCTCAACCTTGAGCAGCGTGTAATGCTCTTCCCCAGAGCTGTAGTAGCTCAGCGCGCTGTAAGTCGTCGTCGCTGGACGTCCCTCACGGGCCACCGTCAGCTTGCCACGACGGCGCTTGGAGTTGCCGATGGGCACGTCGATATAATCGTTGCCTTCTAGATGGCCCTCCACCAGCGCGAAGTAGGTGTGTTTGACGCGCCCACGTTTCACCTCACGCTTCATCGTCCGGTAGGTCTCCCGGTCGCGCGCCACCAACATCAAGCCGGAGACGTCCTCGCCCAGCCGTTGGATGATGCCGGCGCGATCGATGCCCCCGACGTTTGCCAGAGCGGGATAGCGCTCGCGCAGCTGGGTGGAGAGGGTGGTGCCCTCCTGCCGACGCCGCTTGGCGTGGGTGGGCATGCCCGCCGGTTTCTCCACGACGAGCAGAACCTCGTCCTCGTGCTGCACCTGCATCGGCAATGACAATAGAAGCGGGGCCGCGCCTGCCTTTTCCTCCATCACCGGCGCCTGCGCCTCAACCACGTCTCCCGGCTCGACGTACTGACCGGGCTTCAGCGCTGGCTCACCGTTGATCAATACCTGATTGCTCTTGACCATATCCTCGACGTCATGACGACTCAACGCGGGCCACGTCTGGGCCAGGAGCACGTCCAGGCGCTTGCGGCTTTTGACCTGTAGGGTTTCTAGCTCAGGCATCGCTCAGGTTTTCCTGCTGAACAGCTTCAATGGTGTTAACGTGCTGCTCTTGCGTTTCCTGAGACCACGTAGCAATCAGCAACAGTGTCACGCCGACCACGATGGCCGAATCGGCGAGATTGAAGATGGGCCAGCTTTTGAAAGGCCAGAAATTGACGTCAATGAAGTCTATCACCGCGCCGCCATGGGCCAATCGATCAATCCAATTGCCCAGCGCGCCGCCGATCTGCATGCCCAACGCCAGGTGAGAGCTCCATCCTACGAGCCCCAACTGCTGATGAAAGATGACCAGAATCCCCACAATGACAATGGGTAACACGGTGAAGAGGTCGCCAAACTGGGGGAGTAGGCCGAAGGCCACCCCGGTGTTGGTCACGCGGGTTAGGGAGAAGATAGGACGCAGCCAGGGCAAGAGTTCTACGGTGGCGAATTCCGGCACGCGATTGAGGATCCACACTTTGGTGAGCTGATCGATCACGATCACTGCAACGGCTGCGCTCCAAAGGACAAAGTGATTGCGCTGCTTAAGCGTCATCGCTTGCCTTCCCTCCGGCTCGCGCAGGGCATGCAGTAGCGAGCCTCCGGATAGACCTCCAGGCGCGGAATGTTGATGATGCCGCCGCAGGACTCACAGATCCCGTAGGTGCCGTCCTCGAACTTCTTCAGGGCGTGCCGCACGTCCTCCAGGGATCGGGACAGCTGCCGGACCAGGCCGACGTTGCGCCCTTGTTCGAAAACTTCGGTGCCTGCATCGGCCATGTGATTGCTGTACCCGACGCCTTCTTCGGAGGTTTTGCTCTGGATGGTCGTCAGTTGCCGCTCAAGGTCTCTTTTCTTCTTGAGCAAGATCTCGTGTAACTCGTTATATGTCTTAGGCATGATACCACTCCTCTTTCGCTCTGTGAAGAGAATTCTACCTTTTTCTCAAGAAATTTCAAGAGCGGTGTTGTTAGAGGGCTGATAGGGCAAACGAAGCAGTTCCAGGGTCGCTCAAACGCCATAGGCGGCTTCCCATC
>CAYVKR010000311.1:0-2967 GCA_964452025.1 uncultured Anaerolineales bacterium
GCTTGACGTCGCGGTGGAGGATGCCTTGGGCGTGGCAGTAGGCGAGCGCGTCGAGGAGCTGGTCGGCCCAGACGAGCACCTGATTCTCAGGCAGCGCTCCTTTTTCTTTGATATACGCGGCGAGGTTTTTGCCTTCCATAAACTCCATGACCAGATACGTGTTGCCATCCTCCTCGAAGAAGTTTGTGACGCCCACGAGGTGCGGGTGGCGCAGGCGGGCGAGCACTTTGGCCTCCTGCTCAAACTGCTCGCGCAGCTGGGCCAGCGTCGTCGCGTCCAGTCCCGGCTGCGGCACCATTTCTTTCAGCGCCACGGGGATATCGAGTCGCAGATCCCAGGCGCGGTAGATGGCACCCATCCCGCCTTGATCCAGCTGGCGTGCGACGCGGTAGCGGTGTTGTAGGACTTGGCCTTGCTTCAGGGGCATGCAGAGTCTCCTTCCTGAGAAATGATATGTCTGTTGGAGGCTGGCTCAAGGTTCACGGTAACGCTCCGGTGGCGTGGCGTCGTCACGGATAAGCGGGAGGAGTTTCGGTATATTCATCACCACCACCGTCGTCATCATCGTGATCTCCGTTTCCGACTCCTCCCGGGAACGGATCGAACCAGAAGGTGCTCTCGTTGGATACAGCGACTGTTTGCTCACCTTGGATGACGGAAACGGTCCACTTCCATTCGCCAAAAGCAGTGCCTGGCAGATCTGTGGTCCAGTAATTGGTTTGGAGAGGTGGACTCTGGTGTGTGTAGCCGGTTCGGGTGTTGCGCCCAATGACCAGGAAGGATTGATTGGCATAGAGCTGGCCTTCCCATTGAAAGGTAACCGGGCTTTGTAGGGTAACATTTTGGCGTGGCGCGACGAGAATCGGAGTAGTGGGCGCAACGGGTTGTGGTGTAGAGGTGGGGGCGGTCGTTGGAACGGGGGTCGCCGTAGTTGTGGGGAGCGTCTGTTGAGGTGTGGAGGTGGTGACGACTTCTTCGGTAGGTGTGGCGGTCGGTTCTACGGTGTCCGTTGGTGATGTGGTAGCGGTAGGTGGTGTTGTTTCGGTTGGCGAAGGTGTGGGCGTGGACGGCGTCGCGCGAAAGAGCGGCAAACGGTTCCAGAGTAAGCCGATGGCGAGCAGGATCACGATCCCCACACCGGCAAAGGCATAGCGCCATGCCCTCTTGGGCGTGGATGGCGCAGAGACTTCGGAGGGGGCTTTGCCCGCCAGGGCGTCCAGCATGGTGGACGCGTCCTGAAAGCGGTCTTCGTATGAAAGCGTCATGGCCTTGAGGATAGCCGCTTCTACGTGGGGATGAACCCCGGAGCGCAATTCGGTGGGCGCCTTGAAGTCCCTGGGGCTGGCTATGCGATCTGTGGCGCTCAGCGGCGCGGTGCCTGTCAGGGCGTGATAGAGTGTGGCGCCCAGACTGTAGAGGTCACTGCGTGGATTCGTGTGACGGGAGCGCAAGCTGTACTGCTCCGGCGGGGCATACTCCGGTGTGCCCATGGCCTGGATGGCGGTGCGCGTGCGGGGATCGTCGGGGTCCCAGAGTTTGACCAACCCAAAATCCACCAGCACGGCGTCGCCGTCCGGGGTGATGATGACGTTCTGGGGCTTGATGTCGCGGTGGAGGATGCCTTGTTTGTGGCAGTAAGCCAGGGCCTGCAGCAGCTGCTGGGCCCAGGTCAACACCTGCGCCTCGGGCAGGGCGCCCTCGCGTTCAATGCGCTCGGCCAGGCTCTCGCCCTCGACGAACTCCATGACCAGATAGGCGAAGCCGTTCTCCTCGAAGAAATCGGTGACGCCGACCAGGTGGGGATGTTTGAGGCGGGCCAGCACGAGGGCCTCCTGCTCGAACTGCTCGCGCAGTTGGGCCAGGGTCTGGGCGTCGAGACCGGGCTGAGGCACCAGTTCCTTGAGGGCGACAGGCATCTGGAGGCGCTGGTCCCAGGCGCGGTAGACAGCGCCCATGCCACCTTCGCCTAGCGAGCCTTCAACGCGATAGCGTTGTTGTAGAATTTGGCCTTGGTTTAAGGGCATGTTGATCTCCCTTCATGCATCTTTCCCTGAAATTGTAACAACACATCGAAATCCGAGGTAACCACCTGTATAGGACGGATCGCTCATGACACGACTGGCACTACGGGCAGAACCTACCTCATCATACCAGGAGCCGCCTCTCAGCACACGATATTCACCTTTATGGGGTCCCGTGGGATTTTCCTTCGGTGAACGAGTATAGTAATCCTTTGCGTACCAATCCGCTACCCATTCCCAGACGTTGCCGGACAAGTTATAGGCGCCTATCCAGCTCTTTCCTTCGGGAAAACTGCCTACAGGTGCCGTAAGCTCATCACTATCGGGATCACAATTAGAAGAAAAATTGCCTTTAGCACAATCTAAAGCATCTCCCCACGGATAGATCAGACTATCAGGCCCCCTTGCTGCATATTCCCACTCGGCCTCTGTCGGTAAGCGCCCCCCCACCCATTCACAGTATGCCGCCGCTCCATACCAACTTACCTTAATCACAGGATGGTCAGCATAGCCGCTCTTAGGGCGGAACTTATCCCCCGGCTGGTAAATTAAACCATCCGTGCTTCGCAAGTTCAACCAAGCCAAATCTCCTTCAGGCTGGTTGTCATGCTCGTTTAAGAAAGCCGCGAATTGAGCGTTAGTCACCTCGGTCTGATCCAGCCAGAAAGCGTCTAACGCTACCGTATGTACCGGTCTCTCATCGCTACTTCCTCTCGTGCTTCCCATCTCGAACGCACCAGCCGGTACGTAAACCATAGTCATGCCGTCAACGTCCCGCTCCCTCGTCTTGCCCGGCGCTAAGGTTGGGCGAGAGGTAGGTATTGCTGTGGATGTCGATGTAGGCGTTAACTCAATGATCATCGTGTCCTCGTTTACTTCCAGGGTGTCGATGTAGACCTCAGCGTCTTCCCAGGCGCTCTCGAAACCGCGCCGGATGCCGTTGGAG
>CAYVKR010000312.1:0-2959 GCA_964452025.1 uncultured Anaerolineales bacterium
TAGACGGCGATATCGCGCTGGACGGACGGATTCCCACAACCACCATGGGCGGCCTGAAAGCGCGCGGTCACCCCGTGGGTGCGACTGGGATTTATCAGGTCGTGGAAGCGGTTTTGCAGTTACGCGGTCTGGCCGGCGAGAATCAGCTGCCCAACGCCCGATTGGGCATGACGCAGAACATCGGCGGCAGCGGTGCGACCATCGTGACGCACATTCTTGAGGCCATGGCATAGGCCTGGCTTTTATCGAACGTAGGAGGCATACTTGATGAGCAATAAGATCGCATTGGATTGGCGTCTGAAACCGCAGCGGTATCGGTTGGAAGGCGAGGCGTGTCCGCACTGCGAGGCCAAGATCTTCCCGCCCCGCGACATCTGCCCGGAGTGCGGGCAGCCGGCCAAGGAACCGCACCCACTGAGCGGTCGCGGCGAGGTGTTTTCGTTTACCACGGTGAAGAGCGCGCCGGCTGACTTCGCAAAGTACACGCCCTACACCGTGGCGCTGGTCAAGCTGGCGGAAGGCCCCATGGTCACCGCGCAACTGACGGACATCGCGCCCGAGAACGTGGAGATCGGCATGCCGGTGGAAATGGTCACCCGACGGTTGCGCGAGCAGGGCGATGAGGGCACCATCCTCTACGGCTACAAGTTCCGTCCGCTGTTGCAACGTGGGTAAGGTAGTCCATTCTGCCTATTGACGATGTGTATTGTGATGGTTTATACTGATTTTTAACCAGGAGCGGCATCTGTATCACGACTAGCGAGATTGGATACAGCAAGGCCAAGTGTGAGGAGGGAAAGCATGTACAACAAAATTGCATTGGATTGGCGTTTGAAGGGACAGCGATATCGATTAGAGGGAGTCGCGTGCCCCCACTGTGGAAAAGAGCATTTTCCACCGCGTGGCATCTGCGCTGAATGTGGTCACCCGATGAACGGGATGGTCGAGATTGTCGATTCGGCGGCAATCGGACGCGATGTCGTCCAGACACCGGCGCCCTTCACACGTGAGGAAAAGCGGGAACCGGCTTTAGCGAAGGCGTAAACACAAGCCTCTCGCATCTTCGACGCAATAAATAAGCCCGGTCGGCGCAACGGTTGACGTTGTGCAGGGCGGGCTTTTTGCTCTACGTGATCTGTTCCAGGCTGCGGCCTACACCGGCACCGAGGGATCGAACAGCTTGGCGTACTCCTCCAGCGCGAAGCGGTCGGTCATCCCGGCGATATAGTCGCAGATCACACGCTCTTTAGAGCGTTCCTCGAACTTCCGCTGTTCGGCCAGGGGCATCTGCATTGGCTCGTCCATGTAGGCCTTAAAGAGGGCGTGGAGAACCCGCTCGGCCTTGGCCTGCATGCGCATCACGTGCGGATGGCGGTAAAGATTCTCGTAGAGGAAGTGCTTGAGCTCGCGCGTCATCTTGGCGATCTCCTCGGAATGTCCCACCACGTTATCTGGCAGATTGCGCACGTCGTCTGGCGATTGGGCGTCCGCTTCTTTCAGGCGTTTCGCCGTCGCTTCTACTTGATCGCGCACCAGCAAGCCGATGAGCCGCCGCACCATGCGGTAACGGATCATGTCGTTGAAGCGCGTGCCGTTCCAGTTGATGCTCTCCTTAAGCGCTTGCCACCAGGACAGGTGCTCAAGTTGGTTGGGTTTGAGCAGCCCAGAGCGCAGCCCATCGTCGAGATCGTGGGCGGTATAGGCGATTTCGTCGGCAGGATTGGCCAGCTGCGTCTCCAGCGACCCACGTTTCTCCGGGTCAAAGCGCGTGGCGTCGGAGACGTCGTACTCCGTCTCGTGCTTGATCATGCCCTCGCGCACTTCCCAGGTGAGATTGAGACCATGGAACTCCTCGTAGCGCGCCTCAAGTTTTTCCACGATGCGAAGGGATTGCTTGTTGTGATCGAAACCGCCGTGCGCTTTCATCAGCAAGTTCAGCGTTGCCTCGCCCGCGTGCCCGAAGGGGGAGTGCCCAAGGTCGTGAGCCAGGCAGATGGCCTCGACCAGATCCTCGTTGGCGCCCAAGGCCCGCGCCATGGACCGCCCGATCTGCGCGACCTCCAGCGTGTGGGTGAGGCGCGTGCGGTAATAATCGCCCTCGTGGATGACGAAGACCTGCGTCTTGTACTCCAGACGGCGGAAGGCCGTGGTGTGCAGGACGCGATCCCGGTCGCGCTGAAACGCGGTGCGATAGAGCGGTTCTGCTTCGGGGAAATCCCGTCCGCGTGAGTGTTTGCTGCGCAGCGCATAGGACGCCAGGGTCTCCTCTTCAATGCGCTCGCGGATCTTGCGTGTCAATAACATGATGGGCCTCCCTATGATGTGGCTTCCTTCATCCTCCGCTGAACTGCACGGCGAGCGTGCTAACGATCAATGCAACGAGCAACACCAGAATCAGAAATAAGGCCAGCTGCCGTTCCAGCTGAGTGGGCTGGACGAGACGCCTGGAGATCCACAAGAAGAGTGCGCCAGCGATACCCAAACCTATCACGACGCCGGATGTGTAGATGATGGCTGTCATCATCAGGCGCGGCAAGTCGATGGTGATGATCAAGCGATCAAAGAGCGCGATGGAGAAGCGGCTGCCGAGGAAAGCGTACCCAACGGCGATGACCAGCCCACTGACGATCATAAACAGGCCGAAGTTTCGGCGAGGTGCCCGCTCCATCCACCAGGTCACAGCGCCCAGCAGGGTCATACCGAGGGCAAAGGTGAAAATAACGATGGATAGGAACTCAACTGCCACGGGATCTCCTTCTGTGGATTGTTGACCGCTGTGCTTTAATGATATTGTAGAAATGAGGAGGCGTCAACTGAACGAGCAGAACATTGCCGGTTGAGGGTAGCGGGAACTTCTACGCTTACGTACCTGAACGAAACTACCATCACCAATCCAAAGTCGCACAGGGATTTCGAAGCGAGTCTGCTGGTGAAAATGCCCTCCGTACCGTAGAACCTG
>CAYVKR010000313.1:0-2934 GCA_964452025.1 uncultured Anaerolineales bacterium
TCACTACGTTCGGAATGACAAGTTCCCCACCACCCGGCGAAATACCAGAGACCCGCTATTCTTTAACAAGCCCTAAAACCGAATCGGGTTGGGACTGATGCCGCAATTCCTCACCGCCGGAAAACCTCGGAGTTCTTCAAGAAGTCCGAGGTTTGGGCTCCAGACAGTAAAGGTTCTCGTGCGTTGCGGCGGGAGAACCCCACGCGCTCGACGGTCGCGTCACCAACCTTTTCCCACAGTACCATTGTACCGTTGACAATCACTGACTTCAAAGTTAAAATAGTGTATGGAAAAAAGTGGGCGTTACAAACAAGCCACCTCATACGATTACATAAGTTTTATTAGAAATCTTATCTTATAATCAAAGGTAACGGACTGGGAGAATGATATGATTCGACTTAAAAAGGGACAGGCTCTCGTAGAATTCGCCTTGATCCTCCCACTCCTCCTTGCTTTCATCCTCGTCCTCATCGACGGCGCCTTTCTCGTCCAAGGCTATCTCACGGTCAATCATGCTACGCGAGAAGCGGCTCGCTGGGCGGTGACCTATCAGCCCCGCCAGGGGGATTGCCTCCATCACGACGTAGATGGTAACCCCATCCCCGAACCTTGGCCCAGCTGTCCGGTGGGTGGCAGCGCCGATATCACCGAGTCCGATGAGGCTTATCACCTCCGCAGGGTGCAGCTGATCAAGCGAGAAGCGACCGATACCTCCATGGGACTCCGCAAGCACATCGTCTGCAACGGCGATCCAGCCGATTCCTCCACCGTCGACAGCAGCGAGTGCATCAACGATCATCTAGGCGAACCGGGGATGTTTGGCGTCCACGTCTGGGGCTATCAATCCCACAGCACCCCCTTGGAATACGATCAGCCAGGCATCGAGGGGCTGCCCGTGGTCGTGCGCGTGGAGCACAATGTACCGCTGGTGATCTTTGGGGATATTCTTCCCAACGCCTTTGTGCGCGTCTCCTCAGAAGTGGAGATGATCAATGAGGGCATCCAGGTGGGCCAGGGCAACGAGCCGCCGCCCACCGGCAACCCGCAGACACCGACGCGTTCCGTCGGTGGCGGAGCCACGGTGACCTCTGAACCCTCGCCGACGTCCGGCCCAACGCCGACCAACACACCGATCCCGGAATATCTTATCGAACTGAGCCACGTCGACACGACGGATGCCACCGCCTACAACGACCTGCCCGAGGAACGGGCCCACGTCATCGAGGCGTACGTCTTTGACTCCTATGGCAACAATCAAGCGGGCTCGCTGGTCAGCTTTGAAACAGACGCGGGCAGCTTCGATTTCAGCGGCACCGGCACAGACTACACGGAAGCCACCACCGACCAGAACGGTCGTGTCCGCGTGACCGTCTACGGGAACGAGGCCGCGACCGCCTCGTTGACCGCCTGGATCAACTTTGATGGCAACCAGACGCTCAACGACAGTTATGAGCCCTTCGATACGGCAACCAAGGTCTGGCAAGAGCCAGCGGATCCTTACCTGCTGGTCTCCGATTATGCGCCGGAGCCGGAAGCGTGGATCACGGCCGATGTGATGAACCATCCGGCCGAGGACAACCCCTATTCGCTCTGGTGGTGTCCCATCAGCGGCACCATGACGACGGAGCAGCTCGTCTACCCCGTAGACGTCGATGGCAGCAGCGAAGACGCCGAGGATCTCCCCTTCCAGGTGCCCGCCGACGTCGCCGGCACCTACCGCCTCGAGTCGCACGTCGGTGATGGCGGCGCAGATCCCTGCGGCGACAGTCCCATCGCCGTCTCCGCCGAGATTCGGGTGGCGGAGGTGCTGCCGGATCTACAAGTGAGCATGCGCATCGCCGAGGATGCCCAACTCAGCATCGGGGTTCCCATCACCGTCATCTTGCATATCACCAACACAGAACCTGTGGCGGTGACGGAGGTACCCTTCGATGTGGACGTCTACGCAGATCGGCAGTCCACACCACAGATTCAACAATTGGGTACCGAGAAACAGTGGATCCTCAATCTTGGCCCGTTAGAAAGCACGGTCCTCACGGAGACGGTCTACCTCTACGGAGAGGGCGGTGAGCACAATCTCTGGGCCCAGGTCGATACCACCGATTACGTGTATGAGGGTGAGACCGGCGGCGAGGAGAACAACGTCTTCGGCCCGTTGGAGTTTTTGGCTTACGATTGCCCGGTCATCGCCAGCCGCACCGACGATTTTGATGACGGTCTGAAGAGCATCTGGAACTTTCGCCAGTTTAACGACCCCGACGGCAGCCATACTGTGAACGCTTCCGGGCAGCTGGAAGTCACCAGTGACGGTTACAATCTCTGGAGTAACAGCAACGGCTATTACCTTATCTACCAGGATGCCCCCTATCAAGATGACTTCGATGTCCGACTGCGAATCGTCCAACGGTCAGAGCCGCGCACCGATCAATGGGCTAAGGTAGGCTTACACATCATTGAAGACGTTGATGATAGTCGGCGCCCCTACGTGATGAGCATGGTTACGCGCAATAAGAACCCCGCCGCCGAACAAGCGGCTTATCGCGACAACTGGAATGGCGGCGCCTCGCGTGTTTCCGGCTCCAACGACTACCAAATTGACATCCCCTCCTGGGTCCGTATCGTCCGCCAGGGCAATCAGTATGATTACTACGATTCCAGCGCCGAAAGCCCTTTGACCGAGGATTGGAACCATCGAGGCTCCCACACGACAGACAACGACCTTAAATACTTCGGCATTGCCCACGCCTCCTATGATTCGGGGGATTTAAGTACAGCTGTTGTAGACGACTTCATCTTCTGTAGCGAACCCGGCGATTCTTCTGGATATCCAGAAGAATCGTACCCGCCCGGTTTACGGCAATGTACCGATCTGCTGCAGGTCACCGGGTTCGAGGGCAATCCCAGCACCGTCGCCACCTATTGGAAAGCCGGCGG
>CAYVKR010000314.1:0-2923 GCA_964452025.1 uncultured Anaerolineales bacterium
GGCGACCAGCCCCTCATCCTCCTCAACCTGGTCGCCTCCATTGAGTGGGACGCAACGCTCACCTACACGCACCAGCTCTCCCGGGCCTTCCGGTCGGCCTCCGACTACCTCTACGATCTTACCGACGGTCAGATCGCCATCGGGCACGTGAGTATCTACGACAACGCCGAGCACTGGGCCGATGCCGACGTGCAGTTTTCGGCCAACAACGTGGTCTGGCCCCACGCCTACGTCGGCGGTCTCACGTCCGAGGACACCTTCGAGGTGATCCGCCTGGGACGCGCCTGGGACGGGCAGAGCGGCAATCAGGGACCGTGGGACGCGCCCGAAGGCTATCGCACCTTAGCCCACGAGATGGGGCACTACGCCCTGCATCTCTACGACGAGTATATCGGCTACACCTTCGACGAGCAGGGCCGCCTGACCGGTGAGGTCACGACGTACTGCACCGGCCCGGAGAACCGCTCAACTGCCACGGAAGCGACCAACGCCAGCCTCATGGACTACCAGTACACCAGCAGCGAGTTGAGCGCCCGCGACGTCCCTGGGCTCTGGTCGAACCTGTGCGAACAGACCGCGCAGTGGCAGTTGAACGGCGAGTCGCCCTGGGAAACGGTGGTCCGTATGTACACCGACACCGTCTCGCCGCCGCGTTGGACGCTCACCTCGCCCACCGACCGGGGCAGCGTGATGGCGGGGCCGGCGGGACTCTCAGCGCTGATCCCTGGGGTCCCGCAAATCGACATCGCGCAAAGCGGCAGCAGTGATCCGCCGAAGACGCTGACGGTCACCGGGCCGGACGGGCCGCACGAGGGCGCCATCGTGGCACTCTACAAGCAGGATGGGCGCGTCATCGGGCAGGGTTTCAGCAGCAGCGACGGTACGCTGAAGATCTACGGGGCCGCCGCGGGCGACACGTTGCGCGCCGCTTCTTTCGACGGCGCGCTGGCAGGCACCGCGACCGTTGCGGAGACGGCGACGCTGGAGCTGTCCCTGGCGCCGGTGAGCAGCACCGCCCTGCAAACGACGAAATCGCATCCGCACCTGCGGCTCATTGCCGCGCCGGGCCCCTCACCGGACACCATCGACCTCGCGGTTTCCTTCTATGGCCTGGAGACGGGCGCGCAACCACTGGTACACCTCACGCCGCCCGGGGCCGAGAGCGCCCAGGCACTGACGCTACAATACAGCCCGACGACCGGCGCCTATCACGGCACCTTGACGGTAGATGCTCAGGCCCTGGGCACGGGTCAAGTTCGCGCCGTGGGCGAGACCGGCGGTCGTCTGGTGCACCTGCAGAGCGCCTACCGTCTGCAGCGGGTCACCCGCGCGGACGTCCACGACGTCTACGCGCCTGACGGCAATCTCCGCCTGCATCTGGCGCCGGAGAGTATCCCCGGCGCCAGCGCGTATCTCATCGTCGCGCCACCGGGCGCGATCCCCGGCCCGTTGCCCGAAGGCCTGATCCTAGTCGGCGACGTTTACGACGTCACCGCCTCCGGGGCGCTGGTCGCCTTCGAGACACCGGTCACCCTGCGGGCGCGGTACGATCCGGCGCTGTACGCGGGCCAGGGAGCCTCAGCGCTGCAGCTCCACCACTGGAACGCCTACGAGGAACGTTGGGAGCACGAGCCGGCGACGTTGGATGCGGAACGCAACGCGCTGATGGCTACGGTCACGAGGCTGGGGACGTACGCGGTGCTGACAGAAGAGTACACTTCTGATTCAACGAGATCTACCATTTTCTTGCCGTTGATCCTGCGGAAATAACCGGCTTAGCCGTATCCTCGCAGCACCGCGACCTTAAGGGCCGCCCACCTCAAAGACGAGTTCAACACCGCCCAATGTGATGATGTTCCCAGGCTGCAGGGGATAAGGCTGATGATGAGGGATTTGGTTACCGTCTACAGCGGTAGGGTTTTTGGTTGAGATGGGAATCAGCATCCACTGCCCCCGCTGCTTGCGGAGCAAAGCGTGCGGACGAGAGATCGTGTTCCCATTCGGTTCACGGGATAGATCAATGTCTGGATGCTCACCGGTCCGCGCATCATAGCGCCCGATCTTCAGATCCTGCTTGCCGTGATTATCCAGCGCAAAGACCCTACCTGAAGCAGAGGATCGTAACAAGGTCGAGGAGCGACTGGGATAAGACCCGCGCCGCTGCCAATGGACCTTCCCGCCTTTCGCGGAACCTTGCAAAGTAAGGAAATCACCGGTGTGAATCCCGGCGTCTATCAAACTTTCAGCAGGACGGAGCGGGCGACGACGGCGCTCATGGATGAGCCGATAGATAATCCGGTGGCCTGTTTGGTCCGTGGTAGGTAACCGTAAAGCACGCAGCAAGCCGGGCAGCAGACGCTGTACCTCAATATCGCCCGGAAGTTCTAAGTCAATGGCTCCCCCAGAATCGGGCATGTGCATGGTGACGACAACAGATTGCATGGTCGAGCCTCGTGGGTCAAGTATCAGATAGCCTCTACGATCACACTAAATGGCTGAGACGTCAGAAGAAGTCGGAGATTTGTCATAAAGAAACCAGACGCCATCTGGCAAGTTTTCAGGGTCGACCAAATACGTCTCTTTGTACTCACCTACGTAGGTATTCCAAACCGGTTTTCCATCTTTATACTGAGTACCGGCACCGGAAACATCTACTTCATACAAGGTCTGTCCCTCTCGCTCTACTGAACGCACATCGGTCACGTACTCCACGTGTCCGGCAGAACTGACACGATGCTTTGTGCCGTCAGCCTCTTTCCAGGTGACCATGCTCGATTTCGGCGAATCCTTGGGCAGGGTATCACCGTCATATACCATGACCGCCCCCTTGACCGGACGGGTCCCGGTATCATAACCCTTTTGCACCGCCCGCGTATCCCAGTTAGAAGGCGTGCCGGTACCGTTGAAGTCGCTGATATCCCGG
>CAYVKR010000315.1:0-2921 GCA_964452025.1 uncultured Anaerolineales bacterium
AAATTATGGGAGGCGAGAACCATCAGATGCCAAACCGTCTACCTGGTAAGACAGTAGGATGGGAGTCACATCCCCCATCCTACCCAATTAAGAATCGCCTTGCTCAGTCGGAACTCATAACTATCGGCAGATAGAAGATATAGGTCGGATGGTAGACTTCCAGTCCCTCCGTCAGCATGGCATTCTGACCGTCAGGATTTTCCACCACCACATCGTATATGCCGGGTGTAAGACCCGCCGGTACGGTGGCCCCCAACTCCGTCGCTGAAACATACGCCGGAGTAAGCGGCAAGTTCGCACCGTTTTCCAGCCTCACCTCTGCATTGGACATGAAATTGGTTCCAATGAGCGTAATGGGCGTGCTGACCAGATCGGTGACACTAATTGGCATAACCGAGGTGATGGTCGGCGGGTCAGCGAGGGTCAGTGTGACCGTCACCGCCCAAGAGCTAATGGAGAAGTCGGGATCCTGTTCCACGAATAAAGTATGTGTGCCGGCACCAAGACCTGCCTCAAACTCATAGGAGAAGCCAGCGGGGCGGGTCTGAGTGGGAATCGCAGGACCGTTTACGTCAACAGATACAAAGCCGGTGGGAACGTTCGCCTGGACCAGATAGTTGCCGCTGATGGGCGTATCCAGTCTCATGGTGGAGTTCACGCCTACGTCTCGGGAGTCGCCACGCCAGACGGCACTCGTTTCAGGGATGGGATGGAGGGTCACGGCGTAGGAGAGCGGGTCCTCGTTCCCCGTGGCTTGTAGGCGTAGACGATCCATGCCGGTCAGATCCACGGTGGCCCACACCGTTTCCGTCCCATAGACCGGCCCGAGAGAGAGCGTAGAAGTGGGGCCGTTGAAGCCACTCAGTACCACCAACTCCAGAGCATCGGTCAGCGCGCCGTTCACCGTCAACTCGACGTTGGCCCGCTGCGGTGTGCCCAGATAAACGGGCATCCAGGCTTCGTTGAAATCGTTGCCGACGCCGCCCAATTCGCCGCCGTGTTTAGTATAAGGAAGGACGTCCTTCGCCTCCGTCACGCCACTGATGGCAACGTTCCAATCGGCACCTGCGACAGAATCTTGATCGATGTAGAGATCATGGGTGCCGGCGGGGATGTAATAGACGACGGACGTATTGTCCTCGACCGTCTTCTGCAGGAAGTCATCGTCAAGGCGGAACTGGAAGCGCCCGGTGTCAGCGGTCAGCGTGAAGGTGTAGAGGCCGGAGGTGGGGAAAGTGGCCCGGGCGTGGCTGGTGCCGCCACCGGCATCCGCGACACCGTCCCATGTGTAGGGAGCCGCAGGTAATGCACCCAGGGTCAGATCGTACGCGAGATCGGCGACGTTACCGCTATCGGTTGAGAGATGCAACCGACTGACGCCGGCGGGAAGATCGAAGGTCGTCCACCGGGTCTCACCGGCGTAGACGTCGGCGCTTTGCACAACATTATCGTCCTCGTCGTAGGCGGTGATGGTGAGATAGTCTCCGGTGGTTCCGGTGATGATCGTCGCCAGGTTGAGCTGTGCAGCGTTCTCTAGATGCAGAGGTAACCACTCCTCGGTGAACGTCGCAGAATCGAAAGCTCCACCGTCTTTCGTGTAGGGCAGCGTATCGTAGGTCGCGCCGGCATCCGAGATGGAGACGTCCCAATCGGCTCCTGCGACAGGGTCTTGGTAGATGTAAAGGTCATGTGTGCCGGCAGGAACGAAGTACGTGACGCTCTCGGCCCCGGTCACCGTCTTACGGAGATAGTCATCGTTCAGGCGGAACTGGTAACTGTCTGTGGTCGCCCCAAAATCAAAAGTATAGAGCGCGTCGTCGGGGAAGATCATGCGTATGTGACTGTTGGGCTTCAAACCGGTGGGAGCTGCGAGACCTTCCCAATCGTAACCTGCTTCCGGTAAGTAGTAAAGGGTGAGAGAGACGTTGGCATCGACCGCGTTACCGCCGGTAAGGTTGGTGATACTGAAGGTATTGACGCCGTTCGTAAGGGAACCAGTGCCCCATAGCGTCTCTCCTGCGAACGCGGTGCCTGTCCAAACGATATCGTCGTCACCGTCACGGATCTCCACCTGCACATCATCCCCCGAGGTTGTCAAGGTGAAGTTGAAGTCCAGTGGCCCATCGTCAACCGCATACTCAGGAGCGACGGACACACCGTCTTCCAGCGTACCGTCGAAGTTGAAGAAGTCGGCACTCGGTGTCGTGGAAATCACGGTTGCCGTCCACTCGGTTACAGGGAAGGCAGAGTCAGGCATAATGTGCAAAGTGTGATCACCAGCGGTCACGTCCATATCGTAGTAAGTGGCTGTGGTGTTCGCCATAGGATTGATCGTTTGTAGCATCGTGGCACCGTCCAAGACCAGGTTGGCGAAGCCGGCGTCGGTGTCTAGAGAGAAGCGGTAAGTTCCTGTCTCGGAGAAGTGCATCACGGCCGAAGAGTGCAGCGAAGAGCTGCTCAGGGACCGCCCTGACCAGTTGGTGAAGGTGTCGGTGCGAACCTCTTGCAGGCGCAGAGCGTAGGTGACCGGCGAGGTATTCCCCATGGAGAGCAAGCGCAAGCGATTCACGCCTGTTCCCAAATCTATCGGCTGCCATACGTCTTCGCTGCCGAGAACCGCGTCTATCGTCTTCTGAGGCATCGTGGCGCCGGGACCGTAGACCTCCACTAAGAGATCGTTGGACGGGTCACCGCCCACAGCGAGATTGAGATTGGCCATCCCGGCGGCGTCCATCGCTACGGGCAACCACTCCTCGGTGAAACCGTTGCCCATCCCACCGTTTTTGGTGTAAGGCAGAGTGTCGTTTCCTGCCCCGGCAAGGCTGACGTCAACGGACCAGTCGGACGCGCCCACCCCGACCTCTTCCTGGATCAAGAAAAGATCGTGGATACCGGCCGGGACGTAATAGGTGACAGAAGAG
>CAYVKR010000316.1:0-2874 GCA_964452025.1 uncultured Anaerolineales bacterium
AGATCGACCTCAAAGTGGCCGGGTTCCCCAATATCCCAGCGGATCCGTTTGGCCGGTATGTGGCGCTGCAGGAGATTCTGGCGCCGTCGCTGCCGCCGTTGGGCCTGCTTATAGAGCGGCGGGTCCGGGAGATGACGCCGGACCGTGGAGACGCTGATCTCCCGCAATTGGGCCTCCAGGCTGGGCGGTAAGGCCAACTGCCCAGCCCGCGCCAGGGTGCGCGCGGTGCGGAGCTCAGTGTTTTTGAGGGCATGGTAGGTCTCCTTGGTTCGGTAAGATTATCATCTGACAATACCATACCCGTTCGGTAAGATTTTACGTGACAGAATACGGACCTTTGACACCTCGCGACACTGTGTTAGAATAATGATAGCTGAAAACAAAACGGGCATTTCCTAAACCTCGCGCTTTCAGAGCTGAAGTGCGGGGATTTTTTGTGCCGGTCAGCTGGATTTGAGGATCAGCCATCAGCGGTGAACGATCAACCTGGGTGGTCAGACTGATGGTTCACCGCTGCGGACTGGTCTGAGCCAGAACCGGCAGTAACGACAGCGTATCGTAGTATTAGGGGAACCTATGGCTAAGAAAAAAGAAGCACCTATTAATAAAGTACGGATTATTGGCATTTTCGCCCATGTAGACGCCGGGAAGACGACCACGTCGGAGGCGATTCTCTATCATACCGGACGCATTCACCGGACAGGCAACATCGACGCGGGTGACACCCAGCTGGACTGGATGCAGCAGGAGCGCGAGCGCGGCATCACCATCATGTCGGCAGCCACTGCCTGCCACTGGCAGGGGCACCGCATCAACATCATCGATACGCCGGGCCACATCGACTTCACTGCCGAGGTCGTGCGCTCCATCCGCGTCATCGACGGCGCCGTGATCATTCTCTGCGGCGTCGGCGGCGTCGAACCGCAGACCGAGGCCGTCTGGATGCACGCCGACCGCGAGAAGCTACCACGGTTGATCTTCGTCAACAAGCTCGACCGGGTCGGCTCGGACTTCGAGCGTGTGCTCGAGGAGATTCACGAGCGCCTGACGAAGAACGCCTTGCCCATCCAGCTGCCCATCGGCAGTGAGGATGCCTTCCGGGGTGTGGTCGATCTGCTAACAGAACAGGCCTTTATCTGGGAAGGCAAAGAGAGCGAGTACACAATCAGTGACGTGCCCGCCGACATGCTGGCTCAGGTCACAGCAGCACGCGAGACGCTCATCGACGCCATCAGCGAGACCGACGACGAGTTGCTGATGCAGCGCCTGGACGGCGAGGAGCCAGAACTCGACGCGCTCTATGCCGCGCTGCGCAAGGCCGCCATCGCCGGCGATTTGGTGCCCGTGCTCTGCGGAGCGTCGCGTGAGAAGATCGGCGTCCAGCCGCTGCTCGACGCCGTGATCCGCTACCTGCCCGCGCCCATCGATCTGCCCCCCATGCTGGGCCACCGCCCCAACAACGAGGACGCCATTATCGAGCGGCCCGACGATCCCGACGCGCCCTTCTGCGCCTCGGCCTTCAAGATCGTCACCGACCCGCACGTGGGGCACTTGACCTGGGTGCGCGTCTTCTCCGGCACCTATCAGACCGGCGACGAGGTCTACAATGCGCGCACGGGCGAGACGGAGCGCATCGGGCGCATCTACCGCATGCACGCCGACCGCCGCGAACTGGTTGACAGGATGTCCGCCAGCGACGTAGTGGCGCTGGTCGGCATCAAGTCCGCCATCACGGGCGACACACTCTGCGATCCCGAAGATCCTATTGCGCTGGAGACCTTCAACTTCCCAGACCCGGTCATCGCCGTGGCACTAAAAGCGGCGACGGTGAAGACGCGCGAGAAACTCTACCAGGCGGTGAAGCGGCTATCAGACGAGGACCCCACCCTGATCCAGGAGTTCGACCCGGAGACGGGCGAGATGACGCTGGCGGGGATGGGTGAGCTGCATCTGGAAATCGCCGTGGACCGGCTGCGCACCGAGTTTGGCCTGCAGCCCAAGGTCAGCGCGCCACAGGTCTCCTACCGCGAGACGGTGCGCCGTCCTGCCGAGGTGGAGACGACGTACCGCAAACAGAGCGGCGGTCACGGGCACTACGCCAAGATCGAGCTGCGCATTGAGCCATTGGGTGAAGACGAGTCCGGCGTCATCTTTGAGGACGAATCGCCGCCCGCCAACCTGCCGCGCGACTTCATCCGACCCATCGAGATGGGCGTGAAGCAGACGCTGAAGAAGGGCGTCATCGCGGGCTATCCGCTCACCGACGTCAAGGTGACGCTGCTGGACGGTGACTACCACGAGGTGGACTCGGCAGCCATGGACTTTGAGATCGCGGGCAGTATGTCCGTGCGCCAGGCGGTTCACCGGGCCGTCCCCACGCTGATGGAGCCTATTATGCGGCTGGATATCAACGTGCCCGAGGAGCATCTGGGCAACGTCGTGGCGGACATCGGACGGCGGCGGGGTACCATGAGCGGCATGCGCGTGCGCGGCAACCTGCGCAACATCGACGGCGAGGTGCCGTTGGCCGAGGCGCGGGGCTACGCCACCGACCTCCGTAGCATGACGCAGGGGCGCGGGACCTTCACGCTGGAGTTTAAGCGCTACGACGTCGTGCCCGACGAGATCGCGGAGCAGATTATCGAGGAACGTAAAGCCGCCGGCAAAGTGCCAACCCGGTGATCAGCGGATAACATTGACCTTCCGGGGCGTCTGAAACGTCCCGGAAAGTTTATTAGCTGCCCTGGAAAAAGGATCAGCCAAAGAAAAACATGGGGTTTTCCGGAACTTGATACCATTGGGGATGATCTATTGGCTGACCTAAAAAAAAGGTCAATCTAACCACAGAGCACGCAGAGGGCACAGAGATTCTTA
>CAYVKR010000317.1:0-2870 GCA_964452025.1 uncultured Anaerolineales bacterium
ATGATGGGAAGCCGCCTATGGCGTTTGAGCGACCCTGGAACTGCTTCGTTTGCCCATAGGCCGCCTCGTTTTGTCTTTCCCTTTGAACTGAACTATACTGATGCTATCAAATCCACACGTTGTACGTAAGGAGTAGATATGACACTCTGGGAAGTCTATTACACGGCGACCTCACTTGAGGATACGCTGAGACTGCTGGCCGAGAACGCGGATCGTGCCCGCATCGTGGCCGGTGCGACGGACCTGGTGTTGGAGATCAAGCATGGGCTCCGTTCGCCCGCCGTCCTCATCGACGTGACCAGGGTAGGGGGGCTGGACGAAATCGAGCTGGACAACGATGGGGTGATCCACATCGGGCCGATGGTTAGTCACGCACAGGCGGTTGCCTCGCCGTTGCTTCAAAAACGCGCGCTGCTCCTGGCACAGGCATGTTGGGGCGTCGGCGGGCCGCAACTGCGCAATCGAGGGACCATCGCCGGCAACCTGGTCACGGGCACGCCGGCCAACGACACCATCACGGCGTTGCGCGCCCTGGACGCCCGACTGACGCTGCGCAGCGCCGGCGAGGAGCGCGTCATTCCACTGGCCGACTTCTGCACCGGCGTGCGCTGTACCGTGCTGGCGCCCGATGAGATGGTGGTGGACATCGCCTTTGATGCTTTGGGGGAAAATCAGCGGGGCCTCTACCAGAAATTGCGCCCGCGTAAAGCCCTCTCACTGGCATCGGTCAACACCTCGCTCCTGCTGACGCTGCATCGCGGCAAGGTGAACGACGCGCGGATCACGCTGGGCGCCGTGGCGCCGACCATCGTCCGGGCGAAGGACGCTGAGGCGGCGCTCGTGGGTCGTTCGCTGACCGACGAGCGGATCGAAGCGGCGGCGCGGTTGACGACCAACGCCACCCGTCCCATCGATGACGTACGCGGTTCCGCCTGGTTCCGCGACGAAGAGGTCGTGGCGCTGGTCCGACGGGGGCTTCAGACGCTGCGCGACGGCGACGCGCGGTTAGGGCTGCCAGAACCGGAGCAGATGGTGCGATTGTGGGGTAAGTCTCGCTCTCGTCCGCGCCTCTCCGGTTCGACCATTGCCCATCACACGGGTGGCGATGAGCCCATCCAGTGCACAGTCAACGGCGAAAACGTCGTTGTGCATGGCGCCAACGGCAAGACGCTGTTGCACATGCTCCGGGACGATCTGGGCTTGATCGGGTCGAAGCCCGGTTGCGAGGCTGGTGAGTGCGGCGCCTGCACCGTCTGGCTGGACGGTATGGCGGTGCTTTCCTGCCTGACGCCGGCGCCGCGCGCGCATAGCGCCAACATCGTCACCGTGGAAGGGCTGACCGACAACGGCGACCTACATCCCGTTCAAGAGGCGTTTGTCGAGGAAGACGCGGTGCAGTGCGGCTACTGCACGCCTGGCTTCGTGATGAGCGCCGCCAATTTGTTGGAAGAACGGGCGCATCCAACGCGCGAACAGATCGAGACCGCGTTGAGCGGCAACATCTGTCGCTGTACCGGCTACTACAGCATCATCCGGGCCGTCGAAAAAGCGGCCGAGCGGATGCGGAAGTGAGCGACGAGGCGCGTCGGATGCTGCGCTGATCTGAGGTAGATCGATGAAACGAACGGTCCCCACCGCTGGAGTAGAAAACCTCACCCTCTACATGCGGACGTACTACTCGCTCTTGCGAACCACGCAGGAAGTGCAGATTCGCACGTTGGAGGGGACGCATGCGCAGATGTGCCCCGTGCTGCACTCCAAGGCGGGCGAGGAAGAACCGGACGTCTCGGCGTTTGTCTACAGTAGCCTGCGGCTTCCGTTCTGTATACCCGAGGTGCGGCTGGTCGTTATGGGGCAGACGGCGGAGACTTTCCATGACCGGGGGTATGGCAACATCGAAAGTTGGCAGTCTGTCTCGGCGCCGGGCCGCCGTCGTCGCATGCGCTACGATGGTGAGGTGACGCTTGCTGCCTACATCGCCAGCATTTCCGACGTGGACGACATCGTAACCATCCTGGTGGCCTTCCAGATCGAGTGGAACAAAATGCACTACTTGCTCTCGCTTCAGCGGGGATTAGGTGAGCGTTTGGATGCCTGGGCCACGCGCGGTGAACCGGATGCGACACTTCAGACGGATACGCTCCAGGCGCTGCGGCTATCTCCGGCGGATTGGAGCCATCTGGCCAGCGCCTGGGACGAGCGGCTCCCCCGGCTGCTCTCTAACATCGCTCTACACCGCAAACGGCTGGCCGTACGCCTATTGGCCGGTTCCTACGTTGATTATCGGCGCGCCACGCAGCGCTGGTGGTGGCACGTCACCGAGAACGCGCCCCTCAATCTCTCAGAACGACCGGTGTATTTTGTTTCCAGTAACACCCACAGCGTGGTCAACATGCTGAGCGGGTATGCACAGCACCATGAGGACGAACTGCGTGACTACCTGGCTTCCTCTGCGCCGGAGGATTTGAAAGAAGAAGCCCAGCGCATCGAGAAACGAGAAGTGCCCAGCGACTGGTCGAACTTCCTTTACTATATCCTCAAGAAGTACCTGAGCACCTCTGAAAGCGCGGGATTGCAGGAAACGCGACGGACATACGAGGCTGAGCGCGGCATCACACGGATTCCCAGCAGCCAGACCTTTGACCTGGAGGCTCAGGTGATTGAGCTCTCCAGCCTGGCGCTGGACGATCTGGATGATCGGTTGCAGGATCTACCCTTAGATCAGCTGGTCGAGAGCCGGGCTCTAATTCTCAACATCGACTATCCGCTGGGATTCGCCGCCTATCATCTGTTGACCCGGGTGGCAGCCAGCGCGGGCGCGCTGCGCGGCCTCTACATCATCGGCAAAGCGGCCACGCTCAACGGGCGGA
>CAYVKR010000318.1:0-2849 GCA_964452025.1 uncultured Anaerolineales bacterium
GTCGCTCCCAGCTCGGCGCCCATATTGCAGATGGTGGCGCGCTCGTCGACGGTGAGCGTGGCGACGCCGGGGCCGTGGTACTCCATCACCTTGCCGACGCCGCCCTTGACGGAAAGCCGCTGCAGGAGCGCCAGGATCACGTCCTTGGCGGTGACCCACGGCGGCAGCGCGCCGGTCAGCTCGACGCCGACGACGCGGGGCATGGCGAGATAGAAGGGCTGCCCGGCCATGGCGACGGCGACGTCGAGTCCACCCGCGCCGATGGCCAGCGCGCCCACGCCGCCCGCGTTCGGCGTGTGGCTGTCGGAGCCCAGCAGCGTCGTGCCGGGCACGGCGAAGCGTTCCAGATTGACCTGGTGGCAGATGCCGTTACCCGGACGCGAGAAATAGGCGCCGTATTTGGCCGCGACGCTCTGCAGGTAGCGGTGGTCGTCGGCGTTGCGGAAATCGGTCTGGAGCATGTTATGGTCAACGAAACTGACCGAGCGCTCCGTCTGTACGTGCGGAACGTCCAGAGCCTCGAACTCCAGCCAGGCCATGGTGCCCGTGGCGTCCTGCGTCAGCGTCCGGTCGATGTGCAGCGCGATCTCCGCGCCGGGCGTCATCTCCCCTGTGACGAGATGCTCAGCGATGAGCTTCTGCGTGAGATTATGTGGCATGTGTATAGCCTTCCTTATTCAGTCTGATAGTCTGATGGTCGGATAGTCAGGTAGTCTGGTCCAGTTACCTATCCCCCTGCCTAACGAGACCTGGTTTTCTTCGTCATTCCGAGCGAGCGCTAGCGAGTCGAGGAATCTCCCCCTCTCGTTTTAAGAACTGGGGCGATTACAAAGTCAACCACGACTTTGGGCTCATGGCGAAGAGATTCCCCGGCCACTGGGCCTCTGGGCCAGGGTCTCCATCCCTCGACTACGCTCGGGACAGGTTCGCTCCGGTCACTTCGTTCTCCGCGCTCAATCGAAATGACGTGATGAGTAGATTTGCGTCATCTTTGTTCCATGGGCACGTAGGGACGGTTGACCGCACCAACGTACTGGGCCAGGGGCCGCAGCAGGCGGTTGTTCTCGTACTGCGCCATGACCTGGGCCGTCCAGCCGGGCACGCGGCTGATGGCAAAGATCGGCGTGAAGAGCTCCAGCGGGATGTCCAGCAGGTGGAGCAGCGGCGCGGTGTAGAAATCGACGTTGGGATAGAGACCCTTCTTGGCCTCGATCAGCTCGGCGACGGTGATGGCGAGATCGTAGAGCGCCAGGTTATCCGTCTCTGCGCAGAAGTCGTGCAGCATGCGCTTCAGGATGTGCGAGCGGGGATCGGCGGTGTGGCGGTAGACGCGGTGGCCAAAGCCCATGATGCGCTCGCCCTCAGCCAGCGCCGCGTCGATGTAGGCCTCGGCGTTGGCCGTGTCGCCGATCTCCAGCAGCATCTCCATGGCGCGCCGGTTGGCGCCGCCGTGGAGCCGGCCCTTCAGCGTGCCGACGGCGGAGGTGATGGCCGCGTACATGTCGGAGAGCGTCGAGGCGGTGACCCGCGCCGCGAAGGTCGAGGCGTTGAGGCCGTGTTCGGCCATGAGCAACATCACCACGTCCATGATGCGCGCCTCCATTGCCGTGGGGCGCTTGCCGTGGAGCATGTATAGGAAGTTGGCGGCGTGATCCAGCGCCGGGTCCGGGTCGACGGGCGTCTTCCAGTTGAGGTGGCGGTAGTACGTCGTCACGATGGTGGGAAGCTTGGCCGTCAGATCGATGGCGGTGTGGACATTGGCGGCCTGCGTGCGCTCGCCATCGTCGGTGTCGCTGCAGGCCAGCGCCGAGACCGCCGTGCGCAGCGCGTCCATGGGCGTCGCACGCGTGGGTAGATGGGTGAGCAAGCCCCAGATGTGTTCGTCGATGGCACGCTGTTCGACCAGCTCCGCTTTGAACTTCTCCAACTGCGCCTGCTTGGGCAAATCGCCGATCCAGAGCAGATAGACCGTCTCCTCAAAGGTCGAGCGCTCCGCCAGATCGGCCACTTCGATGCCGCGATAGCTGAGCCGACCGTGTTCGCCATCTACCTGACTGATCTTGCTCTGGGTGATAACGACGCCTTTCAGACCTTCCTGAATGCTCGCCTCCGGCGTCTGCACCACGGGAGACCATTTCGCTGTTCGTTCCATGATATCTGTGTCCAATCGCTTGCACATGGCTTGACTCCTTTTGATATAAACGTGTGAAGTGCTGAACGTTAATCCCACCTCTCCCAACAAAAAACCGGCCTTCCTCGCATGGAAAGGCCGGTTGCGCGCTAGCTAGCTCTGCGGCACTAACCGTCCTCCCCATGGGGATTCGGCTGCTGCTTCTGCTGGCTAGGGACCGGATAGGTCATCATCGTGATCGGCTCCATACATCTCTTGCTGACAATAAAAAAAACCGACCCACTTGGGCCGGTTGGCTGCGAGTTAAACGCTATTTGCTTGGTAACCCAAGCCTCACTACCCGGCCCTCCTCGTGGAGGTCGGCTGAGGCTGCTGATTCTTAGGGTCCGTCAAAAGATGGTTTTGCATATCGGTTAATTCCTCAATTGAGGAGACTATATCACAGGCTGCCAACGTTGTCAAATTTGGCGGGGATTGGGCAAACGAAGCAGTTGTCGGGTGGCTCAAACGCCATAGGCGGCTTCCCATCATGTTTCCCTCCCGCATCAACCCCAGCTTCGTTTGCCTTGCTTTCGTCTACGCAGTTTCTACGGTACAGAGGGCGTTTTCACCAGCAGACTCGCTTCGAAATCCCGGATTGATGCCAGACATCGGATTTTGGATCTCTGGGATTTCGCCGGGTGGCCCAAAAACGATCTTAAATATTTACCACAGATGG
>CAYVKR010000319.1:0-2832 GCA_964452025.1 uncultured Anaerolineales bacterium
TGCTCGAAGCCGCGATCCAGGTCGTTCTCCACCACGCCCAGCAGCGGATTGTTGCAGAAGCCCAGTGTTTCGTAGCCGCCGTCGTGCAGAAGCTCGGCCAGCGTTGACCAGGCCGGCGTGTGCCGATCGTAGATCTGCGTCGTCATGTGTGTGGTGGGATATTCGCCGGTGAAAAGCGACGCATGCGCCGGAATGGTCCATTGCGCCGGCGAGATGGCGCGCTCGAAAAGCGTACTCTCCTCCGCGAACCGGTCCAGGTGCGGTGTCGTCGGCTCAGGATGCCCGTAACAGGACATCCGGTCGGCGCGCCACGTGTCCAGCACGATCAGGATAACGTCCGGTTGACGGTGGTTCTGCGAGGTCAAGCGGTGGCCTCCGCCTTTCGCCGGGGCCAATGCTGGACGATCAATGCCGCCACGCCCAATCCGATCAAAACCAGCGCCAGCGTCTGGGCCGAGGTCATATCGGTGCGCAGGAAGTCCATGAAATAGCGGATAATGGAATAGCCGATGACGTAGCCAACGGTGATGTCGCCGGGCTTCAGCCACTCGCGCAGACGCAGGAAGGCCCAGACCAGCAACCAACAGAGCAGCAGATCGAGCACGGATTCGTACAAAAAGGCGGGATGGAAGCGTGCGCTCGGCGGGTACTGGCCCAGATCGTTGAAGGGCGGCACCCGGTGTAAGGGCGGAATGTCCAGGCCCCATGGCAATGTCGTCGGCGGGCCGTAGAGCTCGTAGTTGATGAAGTTGCCCCAGCGCCCAATCGAGTGTCCCAGGGCCATGCCCGGCGCAGCGTAATCCATTAAGCGGAGCGGGTTCTTCTTGCGGATCCAGGCGAAGATCGCGACGCCCAGCGCGCCGCCGATGATGGCGCCGTAGATGCGAAGCCCGCCCTGCCAGAGATAGAACGCCTCCGTCAGATTGTTCTGGTAATAGCCCCAGTGTGGCGGCGTGACCACATACTCGATCCGTGCGCCGATGACACCGGCGATGACAGCCACGATCAGCATGTCCCAGACGGTGTCCGGGTTTTCGCCGTCGCGCTTGGCAAGATAGGCGGCGACGGTCGCGCCCAACATGATGCCGGTCACCACCAGCAGGCCGTACCAATGGACGGCAAATGGACCAAGTTCAAAGATAGTGGGATCAACAGGGGGTTTCATGAGTGCATTCTCCTTCTCAAACGTTCAGGACCAAGGATAGCGGCTTGCAAGCCGTTCCTGGATATCATCAAAGAATTCATCAATACCGGGATAGACGAGGGCAATTGAGGCCAGCCCGAAAAGCGCGCCGGTGACGGTGCGAGCCAGCGGGCCGGATTCGTAGATGGGCAATAGGCCGGGCCTGGTGCTGGCGACCAGCTGTGAAAAGAGCTGATAGCCGCCGTCCAGCCCCATAGGCAGGATACCAAAGACGAGATAGGCCCAGACCGGCAACGGTGGCACATCCCAGCGCTCGCGTATCAGGCTGAAGATCAGCCCTCCCAGCACCATTGAGGCGTAGATCGCCACATCCCGCTGGCAGAAGGCGACCTTGTAGCCCAATTCCGGGCTGCCCAGGAAGAACGGGTCCTTGTGGGCCGCGTCTGGTAGCAGCGTCCCGCCGGGTCGATAGGCCGCCTGCGCGCCGAACAGGAACCAGGAGCGGATGGGGTACTGGTGGCAGAGGTTATTGTAGAGCCGGTATAAGGCGTTTGCAGCGCCCTCGTTGCCTGTGTACAAGAGCACCGGAGCCAGGAAGGGCAGACCAACGTAGATCAGAAGGGCAAAGTTGAAGACGGCGAGCCAGTGCTTGGCGAGCCAGAAGATCATGCGGTTGAGAAATAGGACGGTCCGCCGCTTGGTGGGCGACGTCTCCTCACCCTCGTGACCGTCGCCGCTTTGCTCGCGTTGGGCCATGCGGCGCTTCGCCTCTGCCAGGATCTCCTCGGCGGTGGGGTCGCGTTGAGATGTTTCCGTTTTGATCTTGGATTCGCTCATAGGCCGAGGTCCCATCCGATGCCCGCGCTCTCCAGCCAGCCGCCGATGACGGTGAAACTGTCGGTCAGGATGACGATGCCCACCAGCACCAGCAGTGCGCCGGTGATCTTCTGGATCAGCGGCAGATAGCGGCTGATGCGGTCGAGTAGATTCGTCAGCCGGTCGACGACCAGGGCCGCAAAGATAAAGGGCAGGCCAACGCCGACGGAGTAGGCTGCTAGCAGCAGCGCGCCGCGTCCTGCCGTGCTCTGGTTGGCGCTCAGCGCCAGAATCGAGGTCAGCGCGGGGCCGACGCAGGGCGTCCAGCCCGCAGCAAAAACCATGCCAATCAGCACAGAAGAGAGGTAGCCCCATTCGCGGTTGCCGCGCCACTCCAGTTTCGCCTCACGATAGAGGAACGGCACGTGGAGCAGTTCCATCAGCGTCAGCCCGAAGAAGATAACGATCACGCCGCCCACGTAGCGCAGCCACGGCCCGCGCAAGAATGCCCCAATCGAGCCGGCAGCCGTTCCCAGCAGGACGAAGATCACAGTGAAGCCGACGACAAAACTCAGTGCGTGTAAGACAATGGTGAACCGCTCGCGTCCACTGCGCGTTTCGCCGGGTTCCAATACCGCGTGTCCGCTCAGATAACCCAGGTAAGCAGGCAAGAGCGGCAGCACGCACGGCGCCAGAAACGACGCCAGTCCAGCCAGAAATGCGAGTCCAACACTAATTTCTACGCTCAACATTTTCTATACACCTATCTCCTAAAGCTATAACGCGATTATACCATCCTACCCAAGGCCTTCAACCTGGCGCGACACTGGGGCAAACGAAGCAGTTCCAGGGTCGCTCAAACGCCATAGGCG
>CAYVKR010000320.1:0-2830 GCA_964452025.1 uncultured Anaerolineales bacterium
GAGCGCGCACGGTTCGGGTCCGTGAGGTCCGCGGTTCAAATCCGCGCGCCCCGACAGCGAAAGGCATCGCGCATCTTGGCGTGGTGCCTTTTTTGTGTGACGACGCTTGCTCATGCTCTTCTTCATGCTTTACCGTATTCTAGCGCCGCGTTAACTCAGGTTAACATTGCCACGCAAGATCCGAACGCAGTGAGGTCCTTCAACTTGTTGAAGGACCTCGTTCTTTGAGGATCGAGACCCTTCGCTACGCTCAGGGTGACAAGGTAGTGAGGACGTGCATAATCGGGATTTCGAAGCGCGTCCGCTGGTGAAAACGCCCTCCGTATCGCAGAACCTGCGTAGGCGAAGGCAAGGCAAACGAAGCTGGGGTTGATGCGGGAGGGAAACATGATGGGAAGCCGCTTATGGCGTTTGAGCGACCCTGGAACTGCTTTGTTTGCCCAATCTAGAGATCAATTGACAAGCGCTAAGCAACGCTGTATAGTGCTGAGGTCGTTTGAGACTGCGGCTATCATGGGGCTTGGAAATACCTGGACTTGGAGTTCTTTCTCCGCCCCAAACGCTACAAGCATCAGACCACGGATGAGATGTTCGATTGAGTTGTGCGATGTGCCCGGCGCGATGGAGAGCTTGATTTAAATATGAAACCCGTTGCATCCAATACGGTACCGGTGGGCACGTGGGTCGAGCGCGCGAGCCAGCTTTTGCTAGGTGTTGCACTCGTTGGGGCGATGCTCCTATTGATCGCCCACCAATACCTCGCTGTGACGCATCGCTACCCCCTGGACTACGGTGAAGCCCCGCTGGTAGATCAAGCAATGCGACTTGTCAACGGCGACCGCCTATACCGCCGCGACATCAGCACGCCACCGTACACTATCTCCAACTATCCGCCCCTTTACGTGCTGACCCTGGCGCCGGGGGTGGCGCTCTTCGGCCCCAACTTCTGGGCGGGTCGGCTGATCTCGGCGCTCAGCGCCTTAGTTGCCGGCGGTTTCCTGGCGCTGCTCGTCTACGAGGTCTCCAGAGATCGCTGGGCTGCTGCAACGGCGGCGGCCGTTTTCTGGGCGATGCCCTACCTTGTCCACTGGTCCTCTCTGCTGCGCATCGATCTGCTCGCCCTGGCGCTCAGTGTGGCTGCGCTCTACGTGCTTGTTCGTGCTCCCGAGACGCGTGGTGGCTTGCTCGGTGGGGCTGCGCTGCTCACGGCTGCTGTTTACACCCGACAATCCTATGCGCTCGCCGCACCGCTGGCGGCTTTCGTCTGGCTCTGGTCCAGGCGGGGCTGGCGACTGGCCTTCGCCCTCGCCGCGCTGGTTAGCATTGGCGGGCTGATCCTTTTTCTCATCATCAACGGGCTTACCGGCGGCGGGTTTTTCTTTAATATCATCACCGCCAACGTCAACGAATTCGGCATGCAGCGCCTATGGCATAATCTGGAGACATTGGGTAAAGACCTGCCGCTCCTGCTGGGATTGGGTGTGCTGGCGTGGCTGCTCTCGTGGGCCATGGACCTGCCTGGTTGGCGGTTGGTCGGCCCTTATCTCATTGGGGGATTCCTCTCCAGCCTGACGATCGGAAAGATCGGTTCCAACGTCAACTACTTCCTGGAGCTATGTACTGCGTTGGCCCTTGTCGCGGGCGTCTGGGTGGCGTGGAGCCGCAGAGTGCGCTGGCTTAAACGGCGTCCGGCGTTGCGCGCGCTTTTGCTTTTGCTCGTCACCGCCCAGACTGCGTGGATGGTCCACACCACCGTGGATGAGTACCTTCCCCGTCTGACGGGGCGCCGCGCAGCGTCCACTGAACTGCGGGTCTTGGAGCAAGATGTGGCCCAGGCAAAGGGAATCGTTCTCGCCGATGAGTATATGGGCATGATCACGCTGCAAGGCGAGCCGCTCTACGTGCAACCCTTCGAGGTGACCCAGCTGGCGGCAGCGGGCCTCTGGGATCAGACAGACCTGGTGAACGAGATCCGCGACCAGACATTCGCGCAGATCCTCATCCACCACTTCCCCAACGCCACGGTTTACAGGGAGCGTTGGACGCCCGAGATGTTGGAGACCATCGATCGCACCTACTACGTCAGCGATACCTCGGCCGATACCTACGTTTACCGTCCACGCGTGGATACGCGGGCCAGCGTCTCACAGCCGCCTACGGGACAGTGCGCGGACGCGCCATGGCGTCTGCCCAGTGACGGATCTTTGGGCGTCCGCTGGGACGGCTCGCGCTTGCGTATCTTTGGGCGAGGCGCCGCCGGTACCGTCCCCGTCCACGCCGTCGCTGACGGGGGGCTTTTCCGTCCGGCGGACTGGAGCGGCGCCGTAGCCATCTTGCATGACGATCCACTTCGGCCCGGAGAGCAGATCTGGTCCTACTACGGCGACTTGCGCAGTGCCAACGGAGAGCAGATGCTGGTGACGGAGGAATTTCCGCCTGGCAGCGCCTCCGTTCCCGTACAACGCGGTCAGTTACTGGGCTATCAGGGCCAGTGGAACGAGGGATCACAACACGCCACATGGATGCACGTCGATTTCGCCGTGCTGGCTGCCAAGGCCGAAGCGCTCACGCCGCCGTCATTGAGGAAAGCACAGACGCTTTCGCCCGTACCCTATCTGGGCATCCGTATCGTCGAGCCATCCGGCCGTGAGAACCTGGTCCCGCTACGGTGCGAGATCGGGGAGTAGCTGCGGCTACATCTGCTGGTGTGAGATGGGGACACGGTGAGGACACCGGCCCCAGCAGCTAAACACCAGGCGGGATGCTTAATCGGGTATGGCTCTTTTGGACTTCGCATGATCAGACTGAAAGCTTAACCACAGATTTCACA
>CAYVKR010000321.1:0-2804 GCA_964452025.1 uncultured Anaerolineales bacterium
TGGCGACGGCGGCTTCGTGCCAGCGGTCGGAGAACGCGCCGCAGACGGTGACCAGACCGCGCGTCTTCACGGACTGCTGGATGGTGCCTTCCATCATGCCGGTGCCGGACGAAGTCACCAGGAAGACGGGCTGTTCAGTGTAGAGCAGTTTCTCCAATTTGGGTGTCACTTCGGCCTGCAGATCCGCGTACTCCTGGCTGCGGTGCCCAATCATGGGAGCGGATTGCGCATCGAGAATCTTCTCTCGCACGTGTGTCGGCCCTGGGATAAACAGTTTTTTATACATCAACGTTAACCTCCTGATTTGGTATTCAGATCTTGGATAGGTTTATACTACTGCCAGAAGTGGCACGAGACGCTGTCGCGGTCTCATGCAAAAGGTCATTATGCTCCAGCATAGATGAAGACAGCCGAAGGCGTGTAGTGTTTTTAATACCCCTCCTACTGTGAGATTTCACCTGATTGTGAGCGAGGCGCAGCATTCGACTGTCATTGTACAAGGGGGAGATCAACTTGTCAATGTAGATGACTGATGTCAGACAACCAACTTCACGAGTCAGCAGTCAAGAGTCAGGATGGCAGCAAGCAGATAACACTGACATGGAGCGATGCCGTGTTTGGTTAGAGTTCTATGACTAAACGGTGGATAATTTACCGTTTTATCCACTGTTATCAACGTGTTATCCACAGGATAGCCTCTTTGCACATTGACCGCCTTCCCGAAAGCCGTGATGGACGTTTCTGTAAAAACCACCTGCAAATGGCCGGAATCACCACGCAGCTAATCCGACGTGTCCAGCGCCGCGCGCACAGCCGCGCCTGCGTCGATGAATCCACAGCCGTAGACGTTGTTAGGTGCGCCGGTCACACTACCACAGGCACACGTCGAGCCAGACATAATGTCTGACAACAGTGGATTATCAATAGAGTTATCCACCGTTGTGCACGAGTTATTCACAGGTTTCGGCTCCGCCGTCTCGCAGAGCAGCGCCTCGGTGGCCTCGACATCGCCGATGCGCGTGGGATCAGCTGACCAGAGCAGCGCCACCACGCCAGCGACGTGAGGACCCGCCATGGACGTGCCCGACGCAGGGCCATATCCACCTCCGGGTACACTGGAACGGATCTCACTGCCGGGCGCGGTGATATCCGGCTTGAGCAAGTCATTCACTGGCCCCCGGCTGCTGAAGCCGGTCACTTTGCCCGCGTTATTCGTCGCGCCGACGGAGAAAACGGCGTCGTAGTTGGCCGGTGGCGTATCGACTGTCTGGCAGCTCGGCCCGTCGTTTCCTGCGCTGACGATCATCATGATGCCGGCAGCGCGCAGCGCCTCGACGGCCGGACGCAGGGTATCGGCGTAGCAACCCTCTTCGGGCGGGCAGCCCCAGGAGTTGTTGGCGAGGTGCGGGGCATAGTCTACGTTCCCATCCTCGAAGGGATCGCCGCCCAGAGGGTAGGGCGCCAGGAAGAACTCCATGCAGGCCGCGTAGGTGCTGGGATTGCCCAGGCCGCGTCGCATGTTCCGGCAACCGATCCAGCGCGCAGCCGGCGCCACACCGATGTGGTTGCTCCCACCGTCATCGCCTAGCACGATGCCCATGGTGTGGGTGCCGTGGGAGTCATCGTCAAAAGGCGCACCGGCATGATCCCAGGTATCGAGCCAATGATAGTCGTGTGCCGCACTCTCGCCGTCCCAGCCGCGATAGTGGGGCTTGAGCGCGGGATGCTGCCAAGCGTAGCCCGTGTCCTGCCCAGCGACGACGATGCCCGCGCCGGTCACGTCCTGGGCCCAGGCCTCGTCGGCGTGGATCGCCAGCAGATTGGCCTGCGTTCCGGTGACCGGGGGCGCGGCCCCGTAGGGTAGCGGGATGCGGTACGGATAGTCGCGCACGTTGGGGTTGCGGATCACCTGGGCGACGCCGTCTTGCTGCTCGAAGTGTTTCATGCGCCAGTGGTGCCCCTCGACGCGGATCATGTTCATGATGTAGTAGGGGCGGTAGGGCAGGTCGAGCCGGTCGAGCTCGGCGCGCAGCGGGGCCTGGGTGCGCTCTGCGGTCTCAATAAGCGTCTCGCGGACCAGGGTGAGGCGCTCCGTGCGGTCGGTGACGTCGTAGGCAGCGCTCACGTCGGCCTGCTCCTCCAGGATGATGAGAAAACCGTCGTTAGCGAAGCCCGGATTGCCCAGTAAAACGTAGGCAGCGATCCAGGCGGCCCAGAGCAGGGCGGGCAGCCAGGCAAGGCGTGGCCTTTGGCGAGGGAGGCGGCGTTGGCTGATCAACCTTCGTCCGGCCAACAGCCCCAGCCCGAAGAGGAAAGTGGTCAGCGCCATGAAGCCGTAGGCGAGCAGGTGTTGCAACTCGGGGATGCCCTGTCCGATGACGTCGCGCGGATCGGTGAAGAGGCGCGGCGTCGCCACGGTGAGCACGGCGACGGGCAGCAGAGCCCAGATCCCTCGTCCGCGTGCCCGGAGCTCAGTGAGCAGCAGGGCCAGTGGGAGCGCGAAGACCGCGCGGGTCAGCGCGTTCCACTCGCCGTTTGGCAGGACACCGCCGACCAGCGCGGCTTCGTAGAGCCAGAGCGTCGCCAGCGCGGCAAGCCAGGTGTGGTCGTAGGTGCGGGTGAGGAGCGGGAAGATCAGGCCCCAGATCAAGAGAACCACCGGCACGACGTCAGCGGTGGATTGAAGGAGCAGGCCCAGGCTGGCGAGACTGTCGCCCAGCGCGCCGGTGAGGGGCCACGGAACCGTAAGGAGAGCGGCGACGGCGAGACTCAGCCAGAGATTGGCGCGCTTGAGCCGGTCCAGG
>CAYVKR010000322.1:0-2804 GCA_964452025.1 uncultured Anaerolineales bacterium
TCAGGGGCGCGCCGGACGCCACGGTTAGCGCGCTGACGTCGTAGCCGCGCAGCCGTATCCCCTCGCCGAAGCGGATCTGGACGGGGTTTGGTACGGCGCTTTCTTGTGCAGTGAGCGCCACGTCGCCGAAGCGCACGTGATCGGTGCCGGCGGGTGTGTGTAACCGGGCACCCGTCGTTGCGTCGTAGACGCCTACGCTGACGGTGAGGGCGTCCGGCGCGTAGGCCTGCGTCGGGATGCGGAGGGCGAGGGGCTCGGTCCAGGTGCGCGCCGGCGCGAGCCGCGTCGTGGAGAGCAGCCCGCGTCCCGGCAGCGTGTCGCGCTGCGCGACGATGCGGTCACCTTCGCCCAGCAGGTGGATGAAGAGCAGGTGCTCGGTCTCGGTGGGCGCGAGGCTCTCCCAGTACAGATCGAGCTCGACGTAGCCGCCCGGTTCCGTCTGCTCCGTCTCGAGCTGGTAGCCCAGCAGGCGCAGGTGCGGGCCGAAGTCAGCGTCCAGCGTCTGCGGCGGCGTGAAATCGACGGGCAGCGGCGCCGGCGGGCAGTAGCTGGGCAAAATCCAGGCCGGCAGCGCGATCACGGTGAGCGTCAGTAACACGGTGGGCATGGCAGCCATGGTCACCTGCGCGAGCCTGTCGCCCTGAGAAGGCATCCACGTCAAAAGCCCCCAGACGAGGCCTAGCGACCAGAGAGGCAGGGCGGGAAAGACGAGCCGCCCTTGTGAGGCCATCGTCATGCGCGTCCAGCGGATGAGGGCGATGAAGACCGCGGCGGGCCAGGCCCAAGCCAGGGCGCGCGCGGCGGTCAGCGGCTGCCAGTGGAAGGGCCAGAGTCGCTTCCAGAGCGATTTTTCTTCGCGTAGCCATTGCGCCAGTTGCCAGAGCAGGCCCAGACCGGCGACGACGGCCACGCCGTTGAGCGCGTGATAGGCCCAGCGCGGTAGCGGGACGTTGAGGCCGCCGAAGTTGCCCCAGTAGGCGGCCATGAAGGAGAAGCGTTCGCCCCAGAGGTCGGCCAGGGTGGGGGTGAAGGGGCGTGCGCCTGCTACGTTGAGGAAGGCGTTGAGGCCCAGCCAGTCGCCGTAGAGGCGGGCGTTGCGCGCGTACCACCAGCCCGCCACGAGCGCCGTCGGTATTATCCACGTGAATAGGCTTTTGGCGAAGGCCCACATCCAGGTCCAGGTGGGGCGCGAGGGGCGATCCAGGCGCTGCCACGTGGCCCAGAGCGAGGTGGCGGCCGCCAGCGGGAGCAACGCCAGCGCGCCTTCCTTGCTCAGAATCGCCAGGCCAACGGCGAGGCCCAGGCGCAGTTCCGCGCCCGGAAAGTCGAGCTCCTGTTTGAGCGTGCGGACCATGAGCAGCAGCGCGAGGATGGAGAGCGGGACGACCAGGGCGTCGTTGTTGACGGAGCTGCTGATGAAGAGGTACATGGGTGTGAAGGCGTGCGTCGCGGCGACGGCGAGGGCCAGGCGCGGGCGCGCCGGGAAGAGCGCGCGGATCAGGCGCCAGGAGAGGGCGACGGCCCAGACGCCCAGCAGCACGGAGACAAAGCGGGCCACGTGGACGGACAACACGGTCCCGCGCCAGGGGAAGCGCTCGGCGGCGGGATCGTGGAGCGCCAGGTTGACGTTGTGGCGGTCGGGTGTGATAAGACCGCTGGCGGCCTGCGGGTTGACGTTGTGGAGCTGCTCGAAGTCGCCGGTATCGATCCAAGAGGTCAGCGCGGCAGCCAGCATGTAGTAGAGCGGCGGCTGGCTGGCTTCCTGCCGCCACGGACCGACCTGGGCGCCCGGCTCCAGCGGCTGGACGGGCAGCGCGCGCTCCGTGGCGACATAGTAAACCATAGGATAGTGGGATATCTCGTCGGAGATCTCGAAGATGGGGACGAGCGCGCTGTAGGCGCTCCCCAAAATAAGGAAGAGCGCCAGGATGATCAGGAGTCCTCGCTCGATATGCGGCGTCTGGCTCATGGCCGGGATGTCCCTTCCGGCGTTCCGCTGCAGGGCGGCAGGCGGTAGGTCTGATCGGGGAGAGGCTGTCCAGCCGCGTCGTGGGCTGTCCAGCGCGCGTTTTGACCCGGCGACCAGATGCCCACGCCGATGATGCCTTCCGGGGCCGACGCGCCGTCGATGACGCGGATGTCGTGGATGACCTCACCGGGCTGCCAATCGGCCGGCGGATAGAGGCCGTGCAGCGCGGCGCCGTCGACCTGAGCGTCCAGCGCGCCGGTGGCGTCGAGCCAGTGGGTGAAGATGGTAGGCTGCCCGTCGATGGGCGCCAGGATTTCCCACGCGAGGGTCACGGTGAGCCGATCTAGCCCGCTCCAGCGACAGGTTGCTTCGCGTAGCGCGATGGCGTCGCCGAAAGTGGCGACCGGCTCGGCGGGCGGCGCGGCGGTCTCGATACGCCCGGCTGTCACCAGCGTCATCTTGTCAGGCTGATAGGCGACGATTTTGACCTCGTCGGCGGCGCGCAGATCCTCGGCGCTGAGCACGGGGTCGGCCAGCTCCAGGATGTAGGGCAGGCCGGGCGCGATGACGCTGCCGAAGGCGCGCGCCGTGATCTGCAGCCCGGTCCTGGTGTGGGCAGCGATGAACAGCTCGCCGTCGGTGGGCGGCGGGATGGGGATGATGCCCTCGTGCATCAGCGGGTAGGTGCGCTTGACAGGCGTCACGCGGCCCGGTAGGTTGACGATGAGCGTGCCCGGCTCGTATTCGGCGACGTCGACGGCGTCCCAGAGCAGGTCGCCTGTCACGCGATGGATGCGCACCACGTCGCGCACGAAGGTCAGCGGCGGCAGCAGGA
>CAYVKR010000323.1:0-2770 GCA_964452025.1 uncultured Anaerolineales bacterium
GAGCACCCAATGAGCCCTTTTTTGATTTATCTCAACTGTTGAGGGACACTACCTGATTTTGGGGGCGCGGAGTTTAGAAATCGAGCCTATGCGCCGCCGGGTTTTTGGTTCTGGGTAGTTTCCTGCCACGCACGCAGCACCTCAGCTACGCTCCACGCCTGCGCAATACACCCACGCGGCGTGAACGGCGCGTCGCCATCGAATATCTCGCTGATGTTGCCGACGCCGTGCGCGCGCAGATGACGCAGGAGCGGGGCCAGGTAGGAGCGTGCCAGCGCCGGGTCCTGGTAGACGCGCAGGTGCGCAACGACAAAAGGTCCCATCAGCCATGCCCAGACCGTGCCCTGATGATAGGCCCCATCGCGTTCACGTTGCCCACCCCCGTAATGCCCCTCGTAATCGACGTGTTCCGGCGCGAGGCTGCGCAGGCCATGAGACGTGACCAGGTGGCGGGCGCAGATATCCACTACGGCGCGCTGCTGCGCTGCGTTTAGGGGACTGTGAGGCAGCGCCACGGCGAAGAGCTGATTGGGTCGCAGCGAGGTATCGTTTCCTTCCGGTCCGTCGATGACGTCGTAGCAGTAGCCGTGAGCGTCGTTCCAGAAGCGCTGAAAGCCGTCCCGCGCCGCGTCTGCTGCACGAGCGTACGCCTCCGCTGGTTCGTGCAGACGCTGAGCGAAGGCGTCCATGCTGCGCAAAGCATTGTACCAGAGCGCGTTGATCTCCACGGCTTTCCCCGCACGCGGCGTGACGACCCAATCGCCCACTTTCGCGTCCATCCAGGTCAGCTGGGCGCCAGGCTCCCCGGCGTAGAGCAGACCGTCGTCAAAATCGACTTGAATGCCGTAGCGGGTGCCACCCCGGTGCCAGGCCAGGATCTCCTGCAAGACGGGGAAGAGCTCGCGCAACGTGGCCTCATCCTGCGTTTCCGCGACGTAGGCGCGCAGTGCTTCAATGAACCAGAGCGTCGCATCGACGGTATTGTACTCTGGCGCCTGTCCTGCCTCGGGAAAGGTGTTAGGTAACATCCCTCGGTCAACGTAACCCGCAAAGGTGCGCAAGATCTGTCGCGCCACCTCCGCTCGACCGGTCGCCAGGGCGAGACCCGGCAGAGCGATCATGGTATCGCGTCCCCAGTCGGCGAACCAGGGATATCCAGCGATGACCGAATAGCCATCGGTGCCGTTGGGCAAGGTGCGTCGGACGATAAACTGGTCTGCCGCCAGCGTCAGTTGCTGAATCGACTGCGGCGCTTTTCTAGCATCGGCGATTGTAAGCAGATCCAACTCGTAGGCGCGGTGTGCGGCGTAGGCAGAGGTGCCGTCTAGATTCAGGGTGGCGTCGGTGCTGGCGACCACCGAGGCGGTCTCGCCTGGCGCCAGTACTATCTCAAACTCGACCGTGCAGAGGTGATCCTCTACCTTATCGAGACCCCGGTAGGCTTCTTCGCGGAGGTAAAAATCGCGATACCAGGCATGACACGGGCGAACCTCGGCTGTAGCGCTGCGCAGATAGAAGGGTACGGCGTCATCGTGGGCGACAACGCGCACGCCCTGTGACACTGGCTCTACGCGCATCCACTCTCCTCGCTCGCGCGTCAGATCATGATGGTCGCGGTAATTGACCAGTGCGCGCAACGTCAGCGTGAGCGGCTCCAGCGCGCGTACGAGATCATAGCGGACGTAGGTGGTGTTGCTGCCCGGCTGCATCCAGATGCGTCGCTCCAACAAAGCGTCACCACAGGCGAAGGTCCAGACCGGCGTCGGGCCCTCCAGGTGGAATCGCTCCAGGTGGCGTGTGGCTTCGCTCTCAATATCCGCGCCGGCCCACTCATTGGCGTCCAGTGGATATTCTCGACCAGTGTAGGTAACCGTCGGCTCCAGTTTGGCTACCAGCAGCGTTCGTCCCAGCGGCGGCTTGAGGGCACCGATTAGCAAGCCATGATAGCGGCGGGTTAGCATCCCTGCCACTGTCCCTGAAGCATAGCCGCCAATGCCGTTGGTGATCAGCCATTCATGCCGGGCGGCGCGTTCAACGTCTCCACAGAGATCACGTCCAAACTCGATCATGAGCACTCCTGAGGATATCTGTCATTGCGTTCCACGCCAGATTGTACACTGGATAGGTCAATAGAAAAACCGGGACACACGTTGGCTGTCTAGCCGCCGCTTGCCCCGGTCGGTTGCCTATGGCGAACCGTCAGGTCAGAAGCACACTGTTGGTCTCCCCGAATTCGTTGGACACCTGCTCATTGGCGTCGTCCTCATTCCACCATTCACCGTTTTCCAGGCGGTAGCGGAACTCGTAGCGCCCCCCCTTGTCCAACTCGACAGAGGTGCTGTACGTGTGATTGCTGCGACGGATCAACGGATTCGCCTCCGGGTCCCAATCGTTGAAATCTCCGACCACGGACGCCGGAGGTGAACCATCCGGCAGCACAAACGTGACCTTGACCTTATCCTTATCGCGAAAACCTTTTCGTTTCAACATTGTCTCCTCCCTTTCCCTGTTCCCTTGGTGAATAACCAAACGCTCGTAGTCTACCATACTCCTCAAAAAGTCAACTCACCCGCAGTTGCGAGAATTCGAAGTGAGGAAGGGCTGTTCTTGCAGGTAGCTCACCACGTTGGGCGACAACAGGCCTTCTGCGTGCAGCGTCTGCGGATCCTCACCGGCGACCAGCCGCTCCCGGATCTCCGTGGCGGAGACCTCCAACGTCTGCACCTCATCCAGATAGATCACCCGCGCGCCGCGCTGCTTCAACATCGCC
>CAYVKR010000324.1:0-2749 GCA_964452025.1 uncultured Anaerolineales bacterium
ATGATGGAAAGCCGCCTATGGCGTTTGAGCGACCCTGGAACTGCTTCGTTTGCCCGACGTCTTTGCGCGCTTGACCTCTACCGGTTTGCCGGTATGGTTGAATGCGGTCACAGCCCTTGCCAAAGGGCACCCCATGCACCCACAAGGAGCGAACAATGAGCCTACGCCTGCGCGTACAGACCGACGACCGGGAGCGCATCACCGCCACGCACAACGGCGAGCGCCTCGCCGGACCGACGCCGTTGGACGACCTGCCCACCCTGCCCATGCTCCAGGCCGATCCCTACGTGCAAGGCCGGGCGCTGCTGGACGCCCTGGGCGGCCGCGCGCTGCTCGAGCGCCTGGACGCCGACGACGACCACCGGCTGCTTTTAGACCTGGACGCCGCAGCCGCCGCCATTCCCTGGGAGTACGCCGCGCTGCCCGACCGGCGGCAGTTCCTGGGCTGCCTGTACGGGATGCTGCGCCTCGTCGACCGGGAGGCCGCGCCGCCCACGGAGGGCCCGCTGCACGTCGTCGCGCTGGGCGCCGACCCGCTGGTGGACGAAGAGGGCCACGCCCGCGACGGTTACCGCCTACAACTGGACGCCGAACTGCGCGCCGTCCGCCGCGTGCTGCGCAGAAGCGACAGAGCGCTCCAGGCGCAGCGCGTGCCGCCTACCCGCCGGGCGTTGCGCCACGCCCTGCTCCGAGGCCCCGCGCTCCTGCACCTCAGCTGTCACGGCGACGTCATCGACACCGCCGACGGCCCCACCGCCGTCCTGCTGCTGGAGGACGCCTGCGGCGGCCCCGACCGCCTCCTGGGACCCGACCTGGTCGCCTTGCCACCCCGCGGCGTGCTGCGCCTGGTGCTGCTCAGCGCCTGCCGCTCTGCCGCTGCCGACGCGGCGGTCGCCGCTGCGGTCGCCGCTGCGGTCGACGAAGCCGAGGCCGACGCCGCAGCCGGCATCCCCCAGGCCGACCTGGCCCGCGCCCTGGTCCACAACGGCGTCCCCGCCGCCGTGGGCATGCAGGGCAACTTCCCCGATGCCCTGAGCGGCGCGCTGGCGGAGACGCTCTACGAGTTCCTGCTGGCGGGCTATCCTCTCTCCGAGGCGCTGCGCCAGGTGCGCCAGACGCTCAGCGAGACGCCGGCCTACGCCGGGCTGCCCGTGGCCTACGTCGTCCGCGAGGGGTGGGCCGCGCTGGCGCTGCCGGAAGGCCGCTCTCAGGTTCCCCCGCTGCACCTGCCCGGCGACGTGGTGCTGGGCCCGGAGATCCAGCCGCCGAGGCCCCTGCGCGGGCGCAACGCCGAACTCCACGGGCTGGCCCGCCGCTTCAACGCGCAGCGCGTCGTCACCGTGGTGGGCGCCGGCGGCATCGGCAAGACAGCGCTGGCGGCGACCTTCGCCGAGCGCTTTGGCTGGCGCTGGCCCGAAGGCGTGCGCGGCGTCAGCTTTGCCGCCGCCGAGGTGGACGCCGCCGCCTTCCGCCAGACGTTGCTAGAACGGTTGCTGCCGGGCCGGGCGCAGGCGCTGGAGCACGCCTCCGAGGCCGAGCAGGCCCGGGCGATCCTGGACGTGCTGCGCGACTGGGACGGCCTGCTGGTGGTGGATAACTACGAGAGCGTGCTTCAGGCGCTGGACGACGAGGCGGACGCCGTCCACGCCGAGGCGCAGGCCGTGCACCGGCTGCTGGCCCAGGCCGCCAGGGGCGGCGCTCACCTGCTGCTCACCAGCCGCCGCCAGCCGGCGGGCTTCCCCGGCGAGGTGGTCTTTCCCGAACGGCGCGCGCTGACCGGGCTGGCGCCGACCGACGCCGCCGCGCTCTTCCTGCACCACAGCAGCCGCGCCAAGCGCGAAGAGACCGGTCCCGCGCTGGCCCGCGACGTGGCCCGCGCCACCGAGGGCCACCCTCTGGCCCTGGCGCTGCTGGCGGGCGAGTACGACGTCAGCGACGTGAGCGCCGACGCCTTCCTGGCCCACTGGGACAACGAGCTGGACGCTGCCCAACGCCACGGGCTGGCGGGCCACCACGTCACCTTCACCGCCGCCCTGGACCGCAGCTACGCCGCCCTCAAGGCCGAGAGGCAGCGGCGGCTGCGGGCGCTGAGCGTCTTCGAGTTCCCCTTCTTCGCCGAGGGCGCGGCCCGGTTGTGGCAAGCGCTGGCGGGCGACGGGGCGGCGGACGACGATGAGGAGGCCGTGCGGGAAGCGTTGGGCGACTTCACCCGGCGCAGCCTGCTGGAGGTGGACGCCACCTTCACCGACAGCGACCGGCCCGCCACCTGGCGCTTCCAGCCGACGGTGCGCCAGGCCCTGGCCCGCCGGGTGGCAGACGACGAGCGGGAAGCGCTGGCGGTGGGCTACGCCGCCTACGGCGCCTGGCTGGCGAAGCGGGGCTACGGGGAGATTCACAAGGATCCGGCGTTGGCCCGCCTGGTGCGCGTCTCCCTGCCGGCGCTGGACGCCGCGACGGAGCGCCTGACGGGCGCCGAGTACTTCTGGCACGTGCGGTGGGCAGCCTGGCTCAAGCACGCCTACGGCCTGACGGGCGAGGCGCTGGCGATGTTAGAAGCGGCGCTGGAGGCGCTGCCCGCCGCCGCCCGCCCGCCCACCCCCGACCACCCCCCGGAGACGGACGCGGCCGCCTCTGCGGGGCGCGACCTATTGGCCGTGAGCAGCAGCCTGCGCTACCAGCTGGCTGACGTCCTGGTCACCCGCGGCGACCTCGACCGCGCCCTCGCCCTCTATCACCAGAGCCTCGACCT
>CAYVKR010000325.1:0-2740 GCA_964452025.1 uncultured Anaerolineales bacterium
CTGACCGGCACCGCCTCGGCGGTGATTGACGGCAATACCCTGCGGGACAACGGCGTGTCGGGCCTGACTTACTTCAACGAGAGTGGTGGTGCTGCCTACAATAACACGTCTACACAGAACGGTCTGCACGGCGTTATGGTGACGGACAACGCCGCACCCACGTTAGAAAGTAACACGTGCACCGAGAATACTAAAGACGGCATCGTCTATTTTGAGGCGTCTGGCGGCACAGCGCGGGACAATGAATGTTCACGGAATGGGCTGCACGGTATCGGGGTCAGCGGTACGGCGGTACCCACGTTAGAAAGCAACACGTGCACCGAGAATACTAAAGACGGCATCGTCTATTTTGGGGCGTCTGGCGGCACAGCGCGGGACAATGATTGTTCACGCAATGGGCTGCACGGTATCGGCGTCAATGACGACGCAGCCCCCACGCTGCGCAACAATACGCTGACCGACAATAGTGAAGCGGGGATCGCCTACTTTGAGAATGGTGCAGGAATTGCCGAAAATAACACACTCAGCCGGAACCAGTGGGGCCTCTACATCGAGTCAACGGCGAATCCGGCACTGGGTGAGAACACGTTTGTCGATAACGAAACCGATACTGACGACCGCCGCCCGGCGGGTCAACGGCCCACGTCCCCGCCGGCGGAGGCGGATGAGGCGAATGTGCTCTTTGCCGATGACTTCTCAGATCTCGATCCGGGTTGGTGGACGGGCGAGGATGATAATGGGGAGGTCTGGTTTCAGGACGGAAAGCTTCATATTATCAATTATATCGCAAGCGACTTTGGTAATCTGAGAGTCTTGGCTCTTTAGAATTCGCAAGCTCTATCTTCCGGGATGTTGCCAGCATCCCGGAGGATTACTTATTCCACCTTGCACAGCCAGTCGGTGATCCCCATCAGCAGTGCAGGCAGCGTGAAGAGCAAGAAGAAAGGTCCAGCGGGAACATTGCCAAAGAATAGCCGTTGCAGCAGATAAAAGCCTGCCAGACTGCCCAGAGCGATGACCGCGGCTCTTCAGAAGCTGATCTTTTCTCAACCATGAGCGTCTCCCTTTTAATCAATCCTCGCTGTTCTGATCCTTCTCCACGCGCACCGGGATATTGCCATCGTGCATCTGGAGATCAAGCGCCAGGCCGGGGCGCGCCTGAATGGCGGAGTTCAGCACCTTTTTCGTCTCCCGGTCATGAACGATGGCGTAGCCGCGCTGCAGTACCCGCTCTGGATCGAGATTAGAAAGCCGCGCTGTCAGCTCCTGCACGCGCTGCTGGTTGTGGTCTAGGCGGTGACGGACTGCACTCTCCATCTGCGCCGTGAGCGCGTCGATCTGCTGGCGCGCGTTGTCCAGGCGTACGCGCGGCGAGAGGTGCTGGAGATTACGTCGCAGCTGCGCAATCCGCTCTTGTCGTGCGGTCAGCCGGGTGGTGAAGATACGATCCAGGCGTTCCTGCATCCGCGTCAGCCCGGCGTATAACTCGGCGCCATCTGGTGTCGCCACCTCGGCGGCGGCCGACGGCGTCGGCGCGCGGCGGTCGGCAGCGAAATCCGCCAGAGAGAAGTCCGTCTCATGGCCCACACCGGAGACGACGGGAACGCGCGAGGCAGCAACGGCCCGCGCCACTCGCTCGTCGTTGAAAGCCCAGAGATCTTCCAGCGAGCCGCCGCCGCGCACCACCAGGATCACGTCCACATCCTCGCGAGCGTTGAGCGCATCCAGGGCGGCGACGATGTGCGGAGGCGCGGCATCGCCCTGCACCAGCGTCGGTGAGAGCAACACGTCAACCAGCGGGTAGCGCCTTTGCAGCACGTTGAGCACGTCTCGCAGCGCGGCTGCCGTCGGCGAGGTGACGACCCCGATCTGCTTAGGAAACGGTGGAAGTGGGCGTTTGCGCTCTGGATCGAAGAGTCCCTCGGCTTCCAGCTGAGCCTTCAGGCGTTCGTACTCCTGGTAGAGCGTGCCGCGTCCGGCGGGTTGCACGGTATCGACGTAGAGTTGATAACGTCCGCCCGCTTCGTACAGACCGATATTGCCGTGCGCCACAACCTGGTCGCCCGACTGCGGCAAGTAGCGCAACCGACGGGCGGTGCTCCGCCAGATCACGCACGAGATCCGCGCCGCGCTGTCTTTCAGCGTGAAATAGCAGTGCCCAGAGGATGCTTGCGAGAAGTTGGAGACCTCGCCTTCGATCCAGAGGTCCTGGAAACTGGGTTCCCGCTCCAGCAGACTGCGGATGCGGCTTGTGACCTCACTGACAGAATAGGGATGTTCTGGCCCTGAGAAGAGATCTAATTGTTGGTTCCACATTCGGGCCTACCAAATGAGACTGAGGATAGTGACCAGCAGCATCCCGCCGCCAAGGCCCAGCAGAATAACAGCGGTGGTCGTCGGCATGGTCAGTAGATTAATCCCGCCGAAAAGACCGATCAGGTAGAGCGTCGCACCGATGATGAAAATCGGGCGCTCGGCGCCGCGCAGGCGCAGATACCGTCGAGAACGTCGTGTCATCTGAGACTCCTTGTGTTTATCCGGCAATTCGACCTTCCGAGATGCTTTAAGCATCCCGGAAGGTGGTGGCGTATCGTTCATTATAGCCGCGCACCTTCGAATGGTGAAGTGATCGTTTTCATTATGCCGCCTGATGGTCAACCACCAGGCTACAAGGCTACGCCCCACTATCGTTTTTGACTATCAACATCGGCTACTTTTATTTTCGGCCCCGGCTACCTAT
>CAYVKR010000326.1:0-2727 GCA_964452025.1 uncultured Anaerolineales bacterium
TGATGGGAAGCCGCCTATGGCGTTTGAGCCACCCGACAACTGCTTCGTTTGCCCCCCCCCCCGCAGGCCAGACTTGACTTCCGCCTCAGTTAGGATAAATTATAACCATGAACCGACGCAAACGCTGGTTCCGTTGGCTTGGGGATCTTTTTAGCGGGCTCTTCCGGCCCCGCCCCATTCGCTTGCCCCTGCTCTTCTGGCTGATCCTGATTGGCAGCGTCGCCGCGCTGATCTGGCAGCGCGACCTGCCCACCACCACGACGCTCCCGCCGGAGATCCGCACCATCGTTCTCACGCCGACGCCAGGCCCGTCACCAACGCCCGGCCCGTCTCCCACCCCCGTAGGCAGCGGCGGGACCGTCGCCTTTAGCATGCGGCACGAGGGTAACAGCGACATCTATCTACTATCCCAGGATGATGGGCAATTACTGCGCTTGACCTACGATCCCAGCGAGGACCGCGATCCCGCCTGGTCGCCCGACGGACGGTGGCTGGCCTTTGCGTCGCAGCGCGCCGGCAACTGGGACCTCTACTTGATGGATATGCTATCCAGCGTCATCGTCCGCCTGACGCGCGACCCCGCCTTTGAGAGCGGCCCTACCTGGTCGCCCGACAGCCAGTGGCTGGCCTACGAAACCTACCAGAACGGCAACCTCGATGTCCACATTATCAGCGTGGGCGGCGAGGAGAGCTACCAGCTCACCCGCGATCCGGCGGCGGACTTTTCCCCCGCCTGGTCGCCCGACGGACGCCACATCGCCTTCACCTCACTGCGCGATGGTAACAAGGATATCTACGCCATCTCCCTGGACGGCGGCGAGCTGGTTAATCTAACCAACACACCCGCTCAGGACGAGGACAACGCCGCCTGGTCCGGCCCCGGCACGTACCTGGCCTACTCCACCGGCGTGCGGGGCAACGAGGAGATCCGCCTATTGCCCTTCGACAGGGAAGCCATCGCTTCCGGTGAGCTGCGACCTATGTTCTTTGGAACAGGCGGCGAGCCAACGTGGGGACCGGACGGCAAGACGCTGGCCTTTATCTTCCGCCGGGGCCTGACCTCTTACCTGGTGGCGGCGGATATGACGGGCTGGGGTCTGGCGCAAGAGGGCTACAGCACCACAGATGCCCTGGCCGATCCCACCTGGACGGATCAGCCGCTGGAGCCAGAGCTGGCGCGGCATCTCGCGCTGCGCATGCAAGAGACGGTGGAGGCACCGCTCTACACCGAAGTGGTGACGGCCCGAAACAATCCTCACTACCGGCTTATCGGCCTGCCAGATGTCAACGGCGGGGATGGACGCGAAAAACTAAGCGACGCCGTCAACGATAGCTTCAACGCGCTGCGCGACGACGTAGAAGCCACTACCGGCTGGGACTACCTCTCGATCCTGGGCGATTCCTGGCGCACCATGAACCACACACCACGCCCGGGGCAGGGTCGCATCTCGTGGCACGTCTGCGGACGCGCCATCGACATCAACCAGAACTTCCTGCGGGACGGACGTATCGAACTGGTGCGCGAGGATATCGGCGGCGTCACCTATTGGCGCGTCTACATCCGGGCCAGGGAGCAGGACGGTAGCCTGGGCGAGCCGCTGCGCGCCCTGCCCTGGGACCTATCGGCGCGCAACGCGGGCGGCCTCGCGGCGATGCAAGGTGGCGAGCACAAGGAGACCGTACCGGAAGGCTACTACGTGGACTTCACGACGTTGGCCGCCGACTACGGCTGGGAACGCCGCAACGCGCTCTCCAACTGGCGCAACTCCTGGTTCGACATCGAGTGGTGGCACTTCCAGAAGACCGAAGGCATGAGCTGGTACGGCTGCATGTTGGAGATCTACGACGAGGAAGAGGTCGCCGAGTCCTACGGTGAGTTACCCTGGTGGACCAAGCGACCTGAAGCCGAGGTGCAGTCATATTCGTGGTGAGACGTGGTTCGTAGTGCGTGCCTGTCCTGAGCAAGGTCGAAGGATTGCGTGGTGCGTGATGTTTAGTTGAAGGTGGTGGCACGGTGAAACATTCACACCTGAGCATGCGCCTCAATAACAGCACGAATCTCCCGCCGAAAGCGTTCCACAGAGAAGCGCTCGGCGTTGGCGCGACAGGCCAGCGGTGAAACGGCCTCCGCATTAAAAGACGCGACGACCTCGGCCAACGCCTCTGACGTCGGCTCTCGGAAAAAGGCGCCCGTCTCTCCGTCCACCACCGTGTCCAGCGCCCCACCCCGGCCGTATGCGATGACAGGACGGCCCGCTGCCTGCGCCTCCACCGGCGTAATCCCAAAATCCTCCCGACCAGGAAAGATTAGGGCACGGCACCGGGCATAGAGCGAGCCAATCTCCTCGTCGGGCACGTAGCCCAGGAATTGCACGTTGGGCGCTGCCAGCGCCTCCAGCACGTCCCGATCCCGCCCGCTGCCCGCGATACGCAGGGGTAACCCCAGCCGGTTGAAGGCCTTCACCGCCAGATCAATGCGTTTGTAGGGTATCAAACGCGAGACAATGAGGTAATAATCGTCATGCGCGGCGGCGGGCTGGAAGCGCTCCACATCCACCGGCGGATAGATGATCTCCGACGTCCGCCCGTAGTAGCGGCGGATGCGAGCCTGAATCTCGCGGGAGATGGCGACGAAGCGAATCGTGGGACGCTGCGCGATAGCGTAATCCCATCGGCGGAGCAGCGCCACCAGTGGCTTCAGCGCCACGCGCAAAGCCGCCGGCAGGT
>CAYVKR010000327.1:0-2709 GCA_964452025.1 uncultured Anaerolineales bacterium
TCGCCAACGCCACATCGCTGCTGGACTTCCTGGGCTGGGGCGGCTGGGGCATCGCCCCGGATATTTGGGCATTGATCATGCTCATCGTGGCAGCCGGCATCGCCGGACTGGTTCTTTGGACCCGCCGCGACGTCGCCTACGGCCTCGTCTTCGTCTGGGCCTACGTCGGTATCGCCGTCCGGCACGCGGGAACGCCTCTTGTGTCCCTTCCTGCCGGCACACTGGCGGCAGCCATCGCCGGCGCTGTAGCGATCTGGACGCTCTCTCCGCAACGTCGCCCGGCCGTTTGAGCCCCCGATTAGGGGAAAAGTCAGGGCGCGGGGGGGGGGGTACGGGAGAGAACAGAAGAAAGAAGCGTCACAGCGGGCACGGCGAGAATAACGGACCGAGCTGTTCACCATCATGTTTCGCTGGCTCTGCTTGACATCCTTCTTGAAATTCGCTACGATAATCCCCACCTAGTTCCTGGCTAGTCTTCTACTGAGAACAACGGCAGAGGAGGTACGTCATGCAGATCAGCCACGTTGAGGTCATTCCCACCGAATTGCGACTGAAGCTGCCTTATCGCTCGGTCTATCATCGCGAGACGGACGTGCAGCACATCGACGTTGTCTTCATCCGCGTGGAGACACGTGATGGGCAAACCGCCTGGGGCTGCGCGGCCTTCGATTCGTCGCTCACCGGGGAGACCCGTGAGGACGTCGTCCGTGTTTGCCAAGCTTGCGCCGACCGGGCCCGCGATCTGAATCCGCTCAACACGGAGTACGCGCTTTCAGAGCTGGCGGCGCTGACCGAGGACGTCCCCTCGGCGCAATGCGCTTTCGACATCGCCTTCTACGATCTGCTAGGGCTGGCGGCTGGACTGCCGCTGCACCGACTATTGGGCGGCTACCGCGACCGCATCCAGACGTCCGTCACCATCAACGTGGGCACGGTCAAAGAGACCGTGGAGATGGCGCACAACCGCGCCCGCCAGGGCTTCCGTATCCTCAAACTCAAGGGCGGGCGCGACCCGGAGGAGGATGTGCGCCGCGTTCGCGCTGTCCATGACGCCCTGCCGAATCTCGTCCTGCGGCTGGATGCTGAGCAGGGGTATACTATCCGGCAGGCCATCGACGTTGCCAAGGCTTTGATCAATCATCTGGAGATGTTGGAACAGCCCATACCGGCTGACGATGGCGTGAAGGCGCTGAAGCGGGTCACGCGAAATAGTCCGCTGCCCATCCTGGCAGACGAGAGCGTGAGGGGCTCGGACTCCGCGCTGGAGGTCGCTGGGCAACGGGCCGCCAACGGGTTGAGCATCAAGCTGGCGACCTGCGGCGGATTGCGTTGTGCGCGTCAGATGGTAGCCGTGGCCCGCGCCGCTCGCATGATGATGATGGTCGGTTGCATCAATGAGCCAGCGCTGCTGACCGCTGCCGGGCTTGCCTTTGCGCTGAGCAGTCCCGGTGTCACCTACGGCGATCTGGACGGCTACTTCGACCTGGTCGACGATCCCACGCGCCAGCGCTTCATTCTGGACGACGGCTGGTTGATTGCCTCGGACGTGCCGGGGCTGGGGTGTACGGTTGCGCTGTGAGGGAGTTCAACGGAGTTAGCGGATTGAACGGGTGGAACAAAGGGTGACCGGATAGGCATAATCGCCGGTCTCCTGTCTGCGGGTTGCCTTTAGTAGGCCCGTAGGCGAAGCCGACGTGCCTCTGGCGCGACTCGTTGACACTGCGTCGCTGACTACGAACCTCTAAGGCCCTTTCCCAAGCACCACCACCACGCGATGCGCGTCGCCATCCTCGAAGATGGGCGCCACGTTGCCGTCCAGCGGCTCCCCGTCGACTTCGAGCGAAGTCACGCCCTTGCAGACGTGGTCGGGATTCCGCACGGTGATCTGATAGGTCGCGCCTCGGAAGGCGCGCGTCACGTCAAAGCCGTCCCACGTTGCCGGGATGCAGGGATCGATCCGCAGGCCCTCGTACGTCGGGCTAACGCCGAGGATGTAGCGCGTTCCTGCCTGATACATCCACGAGGCCGTCCCCGTCAGCCAGCTGTTGCGCGCCAGGCCGAACTGCGGGTGCTCGTCGCCCAGAATATTCTGTGGATAGACGTAAGGTTCGCACTCGAAGACCTCGATCTCGTCGTTGCGCGCCGCCGGGTTGATCTGCGTGTAATACGCGAAGGCGCGGTCGCCACGTCCCAGCATCGTCTCGGCGATGATGATCCAGGGATTGGCGTGCAGGAAGATGCCGCCGTTCTCCTTGGCGCCTGGCGGATAGGTGGTCACACCGCCGACGTCGGGATCGTAGCCGTCGTAGCCCGGCGTGCTCAGTTTGATGCCACGGGGGGTGTTGAGCCGGGCGTGGACCGCATCCAGCGCCGACTGTGCGCGCTCCTCTGTTGCGAATCCTGAGATGACGGGCCACGATTGTCCATTGGTGAAGATTTGCCCTTTGTCGTTCTTGTGCGAGCCGATAGGTCGCCCGTCAAAATCGAAGTAGCGCACGTACCATCCGCCATCCCAGGCGTGCGCGTTGACGCGCTCCCGCATCTCATCGTAGGCACGCTGATACGCTGCGACCGTTTCTTCGTCGCCCAGATGCTCAAGGAGCGCAATCATCTCCAGCAGCGCCTTGCCGTAGAGATTGGCGTTGAAGAGCGATTCCGCGCCCGCGCGCAGGTTGACCGTGTCGTTCCAATCGGCGAAGCCCAGCAGCG
>CAYVKR010000328.1:0-2696 GCA_964452025.1 uncultured Anaerolineales bacterium
TGACCAACAGTAACAGAGTCTTCTTCATGATGTTATCTCCTCCATAGTTTGGTAGATTGGTTTACAAAACACAGATGTACTTCTTGATTTTAACCCAATAGCCACCTCCTTTTTTCAGTCTATCGAACTCATAACCGAAAGGTTAAAAGCCTGTCCACTAGGTAGACAGGTTCACGACGCAGTTAGACCAGCCTACCATAAAAGCTCCAGCGCACCGGATGTGCGCAGCACACTGGCCTCGACATCCTCACCCAACCACAGCACGCGATGAAGCATATCTTGCAAGAACGGAGAGATCTGCGGGTAGTTCCGTAACAGCGGTCGGGAACGCGCGTGGACCATAAGCGGCAGGATAGTTCGTAACCACGGATGGCCTTCAGACGTTAACGCTTGATTGACCGAACGATAGGGTGAAATCTGCAGTTCGTCCTCACAATAGGTCTGAGAAGCCGCTCGCGAGGACGCCATCCGTAGAAGCGACAACGAAATCTCAGCATGGGGGGCCTGTCGCGGAATAGCCCAACTGACCCCGCCCAAAGAACAGACCGGCGGGATCTCCTCAGAAGGACACGGCGCCGGCACAAAACCGAAATGCTTCGCCATCTCCAACTCACGCTTCCAAACCGAATGGGGGCGGATGTGAGGCCACTCGTAGGTCCCCCCCAGAATCATGGGAACGTCCCCCAAAGCAAACAGCTTGGCGAAATCCCACCAGCTAAAGGTATCCATCTCAGGCGGCAGTGCATCGCGGCGTTCTATGGTGATCTCTCTCAAAAAGCGAAGCGCTTGATAGACTGATTCGTCATCAAGCGCCAGGAGCGTAAGGCTCTTGCCCAACGTCGCCCCCGCATTCCACATGAAAGGAACAAGCAGGTTGAACGTCGCCTCTCCCACTTTAGGGCTGACCGGAAAGGCCATCGCGTAGGAATGGCCCAGCCTGTGCTTGACCTCGGGACGGCTGAAATAATCGATCAGATCTAGCAACGCATCCCAGGTCTCTGGGGGCGTCAACCCCTCTTGATCAAAGAAATCACGACGGTACCACAGCCCAGCCAGATCCGCGTGGATGGGCAACCCGTACAGATACCCATCCGTCGAATTGTTCTCTTGCACCACAGGCTCCAGGGTGTCCTGCTCGTCCTGTAACCACGACAAGCCGTCCTCGTCCAGCGGCATAATATACCCGGTGCGCGCATAATGCGTGATCCAGACGTAATCCAAAGAGATAAGGTCCGGCGCTTCGCCCTTAGCGACCGCCCGACGCAATTTCTGATGAAAGAGGCCTCGCTCCTTGTGAATGGCAAACTCCAGCTTAACCTCTTTATCTGGATGTTCACCGTTCCACAGATTGACGGCCCACTCCAACGTACTGACCCAGGGGATATCGTAATGCGTCATCACATGAATACAGGTCTGTTTCGCGATGCGCGTGGGAACTGAGGACGCCACAAAGGTACCGCGACCGGGGCGACGGTACACGTACCCTTCTCTCGCAAGATCTGTCAATGCCTGTCGCACAGGCGTGCGGCTGATGTTGAATTGCTCACAGAGATCCATCTCCGTGGGCAAACGATCTCCGGGATGCAACAAGCCACTCTCCATCTGACCTTTGAAGTAGGTCTTCAGCTGATAATAGAGTGGCACTGGGGAGTCACGGTTCACCATGGCGAACGCCTTTGGGTAAGTCACTTTGGTATACATTTATACCATGACACATTTCATATTATAAGGACTCTTTAACCGTTTGTCAAGCCGCGTTTAACAGATTGTAAACAACACCCTTTTCTCAACCGTCTAGGGAGCCGTCAGATCAAAGTCGTACCACTCCCCTTGATACTGCAGCCGGAATGCAAGACGCTTCCAGCCAGGCGGCAGGCGCGGATCGGCGATCAGGCCCTCTTCGGTGAACTGCACGCCACCGAACCCAAAGACTGCCGCCTGCCAGAGACCACCCGCCGAGGCTGCGTGGATGCCATCAACGGTGTTGCCCCGCAGGTCCAGCAAATCCGTTCGAGCCGCGCGCATGAAGTGCTCGTACGCCTCTTCGACGGCGCCTTGACGCGCCGCTAACGCCGCCTGAATCGCCGGCCCCAGCGACGAGCCGTAGGTGTGATCGGTGCGCGGCGTGTAATAATCCCAGTTGACCTGCACTACGTCCTCGTCGTAGAGGGAGCGGAACAGGTAGAGCAGCATCAGCACATCCGCCTGTTTCAAAATCTGATAATCCTGCACACCCTCGATGCCCAACAGCATCTGAAGGGAGATCTGGCGCGGCTCGTAATCCTCCAGATCCACGTCTCGCAGCTCGAAGAAACCCTCAAACTGCTCGAAAAGCCCCGTCTCGGGGTCCTGCAAAATGACCAGCCGGTCGATGACGTCATGCCAGTGCGCCAGCCGCGCCTCGGAAAGGTCGAGCCGCTCGACCAGCGCCGCCGCCTTCCATGGATGCTTGCGCCGCAGCCACACCAGCACGTCGAAGGCGGTCTCCAGATTCCACTGCGCCATCCGGTTGGTGAAAGCGTTGTTGTCCACGTGGTCGTGGTACTCGTCCGGCCCGATGACGTCGTTGATCTCGTAGACGCCGCGCTCCGCGTTCCACTCAGCGCGCGAGGCCCAGAAGCGCGCCGTGTCCAGCACAATCTCGGCGCCGTAGTCCCGCATGAAGGCATCGTCGCCCGTCACCGCCCAGTACTGGT
>CAYVKR010000329.1:0-2659 GCA_964452025.1 uncultured Anaerolineales bacterium
CTAAGAACAGTGCGCAAGTTGGCTACTAGCACGGTCAACCTCAAGTTGGCGGCGGTACGTTCTTATACTGATTGGGCTAAGGCTGCCGGTAAGATCCAAACGGATCCGGCAAATGGCATCAAGATGCTCAAACAGACGCCCGCGCCACCACGCTGGTTGACCCGTTCTGAGCAGTTCGCACTCCTACGGGCTGCCCAAGAAGTCACGCAGTTAGGTTATCTCAAAGCCCAGGGGCGCCTGGATCAGCCCAGTGCTATCTGGTCGCGGCGGAATGAGGCGATTCTGGTATTGTTGCTCAACACCGGCCTGCGCCTCAGTGAGGCTGAGGCCCTCGATCTGAGCGACGTTGAGATCAATGAGCGTTCTGGCAGTGTCCACGTGCGCCAGGGGAAGGGACGCAAAGAGCGACATGTCCCGCTTAATCACGACGCGCGCACTGCGCTGCAGGCGTGGCTAAAGGTGCGCTCGGACGAGGGCACCGACGCTCTCTTCCTCTCTCAGAAAGGCGGACGCTTGAGCAGTCGGGCCATTGCTCGCGCTGTTAAGAAGATAGCGGAACGAGCCGGTCTCGATGATGTCAGTCCGCACACGTTGCGTCATTCCTTCGCGAAGAATCTGGTCGATGCCGACGTGGGGATAGAGAAGGTGGCGACGTTGTTGGGACACGAGAGCCTGGACACCACGCGCATCTACACGCAGCCCAGCGAGGCCGATTTACAGGCTGCGACGGAGAAGGTGGCATGGCAGGATGATTGAGTTATGGGAGGAGCGTACTAGAGCAGGAGGGAGGGGTTGGTGCCGAGGAGCCAGGGCTTGGCGGCGATACTGGCAGCTCTTCTTTCTGGCAGATGACTGCTTAGCCTTGCGTTGACATACATTTTGGTATCACGTATAATACCATTATGAAGCGTTATCGAATCGTCATTGATACCAATGTTTTAGTTGCCGCCCTTCGGTCAAAACGTGGCGCTTCGTATCAGGTGCTGATGTTGCTGGGAAGCGAGAAATTCAGTATCCATCTCTCTGTGCCGTTGGTGCTGGAATATGAAGATGTCGCCAAGAGATTGCTGGGCGAAATCGAATTAACAGAACAGGATATCGATGACATTGTAGACTACATCTGTGCAGTAGGGGAGGTGCATCATCTGTTCTTCCTTTGGCGACCCTACCTGAAGGACGCCGAAGATGACATGGTCTTGGATCTGGCGGTTACGGCCGGGTGCGATTTTATTGTGACGTACAATCAAAGAGATTTTCAAGGGGTGGAAGAATTCGGTGTGGAGGTCATCACGCCTCACCAGTTACTGAAAGAGATAGGGGAATTGAGATGAGTACAATCAGTCTTCGACTACCAGAATCGTTACATGACCGGCTGCGTGAACTGGCCAAGCGCGAGAACGTGTCGATGAACCAGTTCGTCACCTTGGCGTTGGCGGAGAAAATCTCGGCTTTGGCTGCTGAGGACTACATGGTGGAGCGGGCAGCGAGGGGCGATAGAGAGAAGTTTGAACAAGCCATGGCCAAAGTGGCAGATGTCGAACCCCCCGCTCACGATTCTCTGTGAGCGGCGGAATCTGCCAGGAACGAGTGCCAGCGAAGCGGTTAGCACCCTGAGGCGTTTGGGTTATCTAGTGCTGAATTGTGAGCACACTCAGCCGAGTCTCCGAGTCTGAGCTCGTTCGCGGGCTTCTGCTTTTGGTTGAGGCAATGTTTGGCAGCTAAGAGCTCTCCTCTTTGCTGCGGCAGTGATGAGAAGAAGAGCGAGCCACTGCTCGCTCTTCTTCTGGTTTATGCAGCCTGAACTAACGACAACGAGGCCGCCGCCTGGCGGACTTTGTCGTCATAAGCCTTGTCGGCCAGATAGGTGATGTAGTCGGGATCCTCCTGCAGTACCTGCTGCATAGTTTTTCCCTCATACTTGCCAAAGTCCAGTGTCAGGCCGCCGGCTTTATCAGCCAGGTAGGTGATGTAGTCGGGATCCTCCTGCAGCACCTGCTGCAAAGTCTTTCCCTGGTACTTGCCGAAACTCAGCGTAAGAGTCTCACTGCGGCCGTTACCGTTGCCATTCCCATTGGGTGGCGCAGGCTGTTTCGACGTCGACGTCGCGCGAGACGCACGCTTACCAACCCCTAAAGCCCACTCTCCGGTCTCGATCCATTGCGCATATGTGCGACGCAGCTGCATCTTGGTCTGGCCCGGGATATACCGCTTATTCTGGAGATCGACCCACTGGCGGGGCATCTCGTAGAGTGCAACGCCCAGGCCAAACTTCACACACGCCCGCTTGAAGGCTTGCGCCGAAGCGGTCGTGACCGCGTTCTCGTCCCGCAGATCAGTACATTCGCCATCTCCGGTCCGAGTGCGGCTTTCGTCCCCAACGTGGAGCGTCAAGCGGTACTTTACCGTGACTCGTTGGGCTTCGTAGGTGATGATCTCCTCATCTTCCCAATCCAGGCCCAAGACCTCGTTGAGACGCGCGATGTAGTCGCGCATATCAACGTAGGGTAGGGCGATGCCGCGATCCTTGCTCTTGGTTCGTGCTCCCACGCGGAACTTCACCCGATCGGCGGGGAACGGTGCGGCTAAGGCCGCCATGATCTTCTGTTTTTCTGACATGCTGTTTACCTCCTATGGTTGAATTGTGCTTGATGTTCTCCAT
>CAYVKR010000330.1:0-2650 GCA_964452025.1 uncultured Anaerolineales bacterium
ATTCGCCATTCATCATTCGCTATTTTCGAAGGAGTCAAAATTGGTGATCGCCCACATCTCACCGCAGACCCCAAAGAGGGCGCAGAGAGAAAAAAACAGTTTCTTTCTCTGCGTACTCAGCGCTCTCTGTGGTGAAAACTGGTAGGTCCTGTGAACGACAGCAGACTTGTGGGTAATCGCCAGAATGGAAAAACTTGACAACGGCCAAATGATAATGTATACTTATAGATAATGATTATCGATAAGGAATGGTTATCGTGAGTGATGTTGAGAACCGTTTTGAAGAACTGCTCGCCAAGCTTCGTGAGCGGGATTATCGCATCACGCCGCAACGTTTGGCGTTGCTGCGGTTATTGGCTGCCAGTGAGGGGCATCCCAGTGCTGCCGAGCTCCACGAGGAGTTGCGAGAGCAGTTTCCGACCCTTAGCCTGGCAACTGTCTATAAGACCCTTAGTCTTCTAAAAGGCATGGGAGAGGTGCGAGAGTTGAGCTTTTTTTGCGATGATGATGCCCGCTATGACGGTCATGATCCGTCGCCTCATCCGCACTTAGTTTGTGTTCGTTGCCACAAAATCATTGATTTGGACACTGCGGATTTGGACGGCTTGAAGCAGGATATCGCCCGCGCTTGGGATTTTCGTGTTCTGAGCCATCGGTTGGATTTCTTCGGCGTCTGTTCTGAGTGTCAGCGTCGTGAGGCTGATTGATCGTGTTTCGACATGTAGCTGGATTACCTAACATCTCATGTTTTTCATCCAAGAGGAGGTGGGGTTGTAGACCAAGGTAAGCGTGCCAGCAGCACGTTGGTGAGATGTCGATGTTTACTAAAATATCATAACATTTGGGAGGGTAACTATGGCCAGGGTAGCACAAGAGATGGTGAAGAAGGCAGGCGTTGATCTTGACAAACTCGTGGATCTGTTGATCAAAAACGCATCCGCTGAGCTGACCACTTTCTACTATTACACCATTCTGCGCGTCAATCTGATTGGGTTGGAAGGCGAGGGGATTAAAGAGATTGCGGAGACAGCTCGCATCGAGGATCGCAACCACTTCGAGGCGTTGGTGCCGCGCATCTACGAGTTGGGCGGCGAGCTGCCCGGTAACATGAAAGATTTTCACGATATCTCCGCCTGTCCACCCGCCAGCCTGCCGGATGATCCGACGGACGTTGAGGCGATCCTGAAAGTGCTGGTCGCCGCAGAGCGCTGCGCCGTGCGCGGTTATACCGAAATCTGCAATATGACCGCGGGTAAGGACCATCGTACCTACGAATTGGCGCTGGCGATTCTCAACGAGGAGATCGAACACGAGTCGTGGTTCTCAGAATTCCTGGGAGAGGGACCCTCCGGTCACTTCATGCGACGGGGGGAAACATCACCTTTCGTCTCTAAGTTCATGAGATAAGTCAACATTGGCTGCCCTGAAAAAAGGGTCAGCCAAAGAAAAATATGGGTATATGTTGTGGGTGGGCGCAGCCCACCCACAACATATAGTATCCCATTCTCTACTGAAAACCCTTTTTTCAGTAGAGTCAACACTCGGGGGGGTCCGGCGTAGGTTGGGCCTCCCAGGCCGACCGATTGTGGCACAGTGTAGTTAGTTCAATGTTCATCACATAACATCCTAAGGAGGATTTTGCAATGGAAGAGAAGGGTATGCCGCTTATTGGTGATAAGTTCCCAGAAATGACCGTCCAGACGACTCATGGTATGATGACGTTGCCCGACACGTTCAAGGGGCAGTGGTTCATTCTATTCAGTCACCCGGCCGATTTCACGCCCGTCTGCACGACGGAGTTCTATGCTTTCCAGCAGCGTTACGACGAGTTCCGTGAGATGAACACGGAGTTGATCGGGTTGAGTATCGACCAGGTTTTTTCCCACATCAAGTGGGGTGAGTGGATCAACGATAATTTGGGTGAGGAGATCGAGTTCCCGATTATTGCGGATCATGGCAAGGTGGCGAACACGCTAGGATTGGTGCATCCGGGCGCTGGGTCGAGCACGGTGCGCGCCGTCTTTTTCGTCGATCCCGAAAGCACCATCCGGGCCATACTCTACTACCCGGCTGAGTTGGGGCGCAACTTCGATGAGTTCCTGCGCATGATCAAGGCCTTCCAGGTCTCGGACGAGCAAGGCGTGGCTATGCCGGCTAACTGGCCTGAGAACGAGTTGATTGGGGATCGCGTGATCGTTCCGCCCGCCAGCACCGTCGAGGATGCGAAGGAACGCATGGAAGAGTACGACTGCTACGACTGGTGGCTCTGCCACAAGCCGCTGGAGGAATAGCCTGTAACCTCGGCTAAACGCTTTACACATTCGGGGCTGCCTTTTCAGGGCAGCCCTTTTTTACTTCAGACGCACGTTTCGATAGTGTCCCTGGACAATTGAGATAATTGCCGGCATACTATCAGCAAAGCATCATCTTTCAGAGGTGGTAAATGATGAAGCTGATAGCATGCCTGAGTATATTGTCGCTGATCTTCGTCTTTTGGTCAAGCGTTCCCACCGGAGCGAGCCCAAGAGATGCCGTCGATACGAGCCGCTGGGACCGACAATGTCCGATAGTACTTGAACCATTCCAGCCGCCCCACTCTCTTCATCCTGATTGGTGGCCGGGGGAGATATGGGCCGAGTGGCTGACGCCG
>CAYVKR010000331.1:0-2617 GCA_964452025.1 uncultured Anaerolineales bacterium
CGTATGCCTGGTGGTGTGGGAGGACGGGGGCCGTGAGGCCCCCTCCTACCCGATTTGACTCCTCGGGGAGGACTCGAACCTCCAACCAACCGGTTAACAGCCGGTCGCTCTACCATTGAGCTACCGAGGAACGACGCTCCTATTATACGCAAAAATGGTATCTCGTCAAGTAAAATCCACGCCGCGATCAGCGCCAGAAGCGACGGGAGATTTCCTCGTCCAGCCGGTCGCGGATGCAGGCCAGCGGCATGCGCCCGATGATGGGATTGAGAAAGCCACGGACGATTAGATGCTCAGCCTCGGCCTGGGGAATCCCGCGCGAGCGCAGATAGAAGAGTTCTTCCTGGTCCAGGCGGGAGACGGTCGCGCCGTGGCTGCACACTACGTCGTTGGTGATGATCTCCAGGCCGGGGATGGCGTGTGCGCGGGCTTCGTCCAGCAGCAGGTTGTTGTTGGTCTGATAGCCTTCGGTGCCTTGCGCGTCAGGCTCGACCCGGATCATGCCGTAGAAGACGGTCCGCGCTTGATCCCGAAGCACGTTACGGTAGAGCAGGTCGCTGTACGTCTGCGCGACCTGGTGATGCTGATAGGTGCTCTGATCGAGATATTGATCCCTGGCGGCGAAGGTGAAGCCCTGCATCTCAGCGTGCGCGCCGGGGGCAGTCAGGTCGGTGTGCAGGAATTCCTTCGTTGCCTGTCCACCCAAGGATGCGCTCCCCCAGATGAGGCGGGTGTCGCGGGCCAGCTGTACGTTCTGCACGCTGACGGTGTAGCGCTGGTCGCCCCAATGCTGGAGGCTGGCGTAGCGCACCCAGGCGCCTTCCTCGGCGTAGATCTCGACGACTTCGGCGTTGAGCTGGGGCACGGATTCGTAGGAGCGTCGATCCTGCAGCAGGGTGACGCGCGAGCCGCGTTCCGCGATGACCAGCGTGTGGTGCAGGCCGAGGCCGCCCTGCTCGTCGTAGCCGACGAGGGATTGGAGCGGTTGGGCCAATCGAACGCCCGCCGGCACGTGGACGAAGGTCCCGCCGTGCCAGAGCGCGCCGTTCAGCGCCGTGAAGCGGTTGAAATCGGGGCGCGCCGTGCGCCCCTGCATCCAGTAACGGCGGATCAATTCGCCGTGGGTCTGCAGCGCCTGGTGCAGATCTGTGAAAGTCGCGCCTTGATGAGCAACGTCTGCTTTGACTTTGTTGTAGGAAGTCGTTCCGTTGCGGTGCACCAGCAGCCCGGCGACATGCGACTCCGGCGCCAGTGGATCAACCCAGCACGGAGGCAGCTCATCGAGCTGGCGCGCTGACTGCGGCGCGATATGAAGTGTGCGGTCCTCCCGCGGGAACTGGCGCAGCGGGACGCGCCGCCACGCCTCGGCCTTGGGGTGCGGCCAATTCATCGTTGCGTAAAGGTCCCAGGCCGCCTGACGTTTCTCGCGCATCCACTGCGGTTCATCGTAGTAATCGACCAGCGCGTCAACGGCGGTGGCGTCAACGGATAGGGAGAGCGCGGTGTCCACTTCTGGGCTTGCTATGGTTTGATCGGCCATGCGCTACCCCACCGATCCTTCCATCTGCAGTTCGACGAGGCGGTTCAGTTCGACCGCGTATTCCATGGGCAACTCCTTGATAAAGGGCTCCAGAAAGCCGTTGACGATCATGATAGCGGCTTGATCCTCGCTCAGACCGCGGCTCATCAGGTAGAAGAGCTGATCCTCGTTGATCTTGCTGACCGACGCCTCGTGCTCAACCTGGACGTCGTCTTCCTGAACGTCAATATAAGGGTACGTATCGGACCGCGATTGGGGATCCAGCAGCAGCGCGTCACACTCCACCTTGGATTTGACGCCCGTCGCGCCGGGCACGACCTTGACCAGCCCCCGGTAGCCGGAGCGCCCGTTATCTTTGCTGATGGATTTGGATGTGATGACGGACGTTGTATCCGGCGCCAGGTGGATGGCCTTGCCACCGGCGTCGTAGTGCTGGCCCTCGCCGGCAAAGGCGATGGAGAGGATCTCACCGCGCGCTCGCGGCCCTCTAAGAATCACAGCCGGGTACTTCATGGTGATGCCGCTGCCCAGGTTGCCGTCGACCCACTCCATGGAGCCGTCTGCTTCGACCACGGCGCGCTGGGTCACCAAATTGTAGACGTTGCGCGACCAGTTCTGGATGGTCGAGTAGCGGGTGTGGGCGCCCGATTTGACAAAAATCTCAATGACACCGGTATGGAGCGCCGCCGCCGAGTACTGGGGCGCGGTGCAGCCTTCGATGTAGTGGACGTCGCTCCCCTCGTCGGCGATGATGATGGTACGCTCGAACTGGCCCAGGCTCTGGGCATTGATGCGGAAGTAGGCCTGCAGCGGGATCTCCACGTTCACGTCCTGGGGCACGTAGACAAAACTGCCGCCCGACCAGAAGGCGCTGTTGAGCGCGGCGAACTTGTTATCGGCGATGGGGACGGCTGTGCTGATGTGCTTGCGCACCAGATCGGGGTATTCCTGCACGGCGGTGTCCATGTCGACAAAGATGATACCCTTGCGCTCCCACTCCTCTTTGAGCGAGCCGTAGACCGCCTCGGAGTCCATCTGCGTCTCGACGCCCGCCAGGAATTTGCGCTCGGCCTCGGG
>CAYVKR010000332.1:0-2576 GCA_964452025.1 uncultured Anaerolineales bacterium
AAAAATCTCGCCCGAGAGCCTTTTTCATGTGTTATTTAGCATTTTTAATTGAGTAATTCAGAGATCAGACCTATGACTAAAAAACTCTACTACGACAACAGTAAGCTTCGCTCTTTCAACGCCACCATCGTGGCGCGAGCGGAGACGGAACGCGGGCCCGCCGTGCAGCTGGATCGCACCGCCTTCTATCCCACCGGCGGCGGTCAGGCGCACGACACCGGCACGCTGAACGGCATCCCCGTCCACGACGTCTGGACTGCTGACGATGGCGAGGTCTGGCACCTGCTGGATCGCATGCCCGCCGAGGACGCGGTCGAAGGCGAGCTGGATTGGGACCGCCGCTTCGATCATACCCAGCAGCACACGGGCCAGCACCTGCTCTCGGCGGCGTTCCTGCGCCGTTTCAACGCCAACACCCTCAGCGTCCACTTTGGCGCGGAAGAAAACACCGTCGATCTGGATCTCCCCCGGCTTTCCTGGGAAGCCGCCTTCAAGGTCGAGGACGAGGTCAACCGCATCATCTGGGATGATCGCAGGGTTGAGGCCCGCTTCGTCACCGGCGATGAGCTGACCCAGATGGAAATCCGCCGCGAGCCGCAGGTCGAGGACAACGTCCGCATCGTCCAGGTGGAAGGGTTTGACGCGACGCCCTGCGGCGGGACGCACGTCGAGCGCACCGGCGAGATCGGTCTGGTCAAGCTGACCGGCATCAGCAGCTACAAAGGCGCCGTGCGCGTCTCCTTCCTCTGCGGCGGACGCGCGCTACACGACTATCGCCGCGCGTTCCGGTTACTTGAGGATCTCAAACGCGCGCTGACCGTGGGCCAGGACGAGCTCCCCGACGCCATCGTCCGCCTGCAGGACGAAGCCAAGAAGAGCCGTCGGGCACTCTACGAGGCCCAGGAAGTTCTCAGTAAGATTGAGGCCGAACGCCTCTGGGAGCAGGCGCCCACCGTGGACGGCGTCAAGCAGATCGTCGCTTATTGGCCTGACCGCAGGTTCAACAAAGCTCAAGCCGTCGCTAAACAGCTCCGTGAGCATCCCAAGACGCTGATCCTGCTGGCGACCGGCGGCGACGGCGGCCTGCGCCTCGTCTGCGCGCGCAGTGACGACGTCGACGTCAACGCGATGGAGATCTTGCAAGCTGCTGCGGAACCACTGGGCGCGCGCGGCGGCGGATCCCCCATCATGGCGCAAGGCGGAGGTCCATCCGTGAAAGCAGATCGCGCGCTGTCCGCTCTGAACGCTGCTCTAGACTCATGAGCCATATTCGTAACATCGGATAGAAAGAGGTATGTGACATGGAAGAAATCGTGACCGGTATCTTTGTGGAAGATCGTTACAGCCCGTACAACGTAGGATTGGTGCGACTGGAGGAGGGGGCGCTCGTCGTGGACGTGCCCCCGCACCCTTCAGATGCCCGCCAGTGGTTGCGAGAAGCGCAGGAAACCGCCGGCGTCATCCGTTACCTCGTCCTGACGGACAGCCTGCCTGAGCGACTCATCGGCGCGGCACAGTGGGACGTGCCCATCATCGCCGGGGAAGCCACGGCGCGCCTGCTCACGGATCTGGTACGCGAAGAAGTAGAGTGGGGCGAGATACTGGAGGCGGCGGAGGCACGTCATCCGGCTATCGCGGACGAGCTGACCACGCTCAGACCGCGCCGGGCGATGTTGGCCTGCACCCAACACATGCTACTGCACCGGCAGGATCCACCGTTGGAGATCGAGGTCGCAGCCGGCGCAGCACCAGGAGCGATTTGGCTTTTCGCACCTGATCAGAAGGTGCTCTTTGCCGGAGATACGGTTGCGTTCCAGACCCCGCCCATGCTCTCATGCACACCTGATTCCAAAGCGTGGTTGAACGCGCTGGGCACACTGGCGCATCGCAAAAGCATTCATCGCATTGTGCCCGGACGAGGTGCCACGGAGATCCTACGGGGCGAACTGGAGTCACAACGCGAGTTCATGCGCGTGGCGCGCCGCACGGCCCGCAAACTGGCTCGCAAGTTGGAACCCGGCGCCGGTCTCGCCAAAGCAACCAACGAGCTGCAACAGGCCTTCTTCCCGAGTTTTAAGAAAGACTCCGTTCCCGTCCAGCGCCTCCGTGACGGGCTGAAACATCTGGCCAACGAGGTGCTTGAAGAAGAACAACCCGAGGACAAAACAACCGAGGAAAGCGAATGACGCTCCCTTCTGGGGGCGGTGTTCTCGCCTGCCGACCATAGACCGGAGACGGAAAACTGGGTTTTTGCATACGCGGGTCTGCCGTCTGCCGTCTCCGGTCATGGTCGGTTTCCTCCGACTATCTGACCATCTGACTAACTGACTAACAGCACCTTCTTCACATCGCCCACTCCCGCTTCGATCAGCCGCACGCCGCGCTCGAAATCCTCCAGCGGCAGCCCCTGCGAGATCAGTGAGGCGACGTCGATCTTTCGCTCTTGAAGCAGCGCCACGGCCTGCAGAGAGTTGCGCACCGACGTGAACGACGAGAGCAGCGTCAGCCCCCTCTCGAAGATCTTGAACGGCTCGATCTCCATGCGCTGTCCGGCCGGCGCCACGCCGAAGAAGAGC
>CAYVKR010000333.1:0-2573 GCA_964452025.1 uncultured Anaerolineales bacterium
CAGTTTCTACGGTACGGAGGGCATTTTCACCAGCAGACTCGCTTCGAAATCCCAGATGGGGCAAACGAAGCGGTTCCAGCGTGGCGCAGACGTTCGTCGACGCAGAGTCTACGGGACGGAGGGCACTTTCACCAGCGCCGTTGCGTAGAAATCCCGGATGACACTTGTCATCTCACCTTATATGCGCTAAACTTTTATCAGACTCTCGACGTAAAGGACAAACCACGATGACCTTTGAGATCGCGCTGTTGCTCATCATCATTGCTGTCGCTCTGGTGTTCTTCTCGCTGGAGCTGCTGCCCACAGACATCATCGCTATGGGCACCCTTCTCTCGCTGCCGCTGACGGGACTGCTGCCACCGGACGAGGCCTTCGCAGGCTTCGGAAGCGATACGGTGGTGATGATCTTCGGTTTGCTGATCATGACCGCTGCCCTGGTCCGCACCGGCGTCGCCGACAACCTCAGCCAGACCATCGTGCAGGTGGTGGGTGAAAACCGCGATCGTCTTCAATTGGTCATCATGGTCACGGCGTCGATTCTGAGTGCCTTCATGAGCAACACAGCCTCGACGGCGCTTTTCGTCCCCGTCACGCTAGAACTAGCCCGTCGCCTGAAAGTGCGAGCGTCCAAACTGCTGATGCCGCTGGCGTTCGCTGCGATCCTGGCGAGCTCCATCACGCTGGTCAGCACGTCCACCAACCTCGTTATCAGCGGCCTGATGACCACCTACCGGATGGCGCCGCTGGGCATGTTTGAGCTGGCCCCCGTGGGCCTCCCCATTCTCGTGCTGGGCATGCTGTACATGCTCACCCTGGGCCGCCGTCTTATTCCCAACCGCGAGCCAGCGGACACGCTGACCGACCGTGATTTCGCCATCCGCCCCTATCTGGCGGAGATCGTGATTCTTCCTGACTCCCCCTTGATCGGCAAGACGTTGACCGAGGCAAAGCTGGGTAAGAACCTGGATCTAACGGTGCTGCGCATCGTACGCGACAAACGCCGCTATATCGTCCCCCGTCCAAATCTGGAACTGCAGGCCAAGGACGAGTTGCTGGTCAAGGGTTTGCGCAACGAGATTCTGGAGATCAAAGAGGCCTCCGGCATCGGCATCAAGGCGGACGTTAAGCTCTCCGATCCACGCTTCCAATCCGAGGATCTACAGCTGGCCGAGGCCATCGTGCTGCCCGGCTCCCCCCTCATTGGGCGAACACTCAAGTCGCTGCGCTTCCGACAGCGCTACGGCCTCCAGGTGCTGGGCATCAATCGGCGCGGCGAGATCGTCTTCCGTAAACTGAGCCAGACGCCGCTCCAGATCGGCGACCAGCTGCTGGTGCAGGGGCAGCGCCGCCAGATCAAAGTGTTGGACGCCGACAACACGTTGCACGTCATCGGCAGCGTTACCCACCACTACCATGACCGCCAACTGGCACCGGTCGCCATCGGCATCTTCTGCGCTGTGTTGCTGCTGGCTGCGACCAACCTCCTCTCGCTGCCTGTCGCCGTGCTGGTGGGGACGCTGGCAACCTTTCTCACGGGTTGCATCACGCCGGAGGAAGCCTACCGCGAGATCACGTGGAAGGCACTGATCGTCATCGGCAGTATGCTGGCGCTGGGCACGGCCATGGAGACGACGGGCGCAGCAGAGTACCTCGCTCATGGTCTCGTGAGCCTACTCGACAACGGAAGCCCCACCCTATGGCTCTCGACCTTCTTCTTCCTCTCGCTGGCGCTGACTCAACCCATGTCGAACCAGGCGGCGGCGGTGCTCGTCGTGCCCATCGCCATTCAGACGGCGCAACAGTTAGGGCTGAATCCCCGCACCTTCGCCGTGATGATCGCCGTGGGCGCCAGCTGCTCCTTCATCACGCCACTGGAACCGGCCTGCCTCATGGTCTACGGGCCGGGCCACTACCGCTTCATCGACTTCATCAAAGTTGGCTCACTCCTGACCATCGTTGTCTATCTGATTGCCATCGCCATGGTACCATGGATCTGGCCTTTATAGAGCAGTTGAATATGTTAAAATGGGAGTATCATGCAAGCCCACATCGAAACTGACCTGGCGACCTCAGCTGACCGAGCGTGGGAAACCCTGCTCAAGAAAGAGACGTTTGCGTACATCACGCGAGGCTTTCTGGGCTTCAACAACATCGACCCGTGGCCCGACCGCTTCGGCGAAGATTTCGAGATTAAAACGGGGCTCGTCCTCTTCGGGCTTCTCCCGCTCTGGAGACACGAGATGCGCGTGATCCGTGTCGATCCACAGCAGCGGCTGATCGAATCACGCGAGGGCGGCGGGCCTGTCCACACCTGGAATCATCTCATCAAACTCACACCGCTTGACGAGCGGCATTGCCGCTACCTCGACGAGGTCGAGCTCAAAGCCGGCCTGCTGACGCCGCTGGTCTGGCTCTTCGCGCAGGTGTTTTACCGCTACCGGCAAGCGCGCTGGCGGCGCCTGGCGCGAACGCTTTAGGAGATCAACAACGGATTCAGCAGATTGAGCAAATGATTGTTGGCTCCTTCGAAAATAGCGAATGATGAATGGCGAATACTCAAGCATACCTGGTTG
>CAYVKR010000334.1:0-2570 GCA_964452025.1 uncultured Anaerolineales bacterium
TGGGAAGCCGCCTATGGCGTTTGAGCGACCCTGGAACTGCTTCGTTTGCCCTAGTTGTTTTTAGATTGGTTTTATGGCAGAATCCGCCTATAATAAGGTCAAACGACATCGCTGCAGCAGGAGGGATCCATGAACATCATCAGGGTAGCAGCAAGTTCTCGTTCTACATCTGTTGCCGGCGCCATCGCCGGAGTGATCCGGGATCAGGGACACGTGAACGTGCAGGCTATTGGTGCGGGAGCGGTGAATCAAGCCGTGAAAGCTGTGGCTATTGCGCGTGGCTATCTGGAACTGGATGGGATTGAGATCGTCTGCATCCCAACGTTCACTGAGGTCATCATTGATGATAAGGAGCGCACAGCGGTGCGGCTGCGCGTTTTGGAGGTTGAGCAGCTCCCCGAGATATCCTGACATTTGGATAGCGAGGTAATCCTACGGCTACTACGCCCGACCAATGTCGGGCGTTATGCTTTTACGGGCTCCAGATGGATGGCCGGTAGATGCAGCGCGAGGGCTTCTAAATGCAACCGGGTGTTACCATTCCGCCGAAGCGCGATCTGCGTGGCTTCGATCTGGTGCAGGGCGTCGGTCGTGGTCTTCAGCGTGATCTGCGCGGCGATTTGTCGCAAACCCTCGCCCTGCTCCCGGTGGGTGATGGTCTCAGCATTTTGAGTCTGCAACAGTAGGACGTCGCGCCACGTTCTGCGCCAGTATTCCAACACCTGTGGGACCTCGGCGTCTCGTTCTGTTAGCGCTTCGGCGATCTCGAAGCGAGTGGGGAGATCGCTTGCCAGGAGGCGGAAGAGCAGGTCCACGCTCTCCTCCATCTGTTTGAGATGTTCGGGGTTGTCTAACGCTTGAATGGCCCAACCGATGCGTCCGCCAGAGAGCCGTGCCAGCCGTTTTGCCTGCTCAGGAGGAATCTGCCAGCTCTCAATCAGGCCCGCTTCTACGGTGGTGCGGTTGAGGGGGTGTAGCGGCAGCTGCTGACTGCGGGAGACAATGGTGGGCAGCAGGAGATCGCTGCTCGTCGTCAACAAGATGAGGTGCGCGTATGCTGGTGGCTCTTCTAGTGTTTTCAACAAGGCGTTGGCGGCGCTATTGGTTGCCCGCTCGAAGTCCGTGATAACCCCGATCTTGTAGCGGCTCTCGTTAGGCGTAAGGTTCAGCGCACGCTGCAATTCGCGGATCTGATCGATCTTGACGCCGCGTCCTTTCTCCTCCGGCCTCACCAGCAGCAAGTCGGGGTGATTGCCGGAGTCGACGCGATGGCAGGCGGAGCACTCGCCGCAGGGTCGCGCCTCGCTGGGCGCCGCCGTGCAGAGCATGGCCTGGGCTATGGTCAGCGCCAGCGTCTCCTTGCCGATGCTCTCCGGCCCTGTGATAAGCAGGGCGTGGGGCACGGTCCCGCGCTCGACAGCCAACTTCATCTGCCGGACGGCCCACCTGTGGCCGATAACGTTCCAATTGCTCATAGGTGTCGCTCCTTACGTCTATTCTGCCAGCTTACCGCAGACTGGCGAAGAGGCAAAGCAAAATATGGCCGCTTTTATGGACGCGCCGGGGCGTCAACTATCGATAAAATCTCGCACGCCAGACGCTCCTGTACTTCGTCACGGTTTTTCAGCGTGAGTTGCACCACCGTGAACCAATTTGCGGGCAGCTGGCGGATCGCCGCCTCAAGGAGCGCGGGACGTACGACGACGAGCGCGACGTCGTACTCAGGGGGGTCGAGCAACGTCAGAGCCTCGACCCAGCCTTCGCCGCGCACCAATTCCAGCGGTCCCAGCTCATCCAGAATGAAGATCTGAGTAGGGAAGCTGTTTCGTAGACTTTCTGCGCTGTGGGCCATAGCCTGGGGGTTGACGCGGAAATAGGTGAGCGCGACGCCCAGGTCGCTGTCAAAGGGGTGGGTGAGCGTATGACGCTCGCCGCTCCGCAGTTCGAGGCTGACCAGCGTATGCGGTTTTAGCTGCTGCGTGATCATACCGGAGACATTGATGCCTTGACGTGTGAGACGACGATGCAACGCCAGACAGAGCGTGGTTTTGCCCGTGTCGCGTTCTCCTGTGATCAGGATCGTGTGTGGATCAGATTGATGACTCTCTGTGATCATAGGTTATCTCTTGGTGGTGGTTGCCTCCATACGCAAATAAGGGGCCGGTCTCCGAACCGGCCCCTTCAGTGGAGATGGCGGGAATCGAACCCGCGTCCGAAGAACTCTTCTGCGGACATCTACAAGTTTAGTCGGCGTTTTCAATCTCGCCTGGTAGATCGCAGCCGACCGCGCCTATCCAGACCAGCCGATGACGCTTGGCTCACCGTATCGGCGTCTGGTGAGGTGCACGCTGACTTTATGTCGTCCGACTCCAACACACCAGCGAGATGCCGGAGGGACGCGACCGGGTTTTCCCGGTCTTTTCAGGGTTAGATGTCGCTACAGCTTACGCTGCAACGGCCATCGGCGCCCAATTGTTTGCCATAGTGTTGGCATTTAAAGGTTTTGCTCCTGGGGTCACGGGTACGGAGCCACCCGACTTGCAGTCCACAGCCAACCTTCCCCGTCGAAT
>CAYVKR010000335.1:0-2561 GCA_964452025.1 uncultured Anaerolineales bacterium
TGTCCAACGGCTACCACTAGATGTGGCCGTTTCCGGCGAAATCCCAGAGAGCCAAAAACCTTTTTACCGCAGAGATCACAGAGAACGCTGAGAAAAATGAATGTTATGTTTAACTATTTTTACATTTCTCCGAATTTCATGATAGAAAATCATAGTACACCTAAGAATCTCTGTGCCCTCTGCGTGCTCTGCGGTTAGATCGACCTTTTTTCAGTGGAGTCATGGTTAAGTTTTCGGTCTGATCATGCGAAATCCAAAAGAGCCTGGTTTGATCAGCGGGCTAGTCCTGATGCTGGCGCGCTTGCAGGCAGACGCGGCCCAATGTGACGCCGTCATCCAAGGGCACGCCTGTCGCGTCGACGACGGGGACGTTGACGACGTCAGGCAGCGTGTACATCCCCGCGCGCAGCTCGTATGCGCCCGCCGGGAGCGCGTCCGGCAGCGTGAGCGGGAAGCGGCTGATGACCAGGTCGCCGGCCTGCCAGTTGGTCGTGGGATAGCCGTTGCCATCGAGCTGCGCCAGGGTCTCGCCGTCCTTGTCGCGCAGATGGACGTAGAACTGCGTCGTGACCGGCGCGGGCGGCGTCTCCCGCAGCCACCACGCCAGCCAGACGTCGCTGGTTTCGCCAGCGATGGCGGTCTCCGGCAGGTCATAGGCGGTGAAGACCACCTGGTTGGCAAAGGGCGCGTCGGTCGGGAGACGGCTCAGGTTTGCTAGCAGATCCTCGCGGTCGGCGCGCTGACGGCAGTAGCTCTGGTAGCGCCAGCCGTCGGGCAGGCGTAGAGTGGCACTCGTCGTCTCTGGCATGGCGTCCAGGCGCAGCAAGAGTGGATCAAAGGGTGATGCTTCCGGCGCGATAGGCCCGACAAGATAGGCGACGTGCTCTCCGGCGGGTACGGGCAGTGCCAGCGCGCCGTCGGCAAAGCGGCGAGGGCGACCGTGGAACAGCGCATCGAAGATGGCGGGCGTCTCCTCGAAGGCGGGATTCGTCCCGTCGGTCAGCACCATGACCGCGCCGGGGCAGTCGCTTGTGTCTACCATCGTGGCCGCCGCTCGCGCATACCGCAGCGGGATGCCGTAGCCGCCCGTGGTGGGATGCGCCGCCATCAGCGGAAAGAGCGTGGCGACGTGGGCGACCTGCCAGGCGCTCCAGACCATGAGCGGCAGGATCACGGCGGCATTAGCGAGGCGCGGTCCGGTCATCTTGCGGAGACGAGAGAAGGCATAGGAGATCATCATCCCGATCAACAGAAACTGCACCGGGTAGAGCAGCACGAAGTAGTGGGGCTGGGTGGGGGAGGAAGAGCGAATCTGCGACAGAATAGGGATGGCGAACCAGAGCAGGAGCACGCTTATCAGGCGGCGGTCCCTCGCTGAACCACGGATCAGCCGGATCACGGCGTGGATCAATGCCAGGGCCAGGAGGCCGTGCATGACGTCGTTGAACCACCCCGCTTTTGGCAGGGCGGCGAGATAGTTGTCGGCAAAGACGCCGGCCATGCCTTCCATGCCGGCGCTGCCCGTCAGGCGGAAGGCGTAGCGCAGCGCGTCCCAGGAGAAGATCGTCTCTCCGCCTGCGTAGGTGAGCAGGCCCCGAACGTTCGCCCAGCCGTGCAGCGCGTCGTGGATGCCGTAGGGCGCCATGAGCAGCCCGAAGATGCCCAGGCCGACGAGCAGTGGTCGCCACGCGACCTTCTCAGGGAAGAGCACCAGGGTCAGCACCAGGAAAGGGCCAAAGATGAGACCTTCCAATTGCAAACCGATGAGTCCGGCCAGCGCGGCGAAGGCGCTCACCATGGCCCAGCGCTTTTCTCGAACTACCACTGCCAGCAGCGAGGCGATGAACGCCAGCGTGAAAAGGGGGAGTGTGCGGCACCAGACTTTTCGCCCATAGAGCACGGCCCATCCGCCTACGGCGAAGAGAAAGGCCGAGATGCGCCCCGTGGTCAGACCGAAGTGAGATTTGCCCAGCCGATAGGTTACAGCGACGGCCAGCGTGTTGAGCCAGCCAATGAAGAGCACGGCGGCGACGGGATCGGCCCAGAGACGCAAGGGCAGCGCCATTAGGTAGAGCATCAGCGGGAGGTTCTTCACGCTGGTGGAGGAGTCCACGCCCACGACAGGACGCGCGCCCTCGTGCGCGATCTGCAAAGCGTGGCGGACGACGTTGGCTTCGTCGTATTTGAACTCCGCCAGCGTCGGCCAAGCCGTCCGCAGGCCAAAGGCCAGCAGGACGATCACGAGCGCGACAAAGTCGACACGGTGACGAGTACGTGATAGATTCATAGATGCTACTATAACTGATCCATTCGCTCTGTCAACGGGTAATGGCCGGCGTGTCAAGTCAAAAGATAAGCTTACCGAAGCGGGCTCGGAAATGTCAAAAGATAACCTTACCGAAGCCTAGCCCTCAATGACCTCCTTTTTGAACAAAATATAGGTAACGTAGGATCATACAATCACCCCCTCAGTACCTGCTCAACGAGCCAACCACCGCCAGCGTAACGCGCTGCGTAAGCCGGAGGTGAGGTCGTCGTCGCCGTCGTAGGGCTGTGGAACG
>CAYVKR010000336.1:0-2521 GCA_964452025.1 uncultured Anaerolineales bacterium
GCTCCACCGCGATACTGACGCGCTTGCGTTGCCCACCGCTGAGCACCCGCACCGGCTTTTCTGCGTGGGCTGTCATCTCCACCATATCCAGGACGTCCGCGATCCGCCGTTCAATCTCGGCTGGCATGGCGTCGGGCAGCCGGAGTTTGGCCGCGTACCACAGTGCGCGACGTACCGGCAACACCTTGTGGATGATGTCGTCTTGTGGCACGTAGCCCATCAAATTGCGATAGGCATCCAGGCTGGGATAGAGTGGGATGCCATCGATGAGCATCTGACCGTGGGTGGCGGGCTGATAGCCGTTCATTGCTTTGAGCAACGTGCTCTTGCCGGCCCCGCTCCCGCCAACCAGGGCGATGAACTCACCGCCCTGGACGGAGAGAGAGATATTTTCCAGAATCATGCGACCGTCGGGAATCTGAAAGCCCAGATTCATCGCGTCCAGCCTATGCCCTTTGCTGACGGAGGTCGCCAGCCGCTGGGCCTGTCCATCGTAGATCAGCTTGTACGGTCCGATTTGAATCACGTCGCCCATATTGAGGAACTTATCTTGCGTGACCCGTTGCCCGTTGAGAAACGTGCCGTTGCTGCTGCCTAGATCGCGCAAAACTTGGGCGCTGTTTTGGCGTACAATCTCCGCATGCTGCCGTGAGACCGTGGGATGATCCAGGTGGACGTGGTTATGGGCATCGCGCCCAATGGTCACCCGGTCGTATTGGGCCAGCCGGTGCATGCCCAAGGGATACGTTTGCAGCGAAGGCGCGGCCTTTGGCGTTTTTAATTCCAGGCCGATGGAGTTGCCGCGCAGGTCGCCAACTCGTAACGTCTCCCCACGGGGCCACGGTGTAGGTACGCCCGGTGGGATGCGCCGCCCGGCGATCATCGTGCCGTTGGTACTGTGCAAGTCCGTGACCTGAATGCCTTGGGGTGTCAATTGTAGCTGGAAATGGCGCTTCGACACCATCGGATAGTTGAGGATGACCTCGTTGGTCGGGCTTCGACCTACATGCACAACCTGCTGTGCGAGTGTGTATTCCTGCGTTTGGCCGCCAGGCCAGTGGGCGATCAGGGTTCTCTCACCCGTCTCCGCCGCTGACTGAGGCTCTGGCGCGCTGGGTGGCACGTTTTGGAGGGGCGCGCCGCAGGCCGGACAGAACTGCGCGCCCGGTCGGATGGGGGTTTGGCAACTTGGGCATCGAGAGGGGGCAGCAGCTTGGGTAAGCGTCGCTCCGCAGCGGGCGCAGAATTGCGCACTGGATCGATTAGGCAGCTGACAGTTGGGGCAGATTAGGGTATTCATCTCTTGTCTTTCTCCTTTTGCCCATCATGCTTGGATTACACTGGTTGCCACATTATGAGCGTAATCGGGTAGGGTAAGGGTATGCTGAATGATGAACACGGCTCCCTCTTCTCACTCTATCTCGCGCGCTCTACCTACGAGGGACGGTCATGGACCGTCTAGATGAATGATCAGCTGCACGGCGTTGCTCTCCACGCCCACGATGCGCAACCCCGTCGAGCCGATCCGCGCCAGGATCTCCTCCTCCAGCATCGCGTTGACTTTGTCGACGAGCCCCTTCGGTACCAGACGCCCGACAGCCAGCCGGCCCACCTTGGCCTCCCGCAGCTGCACGCTCAGCGCTCCGGCGGTCGAGGCGTAGAAGCCCAACGTTCCCTCGACCACCGGCTCGAGGGAACCGAGCTTCAGGCGGGCGGCGAAGGCCGCACGTCCGTTGGAGCGCAGATTCAGGTGGGTTACCCGGAGCGAGAAGGGACCGGGCAGCGAGGGCAGGTTGTCGTTGATGACCTGGTTGAGGTAGTCCTCAGCGACGTTGATCTCTACGCTTCCTTTTTGACTGGATCTCTCTACCTCCTTGGGTTTTATGTCCAGGATCAGCAGCATCGCGCCACCTAAGAGCAGGCCGAGGAAAAAGCCCAGGAGCAGCCCGCCGAGGAGCCAAGTGCGTTTTGAGGTCGGAATTGAGGTTTGCATAACGCCTCTCTAGGGCAACGCCAGGTGGGCGGTGAGGGTGATGTACTGCTCATCGGTGCGGATCTCCAGGATCCGCGAGGCTTCGCCGAGTTCGGTCTCCAACCGTCGCTTGAGCGCTGTGCTGAGGTCCTTGCCCAGCGTGACCTCGTCGACGCCGATGAGGTCGAGGATTTCTTCCCCACCGGTCTTGATGCCCTCGACGCGGATCTGGATCTGCTCTCCCATGACCGAGATGCGGTTGTTGAGGGTGACATGTAGATCCAGGAGCAGCAGGGGAAAGTGGGCGTGGATGATAAGCAGACCGTCGGGTTTGACGTCCAATTCTGCCTCGCCGGGTACGCCCTGGGGCAGGGCGCGGGTCAGCGCGTCGTTGAGGTACGTCTCCGCGACGCGTACTGTCACGTTAGGGCTGTTGGGATCCAAGGGGGGCGGAGTGGGCACGGAGGCGTCAAAGGCCGGAGCCATCAGCAGTCCCAGCACGAGGCAGAGGGTGAGTGGAACCGCGAGTGCGCTGGCGAGGGCGGCTAT